>JAYEOM010000013.1:0-22947 GCA_034722955.1 Campylobacterota bacterium
AGAAACTTTTACTACACTTAAAACATAAGGGGTGATAATGATAACTCACTATCTCTAACTCCACTAATAAATTCTTTTATAAGAATAAGTTATTGTAGCATATTTATCAACTTAAGTATTGATCAAAAGAGTAAAGAGTAAAGGGGTCAGGTGATGCTAATGCTATCATTCCATCCCATCGCTAATGGCTATGGTTGTTAGCATCACCTGACCCCTTTACTTCTATCGGCAACTCAGCAACAAGGAGTTTTGGGTGCGTTTGTAGTAATGGTACCATCCATACTGATGTCGGGCTTTGCTACACCTGTAGAGAATATGCCCGAGTGGCTCATCCCCGTAACTGATATCATATCACTCAAATACTTTTTGATACTCCTCAAAGGGGTATTCCTTAAAGATATATCATTTCTCATTGCACTAGAGCTTATTATCCCTATGCTACTACTAGGCTTTATCTCTCTACTCTTGGCATCTTGGATGTTTCGACGAAGAATAGAGTAGCCTATAGGGTGTTTTTTAAATGTTTATGATGAGATTAGTCAGATGACATACTACTAAAATAGAGTGGTTCAGATGATATAGTTTATAGTCAGTCGATGATTTTTTGACAACTTATATTATTTGTCTGTCTCATAAACCTCCTCCTTCATCTCATCTTCTCTTACTGTCCAGATAAAGACTAGGGGGATAAAGAGAAGTGTCATCAGGGTGCCTATGATCAATCCGCCTATCGCTACTGCACCTAAGGGAGCTAATTTTTCCAAACCTATGGCAGAGCCAAGTGCTACTGGAAGCATACCGGCAGAGACAGAGAAGGCTGTCATCAAAACAGGTCTGCTTCTTAGCGTAATAGCTTCTATCATGGCATCTCGTTTGTTCAACCCATCAGACATACGATCTATAGCAAAGTGTATGAGTAGTATGGCATTGTTGACTATGATGCCAGATAACAGTATAAAGCCCATCATAGATGGCATAGATACATGGTAGTCGAGTAGCAACAGGATCCAAGAGCCACCTATGATCGTAAGCGGGATGGAGACTAGAATCATCAGAGATATTTTGATCGAATTGAACATCGCAACTAGTGTCAAAAATATAAAAAGAATGGCAAAACCGATCGCACCTATCATCCTGCCTGCTGACTCTTTGAACTGCTTGATATCTCCTGTCTGCTCCATCTCTACTCCATCGGGGAGTGTGAGATTTTGCTCTAGTGCAGCTCTCTCAAAGGAGTCCATGATGTGTGTAATGGCAGCTTTTTCACGGTTACCGTAGATATCCAAAGTATAGCTGAGTCCCTCTCTAGTGATCGTACTCGGCTCTTTGTGTGAAGAGAGCGAGGCGAATGTCTTCAAAGGTACTCTGCCCTCTTTGGTGGGGATAAGTGTCGAGAGTATCTTCTCCATAGAGTCGTTCTGAGATTTGGGGAGCCATACTCTGACGAGATAATCTGCACTGTTCTGCTTGGGGAAGCTTGCGATGATACCACCGCGTATCAACATCTGTATCTCTCTAGTAATCATATCATTGGTCAAGCCATACTGTAGGGCTTTGGACTCATCTATATCCATCGTATAGACGACCTTGTCATCTTCCCAAGTCCTCGTAACGGAGACGAGTCCCTGAGTCTGATACATCACTTTTTCGATTCTGTTGCCTGCCTCTTTAAGTTGATCAAAATTGGTTGCACTGAGCAGTACATCGACACTCCCACGAATACTCTTCATCGGACTTCCGCCTGCGGGTGATACTTCGAGTGTTTTGACATGCGGTATCTTTGCCAACTTTGTTCTGAGTTCTCTGGCGATATCCCAGATGGTTAGATCTCTCTCAAATCGGTTGATGTAACTTGCTTTGATAGCGATCTGATCGACTCCTCCGCCTGCACCGATACTCATCACTCCCGGCTCATTCCCGATACTCGCAGAGATACGCAACACCTTCGCCTCATAGTTGAAAAGCCTATTTGCCTCCATGACAATCTCTTCGGATCTCTCTATAGGGAGGTTAGCATCGACTGTGATCTTGACATTGAGCTCACCAGTATCCATAGGAGGTGTCAACTCTTTGCCTACTACAGGCATGACACCCTTGACACTGATCACAAACAGGAGAAGGAGAATGACGAAGTAACCAATAGCAGCTTTTTTGTTGTCGAGTGCCAACTCAACAGCACCCCGAAAAAAATCAACGGTTTTTTGATTCGCCTGTTCGATATAGCGATGAAAAAAATCTTCTGACTTTCGTATCCAAGGAGTATCAATAGAGAGAAAATAGAGCGAGAGCAGAGGAACAGCCGTAATAGAGATGATATAAGAGGCAGCCAATGCAAGCAGAAGTGTCCCTATGAGCGGTTGAAAAATAGTCTGCGGATATCCGCCCACGAAAAGAACGGGAGCTAGGGCGATCATCGTAGTAACTGTACCGCTGAGATCGGCAAACATGATCTCCTTGGTTCCGACAAAGACTGATTTGTGGATCTCTTCATGCATCTCTTTGTAGTGCCGTTCTATATTTTCCATCACCACGACGGTATCATCCAGCAGCAGTCCTAGTGCCAGTATGATAGCTGTCAGCGTAATAACATTGAAGTCGATCCCCACAAGCCACATCAGTGCGATCGTAGCCCCATAGACGATCGGTATCGTGACCAAGACGATCATCACCTGCCTGAAGCTTGCCAAAAAGAGAAATACAACGATCGTTGCCATAACAATCGCATCTCTCAGAGACTCGAACATATTGTCTGTACTGAGCTTGATCGTATCTTTTTGTGTATCGGTTACTTGGAAATTGATATTGGGGTAGCGTTTGGCAAACCCATCGATGACCTCTTCTACAGAATCGATCGTCTTGACCACATCGGCAGTGGTCGATCTCTGCACGGAGAGGGCGATCGCTTTTTGACTGTTGCCATAATAGAGTGCACTATTCTCATAGTGACCGAAGTAGACCTCTGCCACATCAGAGAGTTTTAGGCTAGGTGTTAATGCGAGAGATCTTATCTTGTTGACTTGGTCTCGCTTGCCTGCTATCTTGAGAAGGTATCGGTTCTCCCTATTTGTCACAATACCCAGTGCATACTCTCTATCATTTTTCTGTAAAAGTGCCATCACACTGCCCAGTGTCAATCCATACTGATCGAGCCTGTTTTTATCGATAATGATCTGAAGCTCTTTCACATAGCCACCAAAGATATCGACATTGGCGACTCCGGGTGTTTTGAGCAGTTTGTGCTTGATCTCTCCATTTGCCAACTCTCTGAGATCTTCGTAGGAGCTTCCTCTCTCCGGAATCATAGCATAGATGACAACAGGAGGTGTCGCCTCTGTGATCTTGATCACCTGTGGTTCACGGATATCCATAGGGAGTCTGGAGCGTATCTTGGCGATGGCATTGTTGACATCGTTGAGAGCGTTATTGATATCTTTGGTATACTCAAACTCTGCGTTGATCACTGTCACTTCATCGATGGTCGAAGAGGTGACTCTCCTGATCTCATCGAGGGTATAGAGCTCCTCTTCAACAGGAACAGCGACATTCGCAGCGATAGTTTTGGCAGATGCAGAAGGCTCTACGATGACAATCGCTACTTCCGGGTAGTTGGAATTGGGAAAAAGATTTCGATCTATCTTGCTGTACCCTATGATACCGATAAAGACAAAAAGTGCCAAAAAGGAGATGATAAAGTGGGGGCGCCTCAGGAGTCGCTCGATCCAAGATGTACTCTCCCTACTCATCCTCTATACTCCTGATCTTTATTTTGCCATAAAAGGGGAGTTTTGAGAGCTTAGTCTCACTCCCCCGTGCTATATCTCCTCTAGGACAAGGTTGTATCAGTGCCTCTTCGTCATTGGCATACAGCACTTCTATATCGAATGGGGTAAACTTCTCTTCTCTATAGAGCATGACTTGAGTAGCATCACGCTTGTGTACCAATGTATCTGAAGGTACAATACACCCCTTATACTCTCCTAGCACTACATCTATAGAGATGAAAGTACCCTCCGGCAAATCCAATGGCTTTATCAGCTCTACCTCTGCTACTGAGAGACCATTTTTTGCTTGAGTATAGATGGTTTTGATACTGCCGATGCTCTTGCCTTCTCTCAGAACAGATTGCCCCTCTTTTATATATTGATGTTGGGGTGCAAAAGAGAAAGTCATCTTCTGTTGTGGCTGACTCAGTGTCAAGATAGGTTGTCCCGGAGTAGCAAGATTGCCCTCTCTTACAAGAATCCGCCCTATAGTACCATCATAGGGTGCTCTGATATCCAAATACTCAAGCTGTATAGAGAGTTGCTTGATCTTCTCAGCACTGCTCACTATCTGTGTCTTTTTTCCCTCCAGACCGATCTCCAGCTCTTCGAGCTTCTCTTGTGGAAGTGCACCTGCCTTATGGAGTTTTTGATTGCGATCATAGATCTTTTTGCTGAGAAGATAGTCATTTTTTTGTTGTTTGAGTGTCGCTTCGAGTGTTTTGAGTGAAGCTAGAAGCTCTCCATTGTCGATCTCTACGAGCAGTGTACCTCTCTTGACTTTTTGTGATTCCAAAACAGCTATTTTTTTGATATAGCCGCTCAACTTGGTGGAGATCTTCGCCTCTCTCTGTGATGCCAATAGGGCAAGAAAATTTTCTCTTCTCTTTGCACTTCCCTCTTTTGCCTCTATCAGAGAGATCGTCAATAGAGGCAGTGTAGGAGTTGCAACGCTCTCTGCTGTACTTTTCCGCTCTTTTAGGAGTTTTGCTGCAAAAAATATGATAACGATGAGAAGTAACAGACTTAAGATCTTTTTCATCTCTCAACACCTCTCTCTAGTAGATAATCCATATAAAATTTCCCTTTCTGATAGTTGTATCTGCTCTCGATCAGCTTTGCCGCTGCCAAGTGTGTTTTGCTTTTGGCATAGAGTAGGTCATTGAGAGTTGCTGCATCATTGAGATAGCGAACACTCTCTATCTTTTCACTTTTTTTTGCCAGTGCAAGTTGTTTGAGATTGTTCTGGTAGTTGGCATACTCCTGTTTGATCTTCTCTTGGGCTTCGATGAGTGACTTCCTGAGATCGAGCATCGTCTGTTGCTTCTCAAGCTCAGCCTCTATTCTACCAATCTTTGCTTTTTGTGTTACAGCATCATTTTTGCCAAAATCAAAAAGTGCCCACTTTACACTAAGACCAATCTGCCAACTGTTTTGATCTTCCCAGACACCGCTTCTAGGGTTGCTATCATCATTGGGACCATAGTTGTATCCATAATAACTATCCAAAAATATCTGTGGCAGCTTGCCGGCTCTGCTCTTCTCTACACCCTTGCCTGCTTTTTTAAGATTGAGATCAGTGATAAGAACTCTATCTAGTCCGGATGAGTCTGCGAGTAGTCTGCCGGTACTATAGTTTGGTTGAGTTACAGAGACTTTGATATGTTTCATTGTACCGATATGATCCATACCTACCAGACTTGCCAGAGAGGCTTTGGTGATGACAATATTGCCCTTGAGTATCTCAAGATAGGATGAGTTTCCCTGTAGATCACTCTGTGCTTTGAGGAGATCGATCTCTGCTTTTTTACCAAACTTGACTTCATCAGAGATCTGTTGTTCCAGTTTTTTGAGTGTCCCTACATAGTTTTGCTGTGCACTATACATCTCTTTTAGTGCCAATACAGATAGATAGAGTGAACTTATATTGTAGACTAGCTGCTCTTTGGTTAGAGTCGATTTACTCTGAGCCAATTGTGTAGAGATCAAATCCATCTCTATCTGTCTCGTCTGGGCAAAACCGGTAAATAGAGGCACAGAGTAAGCTACTCCTGTACCAAACAGATTTTGAGTGGTAGAGACATTGGCAGCTGCGATGGGATCCCTCATCGTGATAGGTGTCAGAGGAGCTAGAGTTCTTGGGAGGCTAAAGTGTGTGTAGCTAGCCACTAGGTTGATACTGCCCAGCTGCTCAGCTTGACTCTCCTCTCTCTTCTCTATAGCATAGTCTATTTGGGTTTGACTCTTTTTGACCACAGTGCTCTCTTTGAGACCGATCCTGACAAGCTCAGGTAGTGATATAGCAAAAAGAGGATAACTTACGAAGAGTATAGATATGATTTTTTTCATCGTACTTTTCCCTTTGGATGAATCTTTTGCAAAATAAAAGAGTATTTTACTCTTTATTTATGAATTGTAAGTGAACGATCATTGTATAGGTTAGCCTTATGATGAGTTCAGCATAGATGAGTATAATTTGCTAGAGATATTTCTGTAAATATCAAACACTTTAAACGAATAACAAATTTAAATATCGTAGAGATATAGATATGGACTATACAATACTAACTAATGGTGCAGTATTTACGATCACTTTATGATGGTTATAAAAATTTTTGCTATACTTTGTTCCAAATTTTTAAAAAGGTTTCTTCTTGAGTTATATTAGAGTATATTTATTATTAACTATATTGGTCTTTTTCACTGCTTGCGGTGGTTCATCTATAGAGAATCATACAGCAGCAGCTCAGGCTCCGAAAAATGAAGATATAAGTGAGTCTGTTCGTGTAGCATGTGTAGGTGACAGTGTCACATATGGTTATGGTCTAGATAATCGTCATACAGAGAGTTATCCATCTCAACTCTCTGCATTGGCAGGTGCCGAATGGTCGATCGAAAACTTTGGACTGACAAGTGCCACAGTGTTAAAAAAAGGGAATGTTCCATACTCTAAAAGTGCATCTTTCGCACAATCACAAGCATATAATCCTGAGATAGTTGTCATCATACTGGGTACCAATGATTCAAAATCTATCAATTGGAAATACAAAAGTGAATTTATCTCAGACTATACTGCACTTATAGAGAGCTATCAAGCACTGCCAAGTAGTCCGGAAGTATGGATAGCATATCCAACACCTGCCTACTCTGGAACAGCAGGTATCACAGATAGGGTTATCAGAGAAGAGATCATTCCGATGATTGATATCGTTGCCCAAAATACAGGGGTTGAAGTGTTAGACCTCTATAGCCAATTGAGTGACTCAGAAGAGCTCTTTCCTGATACAATACACCCAAATGTTGAGGGATCCAATATCATAGCCCAGATAGTTTATGCTGCTATCTACTGATACTAAGGCTAATAGTATATTCCTTGGGGTAGCCTAAGGAGCTTTTTTCCGGCTCCTAAACTGTGCAAATAGTGGGTTGTGGTCGGAGAGTCCCTGACCATCTATGACTGAAGAGTCCAAAAGATCCAATCCACGATAAAATATAAAATCCAGTTGATGCCCCATAAATGATTTGATACTGCTACTCTCTGCGAATGTTACTGATCTAAGAGAGAGCAGATCCTTGAGTCCTTGAAGTTTCTGCATGCGTTTTGCATTCCAACTATTAAAATCCCCAGAGACGATCATGGGACCTTCATGCTTTTGAACATAAGAGTAAATTATATCCAACTCCTCTATATATCTCTGATTTTCTCTGAAGTTGATAGCATGTATATTGAGTACCAAAAGTGTCGTACCATCTCTGAACCTATAGTTACATAGCAGCAGACTCTTGTGCGAACCCAGTATCCCCTCCCTCTCTTTGGAGAGATAGGCTTGTGGATTTTCTGATTTGGCTTTTCCTGCTGTCAATACACCATAAAATTTGCCTTTCAACTCTAGATTGGCAGCTGCATCAAATGAAAAACCAGGAAAGACACAAGTACCATTGTTTTTGAAATTTGCCTCTTGAAAGAGGAGGAGATCTATAGGCTTTTTCTCTATTAAGGTCCCTACAAATGGATGAAAATCTGGGTGTTTGTTGTTTTTCTTATAGACATTCCAACACAACATTCCAAATGTGTCAGGCAGATATAGTTGACAATTTGACTGGCATGATTGATGGTAAATCAGAGATGGTACAAACATAGATTACTCCTGAAGTGTTTTGCAGAGGTTTTCTCTCTCTGGATTTTTAAGTCGCCTGCTAGAGTTGCTCTGCTGACTATACCAATAGCAAATAACTCTACCCCTATCTTTGAATCATTCACTATAACACCGCCAACTCTCTCTCATACTTTTGAGAAATCTCATCAAATGACTCCTGTGCATCTTCTAGCTTTTCAAAAAGTATCTCAATCTCACTACTCTCTTTGGCTATTCTCTTGGAGAGGGATTGTATCTCACCTATATCTCCTGTTTGGGAGGCATCTATCAGAAGTTCATTGCTCTGTTCAACTGACTCCTCTAGTCTTATGATCTCAGTCTCACACTGCTCTATCTCTCTCTTGAGTGGATTGATCACTTTTCCTCTCGCTACTATGAGATCAGATCGCTGTTTTTTTAACTCTTTTCTGGAGAGAGTAGAACTGCTTGACTCTTTTTTGGGTTTGGTACTCTCCTCATATTGCTGATCTTCCCACCCTATCTTTTCGAGAAATGATTCATAATCTCCATCAAAGAACTCTGCTCCATTATCATGAAATATGATGAGCTGGTCAGCTAGACGACGCAGCAGCATCTCTGAGTGTGTTACCATGAGTAGAGACCCCTCAAATGCTTCGATAGCATCACAGAGCGAATCGATCGACTGCATATCCAAGTGATTGGTAGGCTCATCCAAGAGTAGCAGATTGGCAGGAGTAGCTATGATCTTGCCTAGCATCACCCTGCTCCGCTCTCCACCAGATAGGACGCTTATCTTTTTGTCTGCCAACTCACCACCGAACATCATCGTACCGCATATCGATCTCACAGATGAGAATCCTAGCTTGAGATCAACACTCTGTATCTCCTCTATGATCGTATTGCTAGAAGATAGTCTCTCTATATTGGTCTGCCCAAAGTGGGCAAATGCAGTTTCAGGATGGTAGTAGCATTCACCACTCTGTTTGGGCAGCTCCCCTGCTATATAGTTGAGGAGTGTTGATTTTCCTTTGCCATTTTTACCTATGATGGCGATCCGTTTTCCTTTTTCTAAAAAAAATGATATATCTCTGAAGAGTGGCTTGTCGGGATCATATCCAAATCCCAACTCTTTGGCTTCTAACAGGCGTTTTGCCGGTGTCTCTCTATATGTAAATTTAAAACTCAGATCTGATTCACCTTGTAGTTTCTCCATCACTTCGATCTTCTCTAGCTCTTTGACTTTTCCTTGTGCCATAGCAGCTGTAGAGGCTCTGCTTTTGTTGCGTGCTATGAAATCTTCCAGCTCTGATATCTTCTTCTCCTGATTTACTCTCATCTTCTCATAGTGGATCTCATCATCAATCAGCTGTCTATAGTATTTTTTAGTATCCCCTTTGATGATCTTCAACCCCTTTCGGTGAATCCCCATCGTATGTGTCGTCACCGCATCCATAAACTCTCTATCATGCGTGATGAGTATCACCTCTCCCTCAAAAGTTCGCAAAAATCCCTTGAGCCAACGCATAGAGACAATATCCAGATAGTTAGTGGGTTCATCTAGTAGTAGCAGGTTTGGTTCTGTGGCGAGTAGTTTGACCAAGTTGATCCGTATCTGATATCCACCAGAGAAGCTCATAGGGTCTCTCTCTAGATCACTCTGACTAAAACCCAATCCAAAGAGTAACTTCTCTATTTTATATAGATTGTACTGCTCCTCTTCACTCAATACCTCTGCACACTCTGCGATGACAGTCGGTTGACTGAACTCTATATGCTGCTTCAATGCACCAATAGTATACCCCTTGGATACGGTGATTTCACCCTCATCATAATGCTCCTCATCCATGATGATTTTGAATAGTGTAGATTTTCCGGAACCATTGCGTCCTACCAAACCTATACGATTGCCAGGAGCAAGTATAAAATTCAAATCTTTAAAAAGAGGAACCGCATGGAAGCTTTTTGTTAAGTTAGTGATTTTGATCATGATTTATTACTTTATAGTTGATTGATTGATGTAATGATACTATTTTAAGTTTAATTGATGTAAACTAAGAGTGTATTTTCAATACATAATTTTTCCTCAAGGAGATAAATATGAAACATATTTTTACCGGGATTGCTATTTCTGTTGGGACACTTCTAGCTCTAACTAGTTCAGTATCTGCCAATGAAGCTGTAGATAAAGGCGAAGCCGTTGTCCAAGAGACAGGTAAAGTTGCAGGCGGTGCAGTTGGTGGTGCTGTAGGCGGTGTTGTAGGTGCAACTACAGGTGCTGTTAAAGGAACTACTGACGGTGCAGTTGAAGGAGCAAAAAAAGGTAATGAAGTAGTACCAGTAGCAGGTGCCGTTGTAGGCGGTGTTGCTGGAGCTGCTGCTGGTCTTATAGAAGAGACAGCCAAAGGTACAGTTTCTGGTGTTAAGAAAGGCGCTGAGAAAGGCGTTGAAGCTGTTGAGAAAAAATAACAGTCTCATCCAAGTCAGGTAGTGCGGTTTACTGCACTCCTGCTTACTGCAAGGTCATTTTAATTTATATTTATATAGCATTATGGTTAACTATGCTAAAATTCCAAAAATTTTACCCTCCTCTTTAAAATATAAGGAAATTCTGTGTTCAACATACAAAACTACTCAAAACAAAATATTAAAAATGATCTCCTCTCGGGAGCACTTGTCGCAGTAGCTCTTATACCTGAAGCGATAGCATTTTCATTTATCGCCGGGGTCTCTCCCGTGGTGGGACTCTATGGTGCATTTATTATAGGGCTTGTGACTGCACTCATAGGTGGTAAACCCGGTATGATCTCTGGAGCTACCGGTGCTGTAGCTGTGGTTTTCGTAAGTCTCGGACTTGCTGCGAGCAAACTCCATCCTGAGCTTGGCAAAGAGGCACTCTCCATAATGATACTGCACTATATCCTGCTCACTTCCATCATAGCAGGAGTCATACAGATAGCTATCGGAATGATGAAGATGGGTAAGTTTATCCGTCTTGTACCGCAACCTGCTCTCTTTGGTTTTTTAAATGGTCTTGCTATTGTTATAGCATTGGCACAGTTTCCCTTTTTGGCACCTCAAAATGTAGAGCAGTATAGCAGTTGGATAGATATCATCCGTGCAAGTTTTTCGGAAAATTATATTATGTATATCATTGTTGGGGCTACTATGGCAACTATGTATTTTTTGCCCAAACTGACCAAAGCTGCTCCTGCAGGACTGATCGCAATTATAGTTATCACTCTGGTTACATACTTTCTGCATATCGATACCAAAGTCGTGGGAGATTTGGCAGATCTATCCAGTGTCTCTCTACCTGTTTTTGTACTGCCTGATACGAGTCTGTTTACTTGGGATTCGATGATGGTCATCCTGCCTACTGCACTGATAGTGGCACTAGTAGGTCTCATAGAATCACTCTTGACCCTCTCTGTACTTGATGAGATGAGTGGCAAGCGTGGCTCTGGAAATCAGGAGTGTGTAGCACTAGGTACAGCCAATATGACCTCTGGACTATTTGGAGGCATGGCAGGGTGTGCGATGATCGGTCAAAGTATTATCAACTTTACATCAGGTGGTCTTGGAAGACTCTCCTCATTTACTGCAGCGGTAATACTCATCATCCTTGTGGTAAGCTTCTCTGGAGTTATCGCGGTTATCCCCGTTGCGATACTTGTAGGTATTATGTTTATGGTGAGTATCGGTACATTTGAATTCTCTTCGATCAAGCGTATCAAGCATATGCCTCGCTCAGATGCATTTGTACTGGTGACTGTGACTATCATCACTGTATTTGAAGACCTTGCTATCGCTGTGATAGCTGGTATCATCATCTCTGCATTGGTCTTTGCCTGGGAACATGCAAAGATATTTTCTCATACGCATACAGATGAAAAAGGACGAAAGATATATGAACTCGATGGACCTCTATTTTTTGCCTCTGTGACCTCCTTCAATGAGCAGTTCGATGCAGAGAATGATCCTGAAGAGGTAGTGATAGACTTCAAGGATGCGAGAGTTATGGATAGTTCAGGAGCAGAAGCCATCGATACTATTACGGACAAATATAAAAAATATGGTAAAAAACTTACCCTCAGGCATCTCTCTGAGGATTGCAAAAAGACACTCAAATCAGCTGGTCCTTTCTGTACTTACGAAGAGGATGACCCCACCTATATAGTAGCAGTCAACTATTAAATGAGCTTTCTGTCAATCTTGAAGTGTAGCTTTAATCACACAGGATGATTATGGTAAGATATCAGATCTAAATCAGGGGATAATACAATCATGAGAAATATCTTATTGGCACTGCTGTTAACTATAGGTTTAACTGCAAGTGAAGTAGAGATCGATGAACGAACTACATTTGAGAAGATCACATTCAAGAGCAAAACACCTCTCACCCAAGAGGAGTTGGAGAGAAGAGTCATCTATACAAATATAGCAGCTAGTGGTTTAGCTCTAGCTTGGGGAACAGCCTTTTGGGACTACTTTAGTATATCTCCTGTAACTGCTGAGGAGGGTTGGTTTGCAGAAGATACCAAGTATGGAGGGGCAGATAAAGTTGGTCATATATACTCCACATATATCTTCTCTTTGGGTTTTTCGACACTCTATGAGTATTGGGGCTTAGAGGAGGAGAAGTCGATGGTCTATGGTCCACTCAGTGCTTGGATCTTCCAAGCGATGATGGAGGCAGGAGATTCGTTTAGCGAAACACAGGGCTTCTCATACGAAGATATAGTGATGAATACAGTAGGTGCTCTCTTTTACTATGTCCGAGAGAAGTATCCTGAAGTCAAAAATAAACTTGATCTTCGTATGGAGTATCTACCGGCATTTAGAGATGGTGACGAGGATATCTTCACGCAATACAACAACAAAAAGTATCTTTTGGCTCTCAAGCTTAGCGGCTTCAAGAGTATGGAATCAACTATCTTGAAATATGGAGAGTTTCATCTAGGGTACTATACACGAGGCTATAAAAACAGTGATGAGTATACACAAAAAGAGCGTATTGCTTATGTAGGCATAGGTATCAATGTAGCTGAAGTACTCAAAACTATGGGATGGTCAAGAACTAGTAAAATATTCAACTATCTTCAGTTGCCATACACCTCTGTACCTTTTGGCTACGACTACAATTCACAAGAGTATGTTGCTCCATACTCCAGACCTTATCACGGCTACCATAATTAACCCGAATCAACTATCAATACTTGATTTTTATGAAGGTGTTCTTCTTTCCATACTTTGCTACAAGATGATAGAGTTTTTTTGCATTCTTTGGATGGAGTCGAACACAACCATGTGAAGCTCTTCTTCCGAGTCTTCCTGTGGAGTTGGTACCGTGAATAGCATAATTACCATTGTAAAAGACAGAGTATGGCATAGGTGAATTATTGTATAGTCTAGAGTAGTGCATCTTTTCGATAAATTGAGGTTGATAGTTACCAACCGGTGTCACATAACCTCTCCTAGCTGTAGATACAAGCCAAGTATAGATCAATTTGTCACCTCTATAAACCCTCATTTTTTGCTGAGAGAGATCAACTTGTGCAGTGATACGCCTCTCTTTTGCTCTTTTTACCGCTGCAACTCTCTTCACTCTTAACTTCTTTTGCTCTAGTCGCAACACTTCGAGTCTCTCTCTGTTCTTTTTCTCTCTTTGAAGTGCTATCTTTTCATCTATTAACCTCTGCTCCTCATCTGCCAAATATTTTGCAAGTGCAATAGCCTCTAGCCTTCTCTGCTCTTCTGCTTTGACCATCTCTATCCTATGGTTCTCTTCAGATAGCATATCAAATATATCTTGTTGCTCTTTATCAATCTGATCAAACTGTTTCAGGATCAAACTCTCTCTTGCTGTGGGGGCATATATATTGGAGAGAAGCATAGTGGAGAGTATAATAAATATAGATAATCTCTTGTATAGATACATAATTACGATTTACCCCTTTACAGTTAGTATTATATTAATTGATATGATACTATATTTTTACTGAAACTCTCTACAGCATTATTCCAATATCTTGAATAATCTTATCTACCACTCTAGCTCCTTTGGGCAAATCTATCTTTGACTTTTCAAATGCAAAGCTCTTATCTGAGATGGGAAGATTTCCTTTTTTAAGGATGCGGATATTACTCTCTCTGTCTCTGATGGTTATGACTTGGTTGGCATTGATGATATGTGGGGAGAATGGGATGTCGATATAGCCTTTTTTGATAGAGTTAAATACTTGTCTCCATAGCGTATCTGCTCCATCGTTAAATACAGCTTCTAGTATCTCATTGACCTCGTTAGTGAGGTTCTCCTCCTCTTCAGGATCGCCTACTTTTGGCAATCCTTTGAGCATACCTAGGGTATATTTGACATTGGCTACGGCTAGGGCATTTGCCTCTTTAGTAGGGATACCGAAGGCTTCGTTACGGGTCTTTGTGATGATCTTATCTGCTCCTACCATCGCTGCTATGACAGTGGAGGTGTTGATGAGAGAGTCAGAGTACTCTCTGTTGTACGGGAATGCACCCATCCATTGGTGGTAGACTAGATTGACGGTCGCATCTTCATGTCCAAACTTGTCTGCGTAGTGACGGGCTAACTTTTTGATGACATTGGAGGAGACTATATCTTGGATCATAGATCCTGTTTGTGAAAAGCTCACAGAGAATGACTTAACCCCCTCTTCTAGTGAGAGTAGCATCTCTAGGAGCTGTATGACGATGACTATGGCTGGTGGTTGCAGTGTAGCTGAGAGTGGTCCAAATGATTCACGGTTGATCGGTTCATTTAGCTGGGAGTAGGAGGCACAGACTCTCTCTACATATTTCCAGTACAAAAATGCTTTATCCATAGGGAAGTTTTTGGAGTATGGGAGTAGATAGGTGATAGGTCCACCCTCTATCTCAAATATACCAGAAGCTAGTGCCACCTCTACCAAAAGTCTTGCATCTGGAGTACCATGACGCAGACTCACAGGGGTGTTGTAGTGTGTGATCATCTTGCGTGTGGTACGGTAACCATGATTTACGAGTGGATAGCCATTGAGCATATCTGTATCGTTCTCTTCTGAGAGAGCCAACATCTTTTTGGCTGTGGCGTAGTCGTTGAGTCTGGTGTTGGAGTCGATGGTGAGTGGCAGGACATCGACATTGGCATCTTTGAACTCTTTGTAGAGTTGGAAAACTTTATCGTAAGTAGGGAAACCGCCACGAGGCTGCACAAGTATCTCGCTAGAGTTCTTGAACCGATGAGAGATAAAGAGATCTTTACTAGCTCCAGCGATGAACTCTCGCACTTCATCAAAATCAAACCTATCTATATACTCATTGCGAACGATGATCTCTCGTTCTCTTTGGAGTAGATTCATCTTCGCTCCTTTAGCAGTGCTTCGAGCTGGTCAATACCCTCGTTGAGATCTACCTGATGAAACACTAGGTCAAATCCATAACTCTCAAATCTAGGTACTATCTCCTCAGCAGTCACTTCACCTACTACTAGATTGCCCCCTATCATAAATACCACATCATGAAAATCATACTGATCTTTTAGAATACGCAGATCACGACACCACCCCTCAGCTTCTCCATTGAGTGATGAGATCAACAACACATCTGCATCTGTCTCGATCACTGCATCCATAAACTCTTCTAGGTAAGTATTGACTCCTAGATTGAAAACTTCAAAACCACGCTCTTCAAGAGAAATATCTATCAGTCTATTGGCAACCACATGAATGTCATTGCCCACTACCCCTGTCACTACTTTCATCATCAAACTACTTTGTTTTAATTATTGCAATGATATTTTATCAAAGTTTGGTATAGGATTTGATTATAGAGAGCCTCTGATAACCTTATGATAGTAAAATACAAGAACTCTTTGAGTATAATATTATATAAAAATACCATAAGGCTACCCAACGAAATAAACACCCAAATAGCTTTCTTTTGTTGGAGTAGCCTAAACTGAAGGGAAAAGATGGAGTATATTACCGCAGATACATGTGATGAGCATCGAGATGAAGCTCAAGTGCTTTCTCATGATTACAAATCATACGGAGGTATAGAGAACTGTTGTGGTCCTATCGCCACTATCAAGCTCGATGAGGAGAATAGTGACTTGATCACAATGCTCAAAGAGCCAGGACTTGGACGCATCGCTGTTGTAGATGTAGGTGCTGCTTACTATGCAGTAGTCGGAGAAAATCTGATGAAATTTGCACGAGACAATGGATGGGTAGGTATCCTCATCAACGGATATGTACGAGATACCAAAATCACCAAAACTATCCCTGTAGGACTCTGGGCACTAGGTACTTGCTCGCGAAAAAGCCATGACAAAAAACCGGCTCAGAGAGATATAGAACTCACCTTTGGTGGTGTTATCTTCAACAATGATGAGTATCTTATGGGAGATCACGATGGGATTATAGTGATATCCAAGGAGCTTCTAGGGGTGCCGTAGACAACCTTTCTCATATCCAAAATATATGAGACAAATAGCATAAAAGAGTAAAAAATGATAAAAAAAACTATCTATCGGCGTATTGTGACGCTCATACTGATACTCATATCAATGATACTATTTTTGCTCATCATGTACAATGAAAACCCCATCAAAAATGGAAAAGAGACTCTCTACATATCTGGCTCCTCTATAGATGAAATCTCCAAATCTTTAGGGGATCATGGATATGAAGTCAATATCTTTGATCGTTTTCTATTGAATTTTGTAAACCTCCCCAAAGAGGGGTGGTATAGATTGGATAAGCCCGAAATGGGACGCTACTTTTTTTTTAAAAATCTACACAAAAAAGAGTCCAAAACTATCAGTATCAAGATATTTGCCGGTGAGACAACCAACGAGATGCTCTACCGTATATCAAGAGATATGATGCTAAACAAGACAAAACTAGAGGAGATTTATCGAGAGTACGCCCGTTTCAGAGAGGGAAATATCCTATCAGGCAGATATACCCTCTCACGATCTAGCAACGAAGAGACTGTGATGAGATATCTCTTGGATAACTCAAATACACAACTAGATATATTTGCCAAGGAGCAGTTCTGCAATGACCTCAATGCTACTCAACTAAGAGAAGCACTCATCATAGCATCAATCATCCAAAAAGAGAGTAATGACAAAACAGAGATGTCATCCATCTCCTCTGTCATACACAATAGACTCAAAAAAAATATGCGACTACAGATGGATGGTACACTCAACTATGGGGAATATGCCCGCACCATAGTCACCCCAGAACGGATCAAAAATGATAAAAGCCGTTTCAATACCTATAAGCACAAGGGTCTACCGCCTACTCCTCTAAGCGTCGTATCCATCGAAGCCCTCAAAGCGGCAACCACCCCTATGCAGAGTGAGTATCTATTTTTTATGCTCAACAAAAATGGAAAACACGATTTTGCAGAGAGCTACAAAGAGCATCTAAAAAATGTCAAAGTTTTCAAGGCTTACTGTAGAGAACGAGATGAGAAAAAGAGTCTCGAAAAAGAAAAAAGAGAGATCAAAGTGAGAGAGAGTAATAAGTCATTATTGATTTTAGATGAGGATTAGTTTATACTTTCACCCATTTGTACTATTCAAGGGCTTGCCCCTACAATGTGCAGTAGTTCATAGGGGTATCCCCCTTTCCCTTGTGGGTACCCAAAATATTGGATTTTATTTAATTAGCATCCCTTAAGACACTAGGGGGTGATTCACGATTCATTGCTAATAAAACCTAAAAAAAAGAAATGAGTGACCCACGAAATTTTAAGACTCAACCAGCTAAAATGCAGTAAGAACAAAAAGAAGTTAGCAAACTCTCTGAGGGTCATCGTCCCTTAGGCGTTATCATCAAGAAAGGTCTTTATGAACATAAAAACAATTTTATTGGTAACCATAAGCATCCTAGCTACCAATGCAGTAACCTATAACCTAGCATACCAGCAGGCTGAACATGATACATTTTTGGCAAATGTAGCAGTTGATATTATGAGACTTAAAATGTACAATGATACAGGTGTATGTGACGACACTATAACATTAAATATTGAAGGTTTGTATATTGAAGCAGCTAATAGTGACAACATGGACAAGTTCTCATCAATTTGCAAAGTCTTTAAGAAAAAGTACTTTGATTTAGTAGATGATTTATTAGAAAAAAACTCACTAATAATCCTCAATGAAGAACTACATGGAGAGATAGAACTCGGAAAAAAGAAAATTAAAAAGTTGTGTAATATATCAGACTAGTATCTTTATTTCTTACTCCTAAAAATTATACCATACATTAAGTATAATCTTCTAAAATCTAGACTATCACTCGCACCTCTGCCATTCAATCACCATTTTTCATATTTTGATATTTGACAAATTTCGCTTGTTCTCATCCGTCCGTGAGTGTTAATGTTGACTCTTTTTGTAGTTTTGAGATAGAACCGTCTGAGAAGTATAGGGTTTTTGTTGTTGTGGAATCTGTGGTTCTACTCTTTCATCATAACTATCTCTTCCCTGCTGAGTCCTGTCATTTGCACGATCAGATCCAACTCAATATCTGCTGCCAAAAGATTTTTGGCTATTTTGAGCTTTTCTTTTTTCACTCCTTCTTCAAGACCTTTTTTCAACCCCTCCTTAATCCCCTCTCTCTTCCCCTCTCTCTTCCCCTCTCTCTTCCCCTCTCTCTTCCCCTCTCTCATTCCTTTTTTCATCCCCTCTCTCTGTCCCTCCTCTTCACCCTTCTTGAATCCCTCCTCAAGCCCACTCTTGATAGCAAAGTCAAAACTATTGAGTAGGTCTCTATAGACTTTGAGGTTCTTATGATAGTTCTCTTGTTGGTTTTTTGGCATTGAGGCGAACTCTGCTTTATCAAAGGCATTTTTGATGATATCGTTTTGGAGTTCAGTTGGTATATCATTCATACGGTTTAAGTTTTGGAATACATATATCCACCACTCTAGGTGAGTGGATAGCTCCTCTTTTGTTTTTTTGAGTTTGGGTATCTCTAGGTAGACCATATTGAGTTTATCATACATCACATCATTGGTGTAGATATCTATGATTTTACCGTGGTGTAGGTATTGGGGTTTATCTCTAAATCTATCTATCTCAAAGTTGAGCAGTCCTACAAAGTATACAGGGGTGAGTTCAAAGTTCCATCCTCCTTTGATACCTTGTTGCTGTATAGGGAATGATGTATAGTAGAGTGCTCTACTTTGGAAATGCTCTTGAGATATCTTTTGGAGTTCTACTATGAATTGATTGCCTTTTTCATCTTCGCACATCATATCTATGATAGCTTTTCTCTCTTCGGGTGCTTCGGGCAACAACTCACCATTTTTAAAGGTGATCTCTTTGATCCTGTCTCTACCTTCAAACTTGAGTATATCATTGAGTAGGCTTTTGAGCAGATCGGTGCTGTTTGGGTCTCCAAAGATTTTCTTGAAACCAAAGTCTGTAAAGGGGTTGATGTATTTTGATACTTGGCACATTAGGATTCTCTTTTTTGGGATTATTATAGCATAGAAATGAGAACTATTCTAGTTAAATTAGCCTTAGAGGTATAAACGCTATTTTCAGTCATCCCGTTGTAGAATATAGTAATCGCTAATTATTGGATTTCTTGCTTAACTTAGTGCCATTCACGGCAGGGGTATGGCTCGAAATATCAGTAGATACTAGGGGTCTGGTGTTGAGTGTTTCATTCAGCTACGCTTCACAAAACACTCAACACCCCTAACATTCTCTTAAATTCCTTATTTCATTGGCAATGCCGAGGATGGATGGGAACGAGCGAAAAGCAAAAAGAGAGATCAAAGTGAGAGAGGACAGTAAGTCATTATTGATTTTAGACGGGGATTAGACTAGCAGTTGTATCTCTGCCATCCAATCACCACTTTTCATATTTTGATATTTGACAAATTTCAGTTATAATATATGCAAAAGGAGAAGTTATGAATTTTGGAAATATTATACTGTTAGTATTGGTTGCGATTGTTGGGTATGCGATTATTATCTACAACAAATTTGTATCTCTACGGGCTGGGATGGATGCTTCTTGGTCAGATATAGATGTACAGCTCAAGAGGCGTTATGATTTGATACCTGCACTTGTAGAGACAGTCAAGGGGTACAAAGATTATGAATCTTCTACACTAGAAAAGGTAGTACAAGCACGACAACAAGGCGTTGATGCGACAACAGTGGGAGAGAAAGAGGTAGCAGCATCTATGCTCTCTAGTGCATTGGGTAAGTTTTTTGCACTTGCTGAGGATTATCCTGACCTCAAGGCAAACACAACTTTTTTGCAACTTCAAGGTGAACTGAGCAGTATAGAAGATGCTATACAGAATGCACGACGATACTACAATGCTATCGTCAGAGACAACAATGCAAAAGTTGAATCTTTTCCAGATCTATTTGTAGCACAGAAGTTCAACTTTGAAAAACGAGACTACTTTGAACTTGATGAGGATGAAGCATCTACAGCAACTAAGATGCCCAAAATAGATCTATGAAAAAGTTTTTTATTCTTCTTCTCCTCTTTGCAGGAAGTAGCACTCTGCTGTTGGCTGAAAAGATCTCCAAATATGATACGAGCATCACTGTCAAGCAAGATGGCAGACTCAATATCACAGAGAGTATAGAGTATGATTTTCAAGGAGCTTCAAGACATGGTATCTTTCGTGATATTCCATTTACAGTCAAAAATAGCGGATTTCCTAAGGATTTGGGTATCGATCACTTCAGTGTCAAGATGGATGGCAAAGATGTAGAGTGGCAAACAGTAATACTCAGCAATACAGACTCAGGAGAGATGATCCGTATCAGGATAGGATCACCTGATATCAAGATAACAGGCATACATACCTATACTATCGGCTATCAAGTCCAAAAAGGTGTACTTCCCTCATCTATAGACTCTTCGCATGATGCCGTGCGGTGGAATGTCATAGGGACGGGGTGGGAGATACCTATAGAGAATATAACAAGCGATTTTTATCTGCCACCATCTCTATCCCAAAACAATATAGAGATCAAAAGTTTCCAAGGCACTTATGGCTCCAAAAAAGAGGCAGGGGCAGCCCTATGGATAGATGCCCATCACTTTCAACACAAAGTTAACTCTTTAGCACCTCACGAAGGGGTAACCATAGAGGCGAGCTATCCCGAAGGCATACTTGACCTAAAGGGTAGAGATGTGATGGCAAATACTCTATCCGAAGAGATTATTGTTGGGTGGCATTGGCCTGTTTTTGCTGGATTTTTACTCTATCTATGGTTTTATTTGCGGAGATATACAGGGGTATCAGACAAGAGATCGATAGCAGTACAGTATAATCTGCCAAAAGATATGGATATACTCCAAGCTGGTCTCATCTACGATAAGTTTACAGATGATGCTGATTTCTCTGCTGCACTGCTGGAGTTGGCACAAAAAGGGTATATGGAGATCACCCAAAAGAGAACAATAGATCATCCTCTCCTGAAAAAAACAGCCAAAAGCACCAAGGATCTCAGTGAAGATTTAAAATATCTAATGGATGAGATACTTTTTTACAAAAAAAGCAGTTACAGACTCAAACGAAGCTCATCTACAGAGTCCGCCCGTGTCAAAGATGGTTTTGACAAGATTAACGAAATGCTATACCTATGGTCTGTAAAAGAGGGATACATGCGTGAAAACCCTAAAAATATAAGAAAAACATTTATAAAGACCTCCCTGCTTCTTATGTTGCCTATCACTCTATTTGCACTCTACTCTACATTTGTCACCTCAGGTATAGAGATGATAATTTTGCCACTTTTTGCATCTATTTTTATAGGTGTAGGTCTATCAGTTGCTATACAAAAAGGGGTATTTGTTAAGATCTTTGGCTCTGTTTTTATACTAGGCGGTATGATACCGCTATCTATATTGCTACTTAATGGAGGTTCTATATCTACCTTTTTGGGCAGTTCGCTGATGGTTGTTATCCTTCTTTTTGTCGCTATATATTTCGTATATAGAGATCTAGGAGCCTATACACAAAAGGGTGCCTCTAGCTACAAACAAATATTGGGACTCAAAGAGTTTATGACGCGTGTCAAAGCTGATGAGATACGCAGAAGACTGAAAGATGATCCTCTATATATGGAAAAGACTCTTCCCTATGCTCTACTGTTTGGACTGAGCG
Organism: Campylobacterota bacterium; assembly: GCA_034722955.1. Classification (GTDB taxonomy): domain Bacteria; phylum Campylobacterota; class Campylobacteria; order Campylobacterales; family Sulfurovaceae; genus SZUA-451. The sequence continues at coordinate 22,058 of JAYEOM010000013.1, forward strand.
ACCATTGGCTTGAACTCTTTGATACTCTTGAAGTCTCTCACCCTCTATGGTATCATGGCTCACTGCACAATATAGGAGGTCTATCATCATCTATGAACAGTGCCTCCACACAACCACCATCTAGCAGTAGTGGTGGCTCATCAGGAGGAGGCGGCTTCTCCGGCGGAGGCGGCGGAGGCGGAGGCGGAGGCTCGTGGTAAGAGCCAACTATCCTCTATAGTCAAATTTTGATCTAGTAGGTATCACCAATAAAAAACCCGAAGCGGAGAGTGCAGAGAGTATAAGAAATGTGTCAAAATCAAGTGTCTGCAAGAATACTACCATGCCTATTATCACTATAGATTCAAATATAGCCATTGAGATAAACATAATGGTTGTATATCTTGTTTTAAAACTTTTACTCTTCTCCTCCTCACTCTCAAAACTTTGATCTTTTGTATCCTCAACTAACTTGTTGTAACTCTTGTCAAAATAGATATATCCTACTGCAAACAGTATGGCAGAGGTTATATAGATGCTACTATAGATAGATAGACCCATAAATAGTGTATCTTGCAATACCTCCATAGTGTACATCGGTACAAACATCTCTTCTGACTTGATGATATAACAGATAAAAATATATATAAAAAGTGTCATAAACATACTACCCCACAAGATAAGCAATACAAATCTATCTTTTTGTGATCTGTCTGATGAGTTATAGTTCATGACACTCCCTTTAATACTTATTATACAATATAAAGATACAAATATCTGCATAAATGTAAACTAAAAATATTTACTTTATCTGATGTCATTAAAACCTTTTTAACTATAGTTTATCTCAGATAGTTTGAACGCTATACGCATTTAACTCCATTATGTTTTAATATCAATTACGCTCTTCA
>JAYEOM010000013.1:23047-24465 GCA_034722955.1 Campylobacterota bacterium
AATGTAAACTAAAAATATTTACTTTATCTGATGTCATTAAAACCTTTTTAACTATAGTTTATCTCAGATAGTTTGAACGCTATACGCATTTAACTCCATTATGTTTTAATATCAATTACGCTCTTCAGCAAGTCTCACTTCGCTAAAACGCATATAATGCAAATCACCTTGCGACTCTAAGAATCCATTTTCAACTAATAATCGAAGTCTTTCTGAATAAAAGACAGCGGGAATTCCTTCAATATGGATATCTTCATTCATAAGCATATCACTTACTAGTCTTGCCACTTTTAAATAGTTTTTCTTTGCATTAGAAAGTAAAGCCTTGTCTATTTCTTCTAATTTTTCTGATGTCAGAAGGTCTGTGAACTCTCTTTGCTCTTCGGTCATCTGAGGATCTTGAATATAATCTTTAGGAGGAGGTGGTCTTAATTCAGGGTGCCTTTCTAAAATTGGCTTTTGAAATTCTCTCAACAGTCCTCCTGCTCTACCAATCGTTCCAATTGGATATAGGTCCATATTTTCTCTAGAACTAAGTATCTTCTGTATGGTAAGGTCTATTTTTTCTAGTGCATCCTCTACAAGAGTATTGATTTCTTCATCAATTGACATCTGCTTCCTTTGTAGCCTAACGGCTATTTTCCTTTAGGTAAATTATTTGTTCCTCGTATTTGCATTCTACAATTCTACGGGTCAGGCGTTGAATATACACCACTTCCTTTCAAAATTTTAAAAACCAAAAATCGAGAAACCCCAATAAACTTAGCAATCTTCGCTTGGGTATACCCATCTTTTAGTGCTGTTATTATGGCATTATCTCTCTTGTTACCTCTTGGCATTGACTGACCTTTTTACTTTTTTGTAGTATAGCATAAAAAAGTGTATATTCAACGCCTGACCCGTAGTGTAAGAGGAGTAGGATATAAGTTGTGATTGTTAGCTGACTTATTTTTTTGTAGGGTGTTGTAAGGACTAACAATTTCCCCCACTATCACTACACCCTAAGATATAAGAAGCTGTTTTTGACTCACTATTTTTGAGCTTCATCTCTTCTTGTTTTTGTTCTGCTAATCTTTTTCTAAGCATATCAGCACTTGAGCCTTGACTCACTTGACTTACTACCATCATCACCGATGCAACCATAAAGACTACAAAGAGCGAAAGTATGCCACCTACAAGATAGATATTTTTACTCTCTGAATTTTTTATTTGTTCTGGTATCATGTTATCTCCTTTGTAATTATTGATAATCAATCTCATTAATTATAGAATCATAGCTATAATTAAATAAAAAGATAATTAATCAATAAAACTAATTATTCATAAGCTATATTACTAAACAAAAGAGATAAGCGGTGTTTGCTGTAATCAGGAGGTGTAGGATATGAGTTGTGATTGTTACCTGACTCCTTCCCCTC
>JAYEOM010000014.1:0-8705 GCA_034722955.1 Campylobacterota bacterium
CTACAAGCTTTACACACTATCTTCAAAAACATCTCATAGTCACTATCATCTACAAATACATCACTGCGATTGACACCACGATTAATAATATGATGATACCCTGCTAAATCTACTCTTGGTTTTCTTGGCACTGTTTGACCTTTTGTTTTTTATAGTATAGCATAATTTTAGTGTATATTCAACGCCTGACCCATAGAGTCGTGTGTTTATCTCCTTGGGGTAGCCTAAGCTCCCTGTTTGCACAATATCACAACTCCCCAGCACTCTTGATAATATCAATCCCAAACTTATCTCTCAACTTCTGCATGGACTCAGTCAGCTTCGATTGCTTCATATCCTCTTCATAGTTCAATAAGTCCATGGTAACTGCTTTAGTCTCTTCAAAGTTAGATAGGGTAATGTTTACCTGAACTAGTGCATGTGTCGGATGTGTATCAATAGCATCAAACATATCTATCATCTCTTGTTTAAAATGACTTTCACTAAAGAGTCTATTGGTATTTATAAAATCTTTTGCTTTGGAGCCATACTGATATTTTATCTTCAGTGAAAAGGTCATAGGGTTATGTTTGCCTTTATGGGCAAGAAAAGATAAATGTCTGCATAGTATGGTAATTCTTCTTCTGATCTCATCACGATCCTCTTCAGGATCAAAAGTTCTACCCAGCCCTATAGACTTTTTGGAGTGAGCCAAGGATATCTCTTCATTGTCTATACCACATATACGATCATAGAGTTGTTTGCCTGGTTTGCCCCATGAGTAGAAGAGATCCTTTCTGTTTTTGATATCTCCTAGTGTTGCTATACCTCTTTGGTTTAATCTCTCCTGATAGCCTTTGCCGATGCCAGGGAACTCTTTGATGGGCATGTCTTTAATGAAGTCATCTACTTCATCAGGTGATATGACTCTTACTCCATCTGGCTTTGCAGCATTGGTTCCAAGTTTTGCGATCCATTTAGTCTTAGCAATACCTATGGATATGGGAAGTCCCAACTCATTTTTAATCTGCTGTTTCAGTTTCATGGCAAACGCTACTACATCTTCATCTTTTATCCATCCTGTTACATCTCCAAAGAACTCATCTATACTAAACTGTTCAATGGATGGTATCGCTTTTTCAAGAAGTAGTTTTAGTCTATGTGATAGTTCATGGTAGAGGGGATAGTTAGGAGGAAGCACAGTGAGCTTCGGACACCATCTCAATGCTTCGGCTACAGGCATAGCTGTTTTCACTCCAAAGGCTCTCGCTTCATAAGAGGATGTAGTGATAATGCCTCTTACTCTGCCATCTGGATCAACAAAATACTCTTTGAATGTTTTATCTCCGTTGCTACTGAGTATAGAGCTCGTAAATGCACCTTCTATGGCACTAAGGTGTCTTATCTCTTTTTTTCTCTCAAAGATACTGAGATTGCTTCTTCCGCCAACAGCTATGGGGATGTTGTCTAGTTGTGGATTGTTAATTCTATGGGCGGCTGCGAAAAAGCAATCTAAGTCTAGGTGTAAAATCATAGTGTGATTGTAGCAAGTTATGTTTATGGCGTGTAAAAATATCTCATATTGACGGATTTGTGTGATTTGGAACTCTAAAGACTGTACTGCATTTCAAATCCATAATAAACTATAGAAATTGATCACAATAAACTCATGGTTCGGCGGTCCTCACGTGAGTGAATATTTATAATAGAGCCAATATTAGCCCCTTCGCCCTATATATAGGGATTATAGACCATTTTTGATATAATCATTGAAGTTTAAATCACAAACTAGGGAATCGTATGTCAGAACAATCTATCTCGGCACTTATATGGGCAACAGCAGACCTTCTAAGAGGCGACTATCCTAAAATCAATTTTGTATCAAGAGGTATGAGATGGAGATGTTGTGGCTGGGTATTTTAGGGGTGCTTAGGTGTTATTTTGGTAAACTTTAGGTGCGAAAGTTAAGTTTTTAATATGCAAAATTATATAATGAGTTATATTTAGTCTCAACCAAAGTGAAGCGGGAGGTTAAAGTGGAATCTGACACTCTCAACGATAGTTTGAAAACCATCAATCAGAAGATATTATTAGAAAACAATCAGCAGTTGATTGCCAAGAGATCACTGATAGTTGCAGGAGTTTTTGCGATATTGATGATTTTGCCTTTTATGGAGTGGAGTCCTATAGCAGGGTTTTGGGCTGTAACATTTATCTCATTGATTCTCTCTATCTCCTCTCTTCTGGTTGCTTGGATGTACCGTGGTCGTTCAGAAAGGCTAGAGAGCCTTATATCCGGCGAAAACCTCTTGGCAGAGTGGAGATTGACAGCAGAGATGAAAGAGAGCTATATCGACTATTACTTTATCCAAAAAAAAGAGAAGAACCTTGCTATTTTAACTATTATCTCTATCATTGCTACTATTGTATTTGGTATCTTTATTCTTCTCATTGATGAGGCGAGACTGGTTATGTTTATAACATTGATCTCACTTATTCTATTTTTGTCACTATTTGCTTTTGGTATGCCCTACTACTATCGCCATACCAACCAAAAGGGTGACGGCTGGATCCTCATCGGTGCCAAATATGCCTATATCAATGGATATTTTCACAATTGGGATTTCCCACTCTCCGGGCTATCTAAAATTGAAATCATAAAAAAACCTTTTTACGGAATCAATCTAATCTACTACTATACCGATAGAACACTACTTCATAGTGAAGAACTCTTCATTCCTGCCAATGAAGATATAGATTTGGATATATTGGTAGAGTCGATGAATGAACTAAACCAAAAAAGAGAATAGTATGAAAAAAAGAGTCTCTCTCTTAATAGTATGCTCTATGTTGATATCAAGTCTGCTTGCCGATCCTGAGCAAACTAGCAGTCTATACAGCAGAGATATTGATGGTAAGCTTCAGGGTGATATTGACCAAGATGGCAAAAATGAGACTATTGCTTGGAAAAAATTTGCGGCGGTTGACCTAGGAGAGTACTATCAGCTTCTGATCATAGATGATGATGGATCTCTTTTATGGAGAGGTCCAAAGGAGAAAGATGATGGAGATCCACTGGTCTTCTTCTCTCTTGACTTTGGTGTCTCTATACCAGAACTTTTGATCGACTTTGACCATGATGGCTATATGGAGCTACTGGCACCTGCCCCGCAAAGTGATGTAAGCCCTACCTATTATAGAAAACTACGATGGCGTGGAAGCTATTTTGAACCACTTTTATCCAACGCACTGATGCGGTCATCTCCAAGATCAAACCGATTTATATGGAGAGCGACGCAGGAGTCTTACGGAACTTGGATCTCAGGATTGGCACCCTATAGCGGTGGTCTAGTAAAAGCCTATGTGACAGAGTATAGTGGTGATGAGAGTGGCAGTATAGGGATAGCACTGATCCTGCTTGACCGAGAGGGTGCAACTGTAGAGCGTTGGCTGAAACCTTTGAATGATAATAGAGCAGATACAACAGCTACTCAACCCACCAATACTTATCGTGCTAGGCTTAGCTATCGAGATCATCAAAACTCCAGAGGAAAAAGATTGGTCAAAGTAGAAGATATACTGCGTCAAGATAGAGCCAATTTCTATAATCTAGGTGGAGACCCTGAGGATCAAGCTGACTCTTACTTTGGGAGTAGGGATGAGAGGAGAGCTATGAGGTTGCGAAATACAACTACTGTGGGTATGGAGTATAGTAGATGGAGAGATAGTATACTCTATGGGACTCCACTGGTAGAGGTGACTATATATCCTGAATATCTTGATATAAAAATAATACAAAAATAGTTAGATATCTATTATCAAAATAAGAGTATACTTAAAAATAGAGAGATAAAATTATAAAAAAGGAGAGGTTATGCGGAGTGTTTTATTGAAGAGTTTGGCTTTGATATTGTTAGTGAGTATGCCGGTAGTTAGTTTGGCGACTGAGTTAGAATATAGTGATCTAGATACTACTAAAGTGATAGAGAAAAGAGTGCCTATCAAAATAGAAGGCAAGAAGATACTATCGCTAAGAGTGCTTGCAAGACCATTTTCCAATATCTATACAGATAAAGATTTAGAGAGTGCTATCGTCCAGAGTGATGTACCTGCGTTTCAACCATTTTATGTCTACACAAAGCCTTCAGCGGAGGATTTGGAGTTGGAGTCAGGCTGGTATGAGATAGGGAGTAATAGTCAAGGCAAAGTGATTGGTTGGATGCAGTCAAAAGATGTTTTTGAGTGGAAGCAAACCATGTGTCTAGTATATACACATCCTGAGGGTAGAAAGCCCGTCTTGATGTTTGATTCAAAATCAAATATAAAAGATTTGATCAACTCATCCCAAGAGCAGAGAGCAGAGAGTGTCTCAAAACTATATAGAGCTATTGATGAGAACAATATGAGCAAAAACTTTGTGGTCAAATCAGTAGAACCAAAAAGAGCTGTAGATATTCAAAAAGAGTTTTATCTGCTTCCTATTCTTGATTTTGAAGCTGTAGAGTTTGGCAATAGAGAGGCTAGAGTTTTAAAACTGGCAGCTGTAACCAATGCCAAAGCTGGGGCAAGAGGTGAAGATGACATAAGAGAATCCGGAACATACCAAACTGAAGCTGTAGCTCCAAGTACAGTTATCTCCAAAGCGAAGATAAAAAAACTCTCTATAGATATAGTATGGGTGATTGATACAACGGTGAGCATGCGTCCTTACATAGAGGAGACACTGGATCTTATCCGAACAGCATCAACCAAGATGGCAGAGAATCACCCTGATAATATAATACTAAATTTTGGTGTTTGGGGATATAGAGATTCAGTTGAAGATATATCAAAGATTGGCTATACTACAAAAAACTATACACCAGAACTTGTAGGAATTCATGACTTTATAGATGTCCTATCAAGTGTCAAGGTTACAGAGGTAGATTCTGTAGATTACCCAGAAGATATGTTTTCAGGAGTATCAGATGCATTGGAAAAGACAGCTTGGAGTTCAGAAGGTATAAAACTTATTGTACTTGTAGGTGATGCACCCTCTCACCAGTCAGGTCACAAATGGAATCTCTCCTATCAAAATGAAGAGACGCTAAGGAGTTTGGCAGATGACAGCAGTACATATATCGCAGCACTGCATATCAATAATCCAAAAGCAGAAAAGTTTCATGAATTAGCAACAATACAATATCAGACACTTTCAAGCAATCCGGGAAGCAAAGATAGCTATGCATTCCAGGAGATCTTATCAACTGATAGAGAGGCTTTTAAAGAGAGTGCAAATAGGCTGGCAAATGAATTTATAAAAAATACAAATAGTCTGCGTCAAGTAAATGAGGTAGTTTCAGAAGCCAAAACTCCTGTAGATGAAAATTTAACTCCTGCAGCAAAAGGAGAACTCGCTTTTAATGATAAAGATGATTTGGTAGATATAGATGAGGTGATACCTGAAGTTCCCATGACTGATACGAGTATGACAGGTATGGCAAATAGAATGTTTCGTGCAGCTATGATCGAGTGGATCGGTAGTCAGACAGAGGCTAAAGCTCCTAGAGATATCGTAGCTTGGGCTATTGATAAAGACTTGGAAAATCCAGATATCCCTTCACTAGAGGTAAGACTATTGATAAACAAACGACAGCTTGACTCTCTAGCTACCATCATAAAGTCTATTATACGGGCAGGCTTTACAGGGCAGATAGGGGGAGAAGATTTCTTTACCTCTCTGCAGGCAGCTACAGCAACGATAGCCAGAGATCCAAATATGGTAAAACAAGCTAAAAGGATGGCAGAGACAGGTCTAGTTCCTGAGTTTCTGGAGGGGCTTCCATATCAGAGTCAACTTATGGCTATTACCAATGAGTTATGGAGTAGTTGGTCGGCAGATGAACAGAGTGAATTTATCAATGCACTAGATGCAAAGGTAGAGGCGTATAAAAAGATTCATGATACACCAGAGGGGTGGATACCACTCAATAAAGGTGATGATATAGATAAGTATGTCTATCCGATAAGCTTAGATCTTCTGCCTTAGAAGTCTCTATGCAAAAACATGCTGTATTTGAACTGAAAGATATCTCTATCTCAAGAGAAAAAGGAGGTGTCTCCTTTCGACTTGAAATACCGGAACTGACTATATATTCAGGAGAGTTTATTGGTGTTATCGGCTCTAGCGGATGTGGGAAGTCTACTTTTTTAGATATATTAGGACTTATTCTAAGTGTAGATAGCTCAGAACTATTTAGACTATCTGTCAAACAAAACAGTAGAGTTTTTCAGCAAGATATATCATCACTCTCAGATAAAAGATTGGCTGATATCAGAAGAGAGCATATTGGATATATCCTACAGAGTGGTGGACTGCTGCCTTTTTTGAGTGTTGAGGAAAATATTATGCTTTCTGAAAAACTAAACAGTAAAACTACTGCACGAGAGTCATTTTTAAAACTAGTAAGCCTGCTGGGAATAGAGGGGCAAATCAATAAAAAGCCACAATATCTTTCAGGTGGACAACGACAACGGGTAGCTATCGCACGAGCACTGATACACAATCCAGAGATTATTTTAGCAGATGAGCCTACCGCTTCGGTAGACAAACCTACAGCCATAGAGATAAGAGACCAACTCAAGAGAATAGCAAAAGCTTATGGCTCTTCAGTATTGATGGTTACACATGATATAGAGATGGTAGAGGGCAAATCAGACAGGCTGTTTACATTTGATGTCACCAAGGTAAATGACAATCTTGTAGTCTCAAAAGTGTTTGAGTTATGAGACGAAGAGGATCACGCTACAGCGTCTCAAAGCTTGCTAAGGGGCTTGTTCTGTGGCTCTCCATGAAGGATTTAATGCATGAAAAACTTATTACTATCAATCTAATACTAGGGGCTTCTGCTATTATTGCACCTCTTTTGATTCTTTTTGGTATTAAGTTTGGTACTATAGAGACGATGAGCAGTCGTCTTATTGAAGATCCAAAAAATCTTGAGATTCGTCCTATATCAAGCAGGTCATACACACCATCTTGGTTCAAATCTATAGAGAGTAACAGCAGGATAGCTTTTGCTATACCAATGACTAGACAACTCTCTTCATCTGTAGAGATACAGCCTCTTGGCAATGCAAAAAAAGCAGTAACGGCAGATCTAGTTGCAACTGATAGAGGAGATCCTCTTCTGTTGCAAAATGGTGGTGTCATACCAGATGAAAAATCCTGTGTACTTAGCGGTAGTCTTGCAAAAGAGCTGGGGCTAAAGAGAGGAGATATGGTCAGATGCAGTGTAGCAAGGCATGTGAAAACAAAAATTCAAAAATCATCTATCACTCTAAAAATTGTAGCTGTATTGTCACCTAGAGCCGGCTTCACAAAGAGTATCTATGTTCCGTTAGAGGTAGTATCAAATATAGAGAAGTACAAAGATGGTTTAGCAGTACCGCAATGGGGATGGAGAGGAGATATATCTCAGGCATACTCTGTTTATGATGGGATATTTATCTCTCTACCTAAACCACTTGACAGGGTAGAGCAGATCAAGCTTCTATCTGGAACGGGATTTGCATATATTGATGCTATTGATCTCAAAAAAGCCAAAGAGAAGGCAGGGTATTCATTTGGTACTGCTAAAAATTTATATTTTATAAAACCTTATAAAAACAGTATTAACAGCGACAATATTGGGTCGCTGAAGATAAAGTTAAGAGGAAAGAGGGCAGAGCTTTATCCTTGGATAAAACCTATTGAAGCTACTATAAAAAGTGATAAGATAGAAAAAAAAGTCAAAATTGCTGCACTGCCTGATGGTATCAAAAAAACAGAACAGATGATACTATATATCTCATCCCCGCCTTTCAAAAATGCAGCTATGATAATAAAAGAAGATAAAAGGGAGTTGATGATGCCTATATCTATACTACCTATAGATATAGGGTCTCATTTTAGTTTTATCGATGCCAAAACAGCTGGGAAGTTAGCTCTCCTAAGAGAGAGAAGTGTAGCCTATGATCAAAATATTAACAAATTTTTACTCTCAAGAAGAGGGTATGCCAGCTTTAGGGTTTATGCAAAGACTCTTCAGGATGTAGAACCACTTAAACAGTTTTTTAAAGATAAGGATATCACTGTATCTACACAAGCTGAACGAATCCATGAAGTGCAGGAGTTAGATAAATATTTGACACTTATCTTTTGGCTTATTGCAACAGTAGGTGTAGTTGGCGGTGCAGCAACACTAAGTGCCAGTCTCTACTCATCAGTTGAAAGAAAACGAAAAGAGTTGAGTATCTTGAGACTGCTTGGATTGTCAGGCGGAATGATTTTTCGTTTTCCAATCTATCAAGGCATTGTTATCTCAACAAGTGGAGTCACCATAGCACTTCTGTTTTTTGCCATAATGGCAACTGTTATCAATAGACTCTTTCAGACACATCTACAGAGCGGTGAATCTTTTTGTACTTTAACTGTAGTGCATATCATGATAGTTTTTGGCTCAGCTATTTTTTTGGCAATTGTAGCAAGTATTATCGCTGCATACCAAGCCACAAAGATGGATCCTGCAGAGGCGATGAGAGATGAGTAGGTTATCTAGCAAATATCTATTAAGGAGGTAGGTCGCGGCACTAAAGTTCCACGATCGGGTTACGAAGTTGACTTGTTCAAAAAGATCAAGGATGCGTTGTCCAAAGGCAAAAGGATAGACCAAGAACAACTATTATTGATGGGTTTGGAATCAAGT
>JAYEOM010000014.1:8805-24461 GCA_034722955.1 Campylobacterota bacterium
AGGTCGCGGCACTAAAGTTCCACGATCGGGTTACGAAGTTGACTTGTTCAAAAAGATCAAGGATGCGTTGTCCAAAGGCAAAAGGATAGACCAAGAACAACTATTATTGATGGGTTTGGAATCAAGTATTGATAAAAAGGGAAATGTAAACCTTCAAGATGTTTTTCTTACGATACATAATGTTACCCGCTTGTTGGCTCGTCCAGAGACATGGTGGGCACCTAAATATTATCCTGGCGTATTGATAGAGACTCCATTTGGCACCAAAGAGTTGACATCTGGTTCAATATACGGAGGACCCAATATGAAGGGGGATAGCATCTATCCAATAATTAGGGATATTTATGATGACAGTCCGGTAGAAGGAGCTGGAAAAGGAGCAAAAACACTCGCACAATTGACAAAAATGAGGTTGGATAATAGAGTCAAAAAACAGCTTGAAAAACTCAAAATTGAGCTAAAAGTGGAGACTAACCCTGGCAAGAAAAAGAAAATTCAAGAGAAAATTGATTCCCTTATCTACAATAAGGTGCTTTGTCTGAAGCTTTCTCGATTAAGTGCATCAAAAAAAAGAAAAAAAGCTCTGCCAAAAGCTGTCAGCCTAAAGTACAGAAGTCCCGCAACAGCAAGCTGACAAGAGCTACAGTACCTTCAGCTGATGAAAAATCATTTAACAAACCACAGTTAATAACTTCTTTCGGAGGCAGTTTCGAAGAGGAGCGTGTTGGTCATCCTTGTGATCCTTCTATCAAAAGTGGTCCGTTTAAGGTAATAGTGGGAGGCAAGATAGAGGTATGGATCAAGGGATCCCCACCTATCATCCCAAAGTGGAGCTTGGGTAACAGTAACTCTGGAATAACTATACTCTATGAACCATGGCTTAGCGGTAATAAATACGACTCCAGCCAAAAACTTATTCACACTTCTGGTGATCTCAAGAGTGGCGAGTCCAAGGTCACAGCTACTCTGCCTGGCCCGGGTCTGCTTACTGCTTGGGTTGGTCAAGCCGCTGGATCTGGACCACTCAGTGGCAGCTGCTTCAAGCAATCCTTTCAAGCTAGGGTATCACTGGTGGAGACGGTACTACACAGCCCTTTGCGGGCAGGGGTCAAACTCTCCAGTGATGATATGATAGAAACGCAAGGGAAAGGATACTGCATAATCTCTGTTCCCTGCATGGGCGACATGGTGGTGGGATCCGATAGCAAGGTTCAGATCAAGGATGATGGTCGTATTTTTGACCTGCAGAGTGGCATTCTACGCGGACGCTCCAGATCAGACTGCAGTGCACCTGCCATCAAAGCAGGAACCTATCTGATTACTCCTGACGGCACTGAATACCAAGTACACCGCACCGATACAGCCACCCTAGTGCGGGTTCTCTCAGGTAATGTAACGGTAACTGATCCCCAAGGAGAGTCAATTATAGTTTCAGCCGGATATGAACTCTCACTACCATCGGGCAAAATAGTTCCACTGCAGCCTGACCAGGATGATGGTGGCAGGGTAGACGGCATCCCTCTATCTGAAATGTTGCTGGATGACGAAGATCCCGAACCTTTTGGAATCTTTCCAGCTTCTCTCGGAAAACAGGGAATGGAAAACGGCTGGAAATTTATAGACCCAAAAAACGACGCAACGATAACTGCATCAACGGACAGTGGCTTCACTGTTACAGTTCCTAACGAAAATGATATATGGAGCGAACGGGGAGATGCACCACGCCTTTTTCACAAGGCAACAGGTGACTTTGACCTGGAGGCTGACTTGACAATGACCTGTGCCGGACAACATTTAGCCATTAGTGAATTTGCCATAATGGCACCAGGTAGCCATCTGGGTTATTTATCAAAACAGATGACACTGGACTCACCGGCCAGTCATATACAACTTCTCGGTGGCGGTTGGTATCGTTTAGACAATCGAAACCGTCTTCCTCTGTGGGATAGTAAACTTGCTGAAGGATTTGATCCTGAAGATAGAGCGATACGGTTTCGCTTGAGTCGTCGGGGAGAGTGGTTTATCACCTGGTGGAGTGCTGACAACAACAAATGGAATCTGGCAGGCTTGCAAAAAATCAATGCCCCACAAACCCTCTGGACTGGTCTTGCCTTTAAACGCATGGCTCATGATCACAAACCTGATGCATCCTCGGTAAATCATCTCCGAGAGCTGATCCTAACAACGGGTGAGCCGAGCACATTATCTTTGCCTAAATGGTTGGATATCCAAGTCTATGGAAGCATTGCTGCTCAAGGCTTGGATTGGTCTTTCCAGCATGATCCAGACCGTATGGGTGCACTGCGCAAGATTCTAAGTCAGCCGATTGCTGGTGACTTCGATGCAGTAGCAAAAGTGAATATGGGTAAAAGTAAAATTTTAGATGGTCAAGGGTATATGGCTGGCATTCAAGTAGTTGGAAATCATGAAAAAGATCGTACCTATGTGGTACTTAGTGATCATTTCACTCATAAGGGTCGTTATTTTACTGATATGAGCGTAGCTGGACACTGGGGTGATTATCAATGGAGGGATACAAAAGATAAAAAAGGCTGGGTACGCTTAGTTCGACAAAATGGTATAGTCAACTCCTACTATTATAAAGATGGAGGATGGGTACGCTTAGACAAATTTGAGCGTAAATTTGAAGGAGAGCTGCACTTGGAACTTATTAGTAGTAGCAACTGGGATGCTAAGAAATCATCAAATTTCATGTCAGAGATTCAATTGGAGAGACTAGTTACTGGGGCTGCGGTGGGTGGTGATTATCGACCTCAGGGATACACTCTAATGTCTGAATTACCGTTGCCCTCTCTCAATCTCTCCCCTAATATTTCAGCCAAGCTCTTTCACGCTCCCTACCCAATACAGGGACCTTTTTTTGATCAAGCAGATAATCTTTATCTGTTTCCAAGTGACAAAAAGAGGCAGGTTTTGATCAAGTTAAACTATTCAGGTATTAGTAGTCAATTCAGCAAAAGTGCAATTTTTACTGGCTTAAACAGAAAAAGAGGATTATGGCAAAACGGTAAACTTCTTATGACAGTTGACGGTTGGCCAGACGGTGGCAACAGTCATACTGGACTCTATGAGGTAAACAGGGACGGAACCTTTAAAAAGATCGATCTAGGACGAGAATTGTGGGGACTGGCTGGAATCTCCTCCCTTCCTGATGGTAGTTTATTGCTTAGTGACTTTGAGTCTGATGGAGTTTGGAAATACGATAACATAGGAAAAATTAGTCAGTTATTAAAAAAACCGCCGACTTGCCCAATGGAATTGACCGTTGACCCGAAAGAAGGTGCTATTTATCTAGCCAACGCTGCCCAAGGTTATAGCTGTTCTGGAAAATCTGGTCTCTTTGAAGTCAAAAAAGATGGCTCCTTGAAAGAACTTTATCTCTCCAAGAATAACAAAAACTTGGGTGGTATGGCATGGCTGAATCAAGGTGTTTTCCCTGAAGGACTTTATGCCACGCTAACTGAGCAGGGAAAGCTGATCAGGTTAGACAGTCAGGGCAGGACACATATCATTTTAGAAGGTTTGACCCATCCTAGTCAATTGGCGGTGACACAAGATAGTAGAACCTTGGCTATTTGTTTGGGCGAAAGGGATCTTTTATTGATTCGAAATAAAAACAGACTAATATCTGTAGATAAACAAGAAACTCTAAAAAAAGCACAGGAGCTATTGCAAAAAAGTCGTAAATTATGGAAACAGGGGCAACTTCAGCAAGCAGTAGCTACAGTTGAAAATGCTCGAAAACTTTCTAATAAAGATAAAGAGATTATCAAAACACTCAAAGCAATGAGAAAACAGAAAGAACAGCTTGACGATAAACTGCAGAAGGCTATTGATTTAATCAATCAAGGTAAATTGAAAGAGGCATATAGTGTTCTCTCTAGTGCTGCTATGATCAGTGATAAATATTCAAAATATATAAAAGTATTACAACAGCTAGAGGATGCAAAAAATATTAAAAGTACTAAAAAATAGATGTAGCCTAAATCAAGGGTGGAGTCTCTCCAGCAGTGCCTCTATTGATAGATTGGAAGTAGGAAGCAGCCCTCTTTTGTTATAGCTTTTTCCATTTGGTGTAATAATTTTACCATAAGTAAGGAGTAGAGCATCTCCACCTGTAAGGGGTATAAATTTCTGGACTACACCCTTGCCAAAACTCCTCTTTCCGATAGACTCTGCACGATCATTTTGAGTAAGTGCAGCAATAAAAACCTCTGCTGCACTAGCAGTAAACTTATCTTGCAGCAGAAAGGTAGGTCTCCCCTCCATAAGGTCTGAAGTTGATGCATGATAGTCATTATGGCTCTTTGCAGTTTTTATGGAAGAGATTAGGGTATTTTTGGGAAGCAGCAGGTCAGCACTCTGCAGAGCTGCAAAGTAATCTCCTCCTCCATTGCCTCTCAGGTCGATTACGATAGGAATACTTTTGGGCCATTGACGCAATATGCCTTGAAGCTCCTGTGGAGTCTCTCCTGTAAATCTAACAATTTGGATAATAGCTGTTCCGTTTTCTATAATCGGCTGAACACTCTGAAAGTGCTGCTCCGTGCGCTTGAGTGTGGTTGATTGCAGTTGACCAGATGATTTTCGTATCTCCAGTGTTACACTGCTATTTTTTTTGCCTCGTATCCAACTACTCACAAGATAAAAATTTTTACCCTCTACTGATCGACCATCTACACTGACAAGTTCATCATATTTGGAAATTTTATCTTTTCCCAGATGTTTTTCAGTCGGTATACATAAAATTTTTTCGTATCTATTTTGTTGATATAAAACCATACCAACACCTGCATATTCAGGAGTAAGAGTGTGCAAAAAAGCCTGATACTCTTCTTTGCTGAAGTAGTCACCATATCTATCAATCTTGCGGATATATAGTTTAAGAATACTTTGTGGGATGCTATGGAGTGTGTCAACATATAGACTCTCCGAAGAGATTTTAGTCAGAGCTTCATAGAAGGAGACCATCTCATCATTATTGTACCATTTAGAAGGATTACCATAGAGTGTAAATGTCATACCAATTATCAAAACACTCAGTAATTTACCTATAAATCTAAATTTTATCAAGCAGTTCCATCTCTTTTAACAGTAGTTTCTGATTTTTTTTTATGAGCTCATATTCATTTTTCATCTGCTTGAGCTCATCATTTTTACTTTGTAGATTCTTAAGATTACTACACCCACTCTTGTTGCCAAGTCTGCAAGACTTCTCATAATAGAGTTTTGCTTTTGTACTATTCTGCTCTGACCACTCCTCTGTAAAATAGAGATCACCAAGATGACTGCATCCATCACTACTGTTTAATTTGCAAGCTTTATCATAATAGATTTTTGACTTATTATAATCTTTCTCTATCTCTGCTCCAAAGTAATATAGATCAGCCAAATTAATGCACCCTATAGAGTAACTCATAGCACAAGCTTTATCATAATAGAATTCTGCTTTTTCATAACTCTGCATAACACCCTGCCCCACTTCATAGAGGTAGGCAAGATCGTTACAGTTTTCACTGCTATTTGCATCACAAGCTACTTTGATCTTTTCAAATGATTGTGCCTCTATACCAAGTGTAAGAACCACTATAAGTAATATATATTTCACTATCAACCTTAGGGAGGAGAGCGACTACTCCTCCTATTTTCTCTATATAAGTCGAGACTATATCTATAGCTGTCTCTTCAAGCGGGCACTTTTGCGTTTTTGTGCAGCGGTGTCTTGTTCGATATCAGATAGGTGTCTCTCCCGATCATCTAGACGCTGTTCATAAGCTTTGGGATTGTAGCTAAACAACCCTCCTTGTCGAGGATCAGTTGTGGTTCCAGCACAACCCCCCAAGATTAAAATTGCTAAAATGCCAACCAAATATCTCTTTTTCATCGCTTCTCCTTTTTATACGGCTGCAAGTGCAGAGACTGATGCAAGAGCATTGGTATTTTCTCTCAACTGACTATTTTGTTGCTCCATAACCCTAATCTCTTGCTCAAGACGGCTCGCTTCTGATCTTTTCCCCATCCTTTTTGCATCTCTCAATACACCTCTTTGTGCTTTTAGTTGGTACTGTGCATCTTTTAAGGCTTTATTTGCTTTTACCCTCTCTCTATCTATCATCTGTTTTTGTCTACGCATTTGTGTTCTTGAAACTTTATTTTGCCTATAGAGGCGTGCTAGTCTCTTGGTCTCTGCAATTTTATTTGATAGTTTTGCATTGTATGCCCTCGTATTTCTATTTACTTTACGAGCATCATAGATACAGGCATTCAGCCAATCCTCTTTGCGTGCATATTTAGCTTTTTCATTTGCTACATGAGAACCATAAGCATATCCTGCTGCGCCACCCAATGTAGCACCCCATGCAGCACCTCGTCTACCTCCAATAGCCGCTCCAAGCAGAGCACCACCTACTACGCCTACGCCAGTCCCTTCTGCTTTCGTCCGCTGAGAGTCAGTCATATTTTGCTGAGCACATCCAGTCAAACCTACAATCAGAGCGGCAGAAAATGATAATATAACTATACGCTTCATACCTTATCCTTGTAAACTATTATTAAATAGGTCTTATGCAAAACTTAACTTTATAAGCTATACCAGAATACCTATTGTTTTATTATAGAGCAACCAACCTAATTTTTCTTTTAATTTAGAGTAAAATATCATCTTCCCACTCTTTAGGGTTGACTCGTTTATTTTTCTGATACTCATCAACATGCTTTTGCATCTTGTTGATGAGTCGAACTTGTTCTGCATCATTGGCAAGCAGAAGAAAGTCTAGATATTCAGCAAAACCTTGTCTGACGGCTTCTGGAGAAAAATCACTGATTTTTCGAATAGAGTCAGTATAGTTAGTAAATGTCTGTTTTATATTGGATCTTCTCTCTTCTTTACGCTTCTCATATCTCTCAACTTTTGGCATATCATTTTGTGATTTTGCAATACTGATGAGCAGATCGCTTCTCGTGACCAATAGCTTAGTCTCCCGTATAACAGCTCGTGCTTGTTCACCTGCATTCTTAATATTAAGATATGCGTTGTCCTTCTCAAATTTGAGACGAATAGTTGCCATATTTCGGATAGAACTATCAAGGTATCCTAGAGTATTTTTGATTTCGCTGTCCTCAAAACCTCTCTGATTCAATCTTTTTTTGAGTCTATCCAGATATGAAAAGGCATCTTCTCCTCCTGCTGCCACTTGAGTGCTTATAGTACTTGTTGAGAGGGCTGCGGGTGTATTTGCACCAAGCATAGTGCGATACCCTTCCCACTCATTTGACATCTCCTTTTGTACCTTTCGGCTAGGAAATACCAAGGCAGAAATTATCAGACGAAATCCTAATGTTTTTTTTGTATGAGGCTTAAATACTCCCTTGCTATCAAACCTATAGAAAGGCTGCTCTGTACGAAAAGATGAGCGCAATTTATTTTTTGCTGTTGTATAGTTATTGCCTTTGACGACAAATCCACCTGTCCGCCCCTGATAATACTCCACTCTAAAAAGTGACATCGTTATCTCATCCGCATTTCCTAGCATGTCATGGAGTCCTAGAGGGTTCGGCTTGAGAACGCCAATAGGCTGTAGCTTGTAGTAAGAAGAGGTAGGTCCGCCATACCACTCATATTTTTGAATTGTATTGCTAGAGTATGGAGTTTTTTGATCAAAAACATCCTCACTTACAGCAGAACCGCCTCTAGCAGCAAATTCCCATTCAGCCTCCGTAGGAAGACGCACAAAACCATAAGAGTTATCAAATTTTGGAATCTCCTCTTTTGCATTAGCATAGAGCCATTGATTATACCTATTGCTAAACTCCATAGCATCAAACCATGAAATATTAGTCACAGGATAGACCCTCTTCTTTTTGGGAAAAGGTTTCTCTGCTCTCATCAAAGAGGCATATTGCTTTTCAGTAATCTCATACTTTCCCATATAATAACACCACATTTTTTTACCATTTTTTTCTATAGGGAAAGAGCCGCCAAGAGCCATCGAAGTAGGATACTCCTTGAATCCGCCAGAGGGGTCGCCTAATTTAATTTTTTTCCAATCATACAAGCCACTGTTTTGATTGACACAAACTGGCATAAATTCCATAGTGATACCATTTGGCATGGGAAGGAGAAGTGAGTTATCTTTTTTATCTCCTACTGCTTCTGCAACACTTGAGCAGACTACAAAAAGGAGTATAAACCTTAGTACAACTGATAATCTATCTATTTTTATCAAAAACTCTCCTCTCTATTTCCAAATTGTTAGAATACAAAAAACTTCTGCAATACCCTATCTATGGTATAATTCTCTACTAAAAATAGAGAATATTATATCAAGTTTATATAAAATACGAAATAAATTTTGCCAGGAGTTGTTGCTTGAAAATGTGTTTAGGGCACCCTTAAAGTTACTTCGATATAATACCGATCTAAATTTTCATGAATTTTATGAAAAGTTGTCTCGGCAAAGACCGTTGCAACAACCCCTGTCTGATGATAGAGGAAGGGTACATTGATTGTGCCGGAGTGGGTTGGTTGCCCATCGATGAAATTATTTTAAAGGTTTATGTGATGAGAAAAGATATCCATCCAAA
This sequence comes from Campylobacterota bacterium, assembly GCA_034722955.1. Lineage (GTDB taxonomy): Bacteria > Campylobacterota > Campylobacteria > Campylobacterales > Sulfurovaceae > SZUA-451. Next base: position 17,410 of record JAYEOM010000014.1, read on the forward strand.
TTATGTTGAGTGCCAAGTAACTTGTGCATGTGGAAATGAGTTTAAGATCAAGTCTGACAAAGATACTATGTCCATAGATATTTGTAATGAGTGTCACCCATTCTTTACTGGCTCTGAGAAGATAGTTGATGCTGCCGGGCGTGTTGAGAAGTTTAAAAGCAAATATAAACTCTCCTAATCTACAGGGGAGACAGAGGCTTAATTGTGCTTTGCAAGATTTAACCAATCTCCCCAAAATACTCTAAACAATCATGCTTACATTTATCCCCACCCCTATAGGCAACATCCAAGATATTACACTTCGTGCTATGCATATGTTCGAAAGAGCTGATCTCTTTCTATGTGAAGATACCAGAGAGACAAAACGGCTTTTGAAGTTTTTGAGTGAAAGATTTGACTTCACACTCCCGTCTCAAGCTATATATATCTCCTTTAATGAACATAATGGTCGATCAAGACTCATAGAGTGGGGCGATAAGCTCAGTGAACAAGAGGTTGTTTTTGTGAGTGATGCAGGTATGCCTGTGATCTCTGATCCGGGGCAGATTTTGGTAGAGTATTGCCAGAAGAACTCTATCTCTTATGATGTACTGCCAGGATCTTCGGCTGTAGTGACTGCTTATGCTGCTAGCGGTTTTGAGGAGGGTCAATTTCTCTTTTATGGTTTTTTGCCTCACAAGGGAAGCCAACGCAATAGAGCATTGAATGAAGTGCTAAATACAGGCTACAACACTATACTCTATGAGTCACCGCATCGCTTGATGAGACTCCTAGAAGAGGTCTCTATGGCTGATCCCGATAGGAGACTTTTTTTAGGAAAAGAGTTGACAAAAAAATTTCAAACCTATTATCTTGAGTCAGCAAAAGAGATGGTGGATCTTTTCAGGGAAGAGCATATTCGCGGGGAGTGGGTCGTCATCATAGCAGCACAAAAAGATGAGAGAGAAGCACTCTACTTAGAGGATATACTCTCACTAGATCTCGCACCAAAGCCCAAGGCTAAACTCCTTGCCAAACTTACAGGTGATAGTGTCAAGAGCTGGTATGAGAAGTTGATAGCATCACATTAGTTCAATATGGATTTTGAAGCAAAAGTTAGATAAAATCTTTTTTATGATTATTTATGGAAAACAGGTATGCTTATACACGCTTAAGCACCACCCAACACGCGTCAAAACTGTCTATCTCGCAAAAAAAGGATTGCTCTCCGGATCACTCTTTGATCAGTATAGACCTATGATCAAGTTTTTAGAAAACAAGTGGGCTCAATCGATGAGCAAGGGTGGCAATCATCAGGGTATCCTGCTGGAGATCAGTGATTTTGAATTGACCGATTTTGCACATATCAAAAAGAGTGATTTTATAGTTATACTCGATGGATTGACAGATACGGGAAATATCGGTGCTATCGTCAGAAGTGCCTATGCATTAGGTGCAGATGCTGTGATAGCGACAGGAGTAAAGCAGTTAAACTTTTCGGCTATCACTCGCACTAGCTCAGGAGCACTGCTAGATATGCCTTTTATGATCTCTAGTAACATATTGGATATTTTCAATGAATTGCATCAGGTGGGATTTGTCTCTTATGGTGCCTCGATGGATGGTAAAGCGATTGAGTCTATGACCTTCTCTCCCCAAAGGGTTTTAGTACTAGGGAGTGAGGGGGCAGGCTTGTCCAAAAAAGCAAAATCAAAAGTCAAAGAGATGGTATCGATCAAAATGAAGCATAGTTTTGACTCTCTCAATGTCTCAGCGGCAGCAGCTATTATAATACACAGGATGGGATATGCAGTTAAATGAACTGATGGAAGAACAGACGGCAGATAGTATCGCAAAAAAAACACTTCTCTCAAAAAATGTTGTAGAGAGTCTTTTTAATAAAAAATTTGAATCATTGACACAATCACGAGCCCTTGGTGCTATCACGATCATAGAGCGAGAGTATGGTGTTGATTTGGATACATTGCGTCAAGAGGTCAAAGAGTATTTTGCTGATCAATCATCAAATCAGAGTGGACTTATGGTGGGGGAACCCATAGTAAAAGAGAGCCGTCTCTTCTCTAAGCTTCTTACACTCATACTTATTGCTCTGCTTCTTTATGGCGCATGGTATTTTTTTGCCGGATACTATAAACAAAAAGTAGACCCTATGAATAGTGCAACAGAAAAATCTCTGATCACCATTATTTTGGAGGTAAAGGATACTATATTTGTAGCCAAAGAGGAGGAGGTCACAGAGAGTGACCTACCACTAAAAGAGGAGGAGAGTATAGAGCCAACTGATCACAGTGATACTTCAGATACAGTAGTTGACAGCTCTACGGATACCCCAGAGGAGAGCAGTAGAGTATCATCTCAAGACCCAGAGAGTACTACAGATAAAAATATCTCTACTGTAGTAAGAGAAAAAATAACTCTTATACCACACAATACCATGTGGTTTAAAGTGACCAATCTTGATACAAATGAGCAGATAGAGTTGAAGCGTCAAGAGAAGTATGATATTGACTTGAGTGAAAATAGCTGGCTTTTTGCCACAGAAGATGCTCTTTTTGCTTTTATAGATAATGATCAATTTGAAGAGTTTGGCAGTGAAGGAAAACTCTTCTTCAAGCTTGACCAGAGTGGTATCCATCCTCTCAGTGCCCAAGAGTATAGTATAGCCTCTGGCGAAGAGATCGCCATAGAGAAGAGTACTCTTCAAGAGGAGAACCTATCAACAGTAGCAGAATCTAACCTATTTGAGACAGTAGGCGAGGAGCCAAAGATCATTACACTGATGCCAGGTGAAGATATGTGGTTTAGGATGATTAACCTGACAACAAAAAAGAGACAAGCATTTAAGCAAAAGTCAAATTATAATATAGATGTGAGTTCTGATGAGTGGCTTTTTGCTGCACAAAATGTTAACTTTTCTTTTCGAGACGATAACAATACAGCTGCTTATGGCGGACGAGGGAAACTTTTTTATAAAATAGATCAGAGTGGCATCCACAAGCTAGGCGAAGATGAGTACAGAAGATTATCAAGATAATTAAACAAGTTCTAGATAAAGGAAAAAGTAGTATGTTTGAAGAGATTCAATTTGAAAAAATAAACAGATTACCGAAATATATTTTTGCAGAGATCAATGATCTAAAGATGGAAGCGAGACGAGCAGGTGAAGATATTATAGATTTCTCTATGGGAAATCCAGATGCTTCTACACCACAGCCTATAGTAGACAAACTCTGCGAAACAGCACTAAAGCCCAAAACACATGGATATAGTGCCAGCAAAGGGATATATAAATTGCGTCTAGCCATGGCAAACTGGTATAAGCGAAAATATGGTGTAGATCTAGATCCAAACAGAGAGATCGTAGCTACTATGGGAAGCAAAGAGGGGTATGTTCATCTAGTACAAGCGATCTCCAATCCAGGTGATGTAGCCATCGTACCCGATCCAACCTATCCTATCCACTCTCAGGCTTTTATACTAGCAGGTGCAAATGTCGAAAAGATGGAACTCGTATTTAATGAAGAGACTTTTGAAGTAGATGAAGATAGATTTTTGGATGATCTGGAGCAGGCACTTGACAACTCACTTCCAAAAGCGAAATTTTTGGTAGTCAATTTCCCTCATAATCCCAGTACTGCGACAGTAACACCGGAGTTTTATGAACGACTTGTTGCATTGGCTATAGAGAAAAGATTTTATATCATTTCAGATATTGCTTATGCAGATATCACTTTTGATGGCTACTCTACCCCATCGATACTATCTGTGGAGGGAGCCAAAGATGTCGCTGTAGAGTCATACACACTCTCAAAAAGCTACAATATGGCAGGATGGAGAGTAGGATTTATCGTAGGGAACCAGAAGCTCATAGGAGCACTGCAGAGTATTAAGTCTTGGTTAGATTATGGTATGTTTACACCTATCCAAGTCGCTGCAACAGTTGCACTTGATGAGCATGGCTATATACCTGATGAGCAGATAATACCTCTCTATCAAAAAAGGAGAGATGTCATGATAGAAGCCTTTGGCAATGCAGGGTGGCCTCTAGCCAAACCAAATGCCAGTATGTTTATCTGGGCAAAGATACCTGAGATAGCTATAGAGATGGGTTCACTGGAGTTCTCAAAACAGCTGCTAGTCAAAGCCGGTGTAGCAGTGAGTCCCGGGATAGGATTTGGAAAATATGGTGATCAGTATGTACGGATCGCTTTGATCGAAAATGAAAAACGGATCCGTCAAGCAGCGAGAAATATCAAAAAATTCCTCAAAGAGTTAAAAATAGAACAAAATAGAGAGATGTCATGATCAATATAGGTATACTAGGTGTTGGAACAGTGGGTGCAAGTGTTGCAAAAATACTCGAAGAGAATAGTGATATCATCGAGGCTAGAGCTGGAGAGAAGATCGTTGCAAAAGCAGGAGTTGTAAAAAATCTCTCTAAGGATCGTGATCTCTCTATAGCTCTGAGTGATGATCCTCTCTCTATTATCAATGATCGGGATATAGATATCGTTGTAGAGTTGATGGGTGGAGTAGAGAAGCCATATGAGTTGGTCAAAAAAGCTCTAGAGAATGGAAAACCTGTAGTGACTGCCAATAAGGCACTATTGGCATATCATCGTTATGAGCTGCAAGCATTGGCTGGGAGTATCCCTTTCATGTACGAAGCTAGTACCGCTGGAGGTATTCCTATCATCGGTGCATTGAGAAATGGTCTCTCTGCAAACCATATAGAGTCGATCAAGGGAATCATGAATGGCACTTGCAACTATATGTTAACCAAGATGATCAACGAAGGAGCCCAATATGATGAGATACTCAAAGAGGCTCAAGAGCTAGGATATGCAGAGGCAGATCCTACCTTTGATGTTGGTGGTTTTGATGCTTCACATAAGCTGCTCATCTTGGCAAGTATCGCCTATGGCATCGATGCTAAACCTGAAGATATACTCATAGAGGGCATAGAGAATATCACACAAACAGATGTCGCTTTCGCCAAAGAGTTTGGATACGAGATCAAACTACTAGGCATCGCCAAAAAAGTGGGGGATGGAGTTGAGCTGCGCGTACATGCAACTATGATACCTCAAGAGTCCATGATAGCCAAAGTAGATGGTGTGATGAACGCTGTGACTGTAGTGGGTGATCGTGTAGGTGAGACGATGTATTATGGTCCAGGAGCAGGAGGTGATGCTACCGCCTCAGCAGTTATAGCAGATATAGTAGATATAGTTCGTGGAAACCATGGACCTATGTTAGGCTACAAAAAAGGTTTGGAGAGTGGTCTGAAACTCCTCCCTAGAGATGAGATAGTAACACAATATTACCTCAGACTCGAAGTAGATGATGAGAGTGGTGTTTTGGCGACTATCACCTCTGCACTGGGTGAATTTGATATCTCCATAGAGTCAATGCTGCAAAAACCGACAAAAAATGAAGCGATCGCAAAACTGCTCTTCACAACGCATCATTGTGCAGAGAACAAGATGAAGGATGCCATAAAGGCACTCTCTTCGCTAGATGTAGTCCATAGTGACATTGCAATGATGCGTATAGAGAAGTAAAGGATTAGCAGATGGCAAAAGATCACTATTTTGATATTACTGCAAAGCTGGATATGATGGAGTTGAAAAATGCACTTATCATGGCAGAGAAAGAGGTATCTAACCGTTTTGACTTTAAGGGTTTAGTAGCAGAGTTCGATCTCAATGAAAATGCAAAAACAGTGAGTCTAAGCTCTTCGAGTGATAGCAAAATAGATGCACTCAAAGATATACTGATCTCTAAACTGGTCAAAAGAGGTATAGCAGGAAAAGCTCTCGAAGAGGTTAAAACCGAAGGCATCAGCGGAGGAAACACCAAAGTGATCTACCGTATTGTTGACACTATAGACAAAGATGAAGCCAAACAGATAGTCAAAGCGATCAAGAGTATGAAGGTCAAGGTCACACCCTCTATCCAAGGCGATGAGGTGCGTGTCTCAGGCAAGAAGATAGATGATCTTCAAGCAGTGATGGCAGAAGTAAAAACACTTGATCTGAAGGCACCATTGGTTTTTGGCAATTTCAAGTAGCAGGTTGACCTAGCTCATCTTCTCAGATAGGTTGCACTAGACCAGCCCGTTATGCTTCCCCATTTTACGATGCACCACCTGCCGCCTTTGCTGCTGTATCTACACTCTCCCAACTCAATACCTGTAGCATTGTATGGAAGGTCTCCAGTTTTATAGTAGTTGATACCAGGACCACTGCGTACAGAGAGCGTATCATCACTTCGAATATTAACGACTCTATATCCACCACTTCTCGAAACAGTGTAAGTATTATCTTGAGGCTTGATGCACCTAGCAACCACCCAGCCTCTCAAAGGATAACCGTTAGTTCTATGTTCGATCTGACACCACTTGACCTTTTTATGGTTTTTTCTACAATAGAGGATCTTAATGTTTCTGGCATTGTGCTGCAGCTCACCAACTTTATTGTTTTTTGCAACAAAGGGGTTTGTTCGTACATTTAGCGTATCCCAGCTTGCTACATTGACTACTCTGTATTTAGTATAGTTTTCGGACTCTCTTTTTAGCTTTTCCTGTTGTAGTCGTGCTGCTTCCCTCTCAATCTCTGCTTTGGCTTCTCTCTCTGCTTTGTCTCTTCTATCTTGTTCAAGCTTTGCGAACTCTTCAGCTTTTATCTTAGCTTGTCGCTCTTTTTCATCTCTCTCTATTTTCCTGAGACGCTCCAACTCTTTTTGTTCTTTCTCATCTATTTTTTGTCTCTCTTTGAGTCTCAAGTGTGCTAATTCTGATCTATCTGCATCTACTCTTTGTCTATCTTTGAGTCTTAAGCGTACTAGCTCTGCTCTATCTGCATCTGTCATAGTTGGGGATATGGCTAGAGGAGCTGAGGGTCTACTACCCCTCTCTCTAAGTTGAAAATAAAAATCCCCTATCACCGAAGAGCTAGTCCACGGCATCTGTTTTTCATCACTCTCCAGATATACAGAAGCTCGTGTCCTCTTAAAGACTTCATTGAGTGTGAGATCAGATTGATTGATAT
>JAYEOM010000015.1:0-24373 GCA_034722955.1 Campylobacterota bacterium
ATATAGATGAGCATACAAAAGTACTCAATGAGATGCAGTATTTTATCAACATGCAACCTACTCTCTTTGGTCATAAAATGGTAAAAAGCTACTATATAGAGAAGTTACCCGAGTGGTTTGACCTGCACCTGCTCAGCATGGATAGTGAGCATTTTTGCATAGAGAGGTTCTATCTCTTTGAGAACATTTTTTGGTGCAACTTGGCGAAATGCTATATAGTTTTTGACTCGCAAATCCTGATCTCTATTGATATCAAAATCTGTAGTGACCCAGTAGTGGTCTCCATTTTTTGCGAGGTTTTTTACAACAGCTGTTATATTTCTACCTTTTCTAATAGACTCCCACATAAAATAGAAAATCGCTCTAGGCATATCAGGGTGTCTGAGTATATTGTGTGGTGAGCCTATCAGCTCTGTCTCTTTGTAGCCTGATATCTCCACAAAGTTACTGTTTCCATAGGTGATTATACCTTTTTCATTCGTTTTGCTCACTATCATAGTGTTTGGGCTTATCTTTATCTCTTTTCCTGTTGGTACTGGTCGCATTATTTCTCCTTTATCTTGAATTATGTGATAGAGTTGCTAAAATATAGCTTATGCTTGTGCCTAGGGTGTTTGTGAAAAATTTGTATCCCAAGAGCATCTCTTCCCTACGGGCTTTATGAGGTTTCCCATATACGGCGTTAATCGTTTTTTGTACCCCAAGGGCATTTCCTACGGGCAATTAGCTAAGGCTAATCCTGCAAACGATTGCCTTGTCTATGAAAAACCTCATAAAGCTATTTGGGTGTTTATTTCATTGGGGTAGCCTTAACCAAAAGATTAATCGATGATTTTCTCGCAAATGCCCTAGGTGCAATGATAAGTGCTAGTTTAGTAATCTCTATTGCATATTTCTGGTTTATTGTCAAATTAGTCTACACCAAGGAGTTCGTATTTATCTCTATGGGGTAGCCTAAGGGATAGGCTATATAGGCAAAACTCGAATATTCTCATCTATCTGCTGTTGCAGAGTAGACTCGATAGCGTAGAGTGTACCTGTGCTTCCTGTGCTACATGTGCTACATGCACCGAGGTAGCGAATGTAGATGTCATAGTGTGGCATGTTCTCTTTGATACATGATTTACAGAATGCTCCTGCTTTGGTGTAGTCTGTGACCTCTTCGATGGTTTTGAGTTTGTTGAGTTTGATCACCTCTTTGAGTGTATCTAGGGTGACTCTCGCACACTCACAGACGATGAACTCAGTCTCGAAGCTCTCCATATCTACACCCTTGTATTGACCTGCTGCTTTTTTGATAACATCATACGCCATGACGCTACAGTGCATCTTTTGGGCTGGGACTGCTGGGACATCAGGAGTATCACGCATCGCTTTTTCGACATCTATATTGGTGATCTTGACCGCTTCATCTACTGTTTTGCCTAGGCAGAGTTCTGTCATGATATCACTCGATGCGATAGCAGTACCACAACCAAATGATTTGAACTTGGATGCTACTATCTTGTCTGTGTTTTTCTCAACAGCCCAGTAGAGACGCACCGCGTCACCACAACTCTCTGCACCAAAATCTGCTACGATGAGTGTCGCATTGAGAGCTTCGGCTTCATCCTCTTTGATCTCACCTTGGTGTTGGGGGTTGTTCATCCTGTCTGTTACTATGTTGGAGTACTCATCCCATATAGAGCCACTTACTAAATCATTTTTTGCCATTTTTTATCCTTTTTTATTTATATTTATAATCTCTTTATTATTGTGGTGGGATACTCCCACCATCTGTAACAATTGGTGGGACACTACCACCCTAGGTTGTCGAAAAAGCACTAAATTATTCATCTATTCATTCTCTAAAAATGGATAGAACCATAGAATATGATAGGGGTCGAGTGTTGTAAAATCAACTCACGCAGTGGGTGGATTTTCAACACTTGACCTCGGTTGTAGCATAGCTTTGTTTGAGCCGAGGTCAGGTGTCGACTGTTTCATTCCGCTACGCTTCACAAAACACTCAACACCAGACCCCTGCCGTTCTACTGTTCAGACCCCTGCCATTCTGCACTATCCAAAAATTAGAAATGAAACATAGGCTAAATGAGCTATTTTTCGACAGCCTACTCCTACCCGTGTGCTTCCAATCCACTTACATGGTTTTTGGGTGTATAGGCGTAGGAGCTAGATATGCCTCGTAGTCTCTCTACTGCTTTTGTGATATGTTCGATAGCGTATTTAATCTGCTCTTCTGTGTTAAATCGGCTCAATGAGAAACGGATACCTGTATGTGCAAGCTCACTATCACTCCCAAAGGCATTCATCACTGGGTTCGCCTCCAAGTCTTCACTCGCACAGGCTGATCCTGTACTCGCACCTATGCCGTTTTGGTTGAGATCCCAAAGCATAGACTCACCCTCTACACCACGGATAGATATCAGTGTTGTGTTGGGTGTGCGGTTCTCTGTACCACCGATGACGATGGTATCAGGGAGTTTGAGTATGGCTTTTTCGAGTTTGTCACGCAGCATCCCTACATGGTTGACCTCATAGGCTAGAGCCATAGTGCTTGTCGCCATCTGCATCGCTTTGCCCATACCTACCATAGAGGCTACATCGACAGTACCTGCTCTGCGTCCGCCCATCTGCTCTCCGCCATGCATCAGCGGTGTGAGGTTGACACCCTTTTTCATATATAGTCCACCTATACCTTTAGGCCCGTGGAATTTGTGAGCGGAGAATGAGATTAAATCTATACCATACTCTTGGACATCTACTTTGACCTTACCTATAGCCTGTGTAGCATCAGAGTGAAAAAGTACACCCGCAGCATGACAGATAACGCCTATCTCTTTGATAGGGAAAAGTTTACCTGTTTCGTTGTTCCCCCACATTACACTTACGAGTGCTGTATCTTCTCGGATGGCATCTTTGACTGTTTGTGCTTCGAGTACGCCATCTTCGTTGACCTCTAGGTAGCTCATCTCTACCCCTTGGGTCTCCAAAAACTGGCAAGTTGCTGTGATAGATGGGTGTTCTACTTCGGTAGTGATGATATGTTTTTTGTCGCCATTCAGGATCTTGTCTATCCATACAGACTTGAGTGTCCAGTTGTTGGACTCAGTAGCGTTGGCGGTGATGACGATATCATCCTCATCTGCTGCACCAATACCATCATAGAGGTAGTCGAGAGCTTGCAGCATCTTGGGGTGTGTGCCTGCTCCAAATTTGTGCAGAGAGTTTGGGTTACCATACTTCTCTTTGAGAAAAGGCTCCATCTCTGCAAGTACTTTTGGGTCTATCATTGTTGTGGCGTTATTGTCTAAATATACATCCATTTTTTGTTCTCCTTTTTGTTTTTATTATCTGTTATATGCTCTCTACAACTCTGATTAGGCTGTTGAAAACCCCTAAATCACTCACTTATTCATTCATTGATAGGGGTCATGCGTTGTAAAATCAACTCACGAAGTGGGTGGATTTTCAACGCTTGACCTCGGCTGTAGCATAGCCTTGTTTTAGCCGAGGTCAGGTGTTGACTGTTTCATTCCGCTACGCTTCACAAAACACTCAACACCAGACCCCTACCATTTTATATACTCCCACCCTACAGCTATGATTTATATACGAAAGCGCTGTTTCGGTACAATCGAATCTACGCGACGCGGCAGGCAAAGCAGCTGATTTGATCTTTGCAAGTGGCACAGGCAGGGGCTACCTCTCCTACAGAGTCATAGATAAACTTTTTCCATAATATATCTTTGGGTTTGAGCTGGAACAGGGTAGGGAAGTGTCGTTTCATATACTGCCCCATCTCAAAACGATTTCTCAGCCCCAAATCCTCATAGAGGTGTCGCATCATCAGTGATGTTTTCGCGACATGGGGTGCTATCTCATCTCTTGCGTATGAATCAACTGCGTGCTCTACTAGTAGTGCTGTCACCTTCTCTTCCAATATCTCTATACTTGTACTCATAATGTCATCTCCACCATTTTCCCATTGACTATTTCGGCAAACTCCACACCAAAGGCATAACACTCCTCTAGCTCCTCTTTGGTCGGTACGAGTTTTACCTTTGTGGGTTGGAGTGGGACTCTAAACTTGAGTGTTTTTAATCTCTGGTTCATCATCTCTACAGCTTCACCACTCCAGCCATAGCTCCCAAACGATGCACCAAATTTGCCCTTTTTTTCTAATACCATCATACAGCTGAGTAGATCCCATATCGGCTTGGGTACATCACCATTGATAGTAGGTGAACCGATGATGATGCCCGTACTCTCTTCTAGGATGGTGAGCATGTTCTGCTCATCAAGGGCTGTGAGGTCATACATGTGGGCAAGAAGCGTACTATCCTCTTCGACACCTTCCCATATAGCTTGTGCCATATCTTTGGTATTTTTATAGCTCGTGACATAGAAGATAGAGATGACCTTTTTGCCATGGTATCTATCCTCTTTGCTACTCCACTCACGATAGAGGTCTATATATCGTTGAGGATTTGTGCGAATGATAGGGCCGTGGAGATTACAGATAGTATCTATCTCCAACTTATCATAGAGCTTCAGAGCATTAATTACATCCGTTTTAAAAGGTCGCATAATATGCTCATAGTAGTACTTAAAAGCATAATCAAAATCCCCCACCATATCATCAAAGAGGCGATTGTCATAGTAGTGACTCCCAAAGACATCTCCACTAAAAAGCACTTCATCCTCCACAAGATAGCTACTGATAGTCTCAGGCCAATGCAGATGTGGTGTACTCATAAACTTAAAGGTTTTATTACCTACTTTTAACTCTTTGTTCGTCCATACAGCCTCAAAAGGTATATCATCACTATTGGTGATCGCTTTCATCATAGGGTTTGCCATAGGTGAGAGGAGGACTTTGGCATGGGGTGCTCTGCGGACGAGTTCAGGTAAAGCACCAGAGTGGTCAGGCTCTAGGTGGTGCATGATGATATATTTGATCTCATCATAAGAGCATACAGACTCTAACTTCTCAAAAAACTCCTCTGCAAACTCCTCTTTGACTGTATCAAGTACCACAAAACCATCATCACTCCGTACGACATAGGCGTTATAGGTCGTACCGTTGGCAGTTTTCATGATGATATCAAAGACTCTCAGCTCAGGGTCACTCACGCCTATATAGTAGATATCCTCTTTTATCTGTGTCGCTTTGGCTTGGCTAGATTGGGGTTTTTGGCTCATCTTAAACTCTTTCCTCATCGGCTTTTTTTTGCATCACTATTCTCTGAAGCCATAGTGGGGTAGTACCACCTAGCATCTTTTGGATAGAGTGTATAACACTCTCTATCGTCTGCTCTTGATTAGAGGAACTCATAGGATAGATACCAGCCTTTTTAACCATATTGGCTGCTTTGGGTCCTATCTGAGAGACATAGACGATATCACTCTCTCCTAGAGACTCTATCTTGTAGACGAGCTTTTCGACCTCATCATCGAGCTTTTTGGAGGCATCATTGTGAGCTACGAGTGTGGCACTCTGTGCATCTATATCATAAATATAAAAGGTTTCACACCATCCAAAGTGCTGGTTGACAGAGACTCCATCTGTCGAGGCAAAGGCTATGCGTATCATATGATATAGATCCATATCTTCTCATCTATGACCTGCGTGAGTGTATTTTTGATCATATCATAGGTGTTGGTCGCACCTAGTGAACAGCCTGCACAGTTACCTTGGTAGGCAAATCGTATCTCTATCTCTGGGCTATTTTTGTAATCTAGCAGTATCATATCCCCTCCATCTTTGATGAGGATAGGACGGATATATCGCTCTATAGCATCTTCTATGACTGCTATCTGCTCATCCATAGATTTGTTACGAAATATTTGGTTAGGCTCTGCCTCTTCATTGACAGGCTTGTCTATACCACCCATCTGTGCTACAGCCATAGGGTGTCCACTCTTGGCAGCGTTTAGCATAGCATCAAAGCCCTCTGCGACTAGCTCTTTGTTGGTGCGGTCTTTGAGTAGGAGTATCCCGAGTCTGAAGCTCGCTCCTTGATGTTTCTTGCGGACTGCTCTTCTAAAGTACTCAGTAGCTCTGTCCATATCCTCATCAACACCTATTCGAGTCTGATATATCAGAGCTAGGTTATAGTTGGCAGAGTCATTATCATACTCACTCGCTTTCTCAAACCACTCTCTAGCTGTGCTATAGTCTTTGTCAACTCCTTGACCTTTGAGATACATCAATCCCAAATTGGTCATCGCTTGATCATTTTTGTGTTTGACCTCTTCACTCCAGATCTCATGTGCTTTCTCATAATCTTTGGCTCTGTATGCCTTGAGTGCTTCTCTATGTTGCATAAATCTAACTCCCTCTTTTGAGTTTTGAATTGCTTTATTGTATGCAAGAAGTGTTCCATTGATGGTGAGGACAAAAGTTGTAGGGTGGGAGCATCCCACCATTTGCTACTTGTCTACCAAATCTGATAGAGGAGCATTGAGGAATCTCTCAAAAACAATATATTATTTACATTAAAGTGTAAATAACAGCTAATTTAACTTAAAATAACGATAGATATTATATATATTTATGCTATAGTGTAAATAAAAAGGTTGAGTATGTATCTCAAAGAGCAGATAGCTACAACTGTCAAGCAGAGAAGAAAAGAACTTGGACTAGAGCAAGTTGATTTGTGTGAGATGGCAGATATAGGCTCTACCACACTCTCCAAACTAGAACAAGGCAAAGCCAATATTACTTTGGAGTCATTAGAGAAGTTACTGAATGTTTTGGGTCTAGTGCTTACAGTAGATGTGCAAGAGTAGCTAGATGCAGAGAGTTGTCGCACAAAAAGTATAATTGATGAGGAGTTTGCGAAGATTGAATTTAGCAATTTAGAAAATGAGTCTATCAATATCCTATAGTCTCACCGATTTGTGTAAAAAATTTGAGATTGAACGGCAGGGGCGTGGAGTCAAATGAATATCGAAGTTGGGTTAGTATTGAATGTAAGTCTCCATAAATACTATTATGCATAAAGTTACTTAAGATAAGTTTATTATTATGTTAATCATAAATTCAAGTAATATTTTGTGAGGTTCCTGAGGCTAAGCCAAGGAAATAAACATTACGCTATACTAGTGTAAACGATCATAAACATTTACAAAAGGCACGATATGCTAGAGAAACTCAAAAACTATGAACAAAAACTGCTCAGTAACTTTGGGATAACCTATAGAAGATACCTCTATAACAAACTCAACGAAGAGGATAGGATGGTAGCGATAGTGGGTGCTAGGGGGATAGGAAAAACTACCACTCTACTGCAGAGGACAAAAGAGCTCAAAGAGAAGCATGGAGAGAGTAAAGTTTTGTACTTTACTTTTGATTATCCTTTTCTTATCAATAGTGATTTTTTCGAGCTCGTTGGTGAGTTTGTAGAGGCTGGTATAGAGTTTTTGATAGTCGATGAAGTGCATAAATACAATGATTTTGCTATACATCTCAAAGCTATCTATGATATTTATCCCACTCTCAAGGTACTCTTTACTAGCTCATCGGCTATCTCACTCCTCAACTCACAGGCAGACCTCAGCCGAAGAGTGACAGTACATCATCTCAAAGGATTGTCCTTTAGAGAGTATTTGGAGATAACCCTAGCAAGAGAGATACACAGGTACGACATGAGAGATATTGTCACAAATCATATAGAGATCTCAAAAGATTTATCAAAAGATATAGAGATACAAAAAGAGTTTGCAGAGTATCTCAAGAGAGGCTATTATCCTTTCTATTTCGATAAAAGAGAGAGCTTTTTTCAGACACTCTTTAGCACTATCAATCTCACTCTTGATATAGACTTGGTCAATCTGAAACTCATAGAACAGAGATATACATACAAGCTCAAGAAACTTATAGAGGTAGTCTGTGAGAGCAATCCTTTTGAGGTAAATATGACCAAGATAGCTTCTCTCTCTGAGATAAGTAGAGTCAAACTCTATGACTATTTGGATTTTTTAGAAAAAGGAGAACTACTCAATCTCATAGAAGAGAATACCCAAGGCTTGAAAAAGATTTCAAAACCATCCAAAATATATCTAGCCAACACAAACCTACTCTATACTTATTGTGAAAATGCCAAGATAGGCACTATAAGAGAGACATTTTTCGTAAACCAGATAAAGGGAAACTTGACTATCAAGAGTCTAAAGGCTGGTGATTTTATCGTAGACAATCGCTACACATTTGAAGTAGGAGGCAAAAACAAAAGCTTCAATCAGATAAAAGATATGCCCGATAGCTATGTAGTCGCAGATGATATCATAGTAGGCAAAGGCAACAAAATACCTCTATGGGTTTTTGGGTTTTTGTATTAGCATTTTGAAATTGTCTTGACTTTTGAAAACCACACCCCTGCCGTTCAATCTCCACTTTTATAATTTTCACTAACCATAAAAATAGCTGACTTAGAAAAGAAAGAGATAAATTGCCAAAAAAACTACTCTCAAAGTACGGAACAGTTCTTGCATAGATATATCTATATTAAGCTATTCGTAGGGTGGGAGTATCCCACCAATTGCTACAGATGGTGGGATACTCCCACCCTACAGCAAACACAACAGAGTGATGAAATGTATACTTTGCTTAAATAGCTTCAACCCACAATACAAACAATGGATAAATTATGGTAAATAGAAAACTAATAAGAGAGCTTCTCAATGAGAGTGCGTGTAGTCATAATGACAAAAAAAAGAGTAGCTGTGACAAACCAAAGCCAGGGGCTACGAGTGGTGGGTGTGCTTTTGAGGGGGCGCAGATAGCACTCTTTCCTTATGCTGATGCAGTGCATCTCGTCCATGCTCCTGCTACTTGTCAGGGGGCTTCGTGGGAGACTCGTGCCACACCTACGAGCTATGAGGGAGAGAACAATACCCCACTAGGATACTATACAGATGTCACGACCAACGATGTGATATTTGGCGGAGACAAAAAACTCGAAGAGAGTATAGAGTATATCATCGAGCATAAAAGCCCCAAAGCGATATTTGTCTATGAGACCTGTGTGACAGCGATGATAGGGGATGATATAGACAATGTCGCCAAGCGAATGCAAGAGAAGTATAGTATCCCCATAGTTGTCGTCCATGCACCAGGGTTTGTAGGGGGCAAAAACTTGGGCTCTCGTTTGGGTGGTGAAGCCGTCCTTAACCAACTCATAGGCACAAGAGAACCAAAAGAGATACACCCCTTTGGTATCAATCTCATAGGCGAATACAATGTCACAGGTGATATGTGGCAGTACACCCCTCTCCTAGAGAAGATAGGCATCAAGGTAGTCTCCACACTAGCAGGAGATGGACGCATAGAGAGTATCCAAACCGCTCACAGAGCCAAACTCAATGTCATCGTCTGTGCCAAATCCCTCGTAACCCTCACAAGAAAGATGCAAGAGCGATATAACATCCCCTATATCTCTATCTCATTCTACGGCAAGAGAGATACCAGTAATGCCATCCGAAGTATAGTCAACGCCTTTGGAGATGAAGGACTCTCCCAGAGGGCTGAGGCTATGATAGCAGAGGAGGAGGCGAAACTAGAGCAGCAGCTCATCCCCTACAGAGAGATATTGGCTTCCAAAAAAGCGATCCTCAACACAGGTGGAAACAAATCATGGTCTATAGCCTCGGCACTGCAAGATATAGGTATAGAGGTAGTAGCTACCAGTATACGCAAAGCCACCCAAGAGGATATAGATATAGCCAAAAAGTATGTACCGATATTGATGAAGATCCCAGCCCAAGAGCAGGGTAAACTCATAGATGACCACGGTGTAGATATACTCCTAGCAGGAGGACGAAGCCTCTACACAGCCATCAAGAAAAAGGTAGCTTTCGTAGATGTCAACCAAGAGAAAAAGATAAGCTACGGAGCCTACTCAGGACTCGTCAACTTAGCCAAAGATGTAACAGATGCTGTCAATAATCCTGTCTTTGAAGTAGTGGGGAGAGATGCTCCTTGGGAGGAGGCTGTCGAAAAATAGCTTATTTACCCTATGCTTCATTTCTGATTTTTGGATTGTATAAATTTGTAGGGTGGGAG
This sequence comes from Campylobacterota bacterium, assembly GCA_034722955.1. Classification (GTDB taxonomy): domain Bacteria; phylum Campylobacterota; class Campylobacteria; order Campylobacterales; family Sulfurovaceae; genus SZUA-451. Next base: position 10,070 of record JAYEOM010000015.1, read on the forward strand.
TATCCCACCATTCGTAGCAATTGGTGGGATACTCCCACCCTACCTATCTGTAGCGTTACAATTATATATCCATAAAACGGAAACTATAAAGCACCATAGAGAGTGTTTTTTTGACAGCTTTGCACAATAAAACTCTCAAAAATATATAATGGAACAGTTATTGCATAGATAGTCAACAAACAACTCTAGGATGCCACTATGTCAAAACCTCTCCAGATAAACCCTATCAAACTATCACAGCCTATGGGAGCTCTGCTCTGCTTTTTGGGTATCAAAGATACGATGCCACTGATGCATGGAGCTCAAGGGTGTGCTAGTTTTTCCAAAGTCTTCTTTACTCGACACTTCTCTGATCCTATCGCGGTGCAGACTACAGCAGTCAATGACCTCACAGCTGTTATTGATGGGGGAGAGTACTCTATCGGTGAAGCGATCAAAAATATCACCAAAAAAGTCCAACCCAAACTCGTAGGACTCTTTACTACAGGGATGACCGAGACAAAGGGTGATGATGTCAAAGGGGTGACCTATCTCCTGCGAGATGAGCAACAGATGGTATATGTCAACACACCTGACTTTGAGGGTGGGCTAGAGAGTGGGTTTGCCAAGAGTATAGAGGCGATAGTAGAGCAGCTCGTAGAGGAACGAACTACTATCAATAGCCAAAAGGCTCTGCTCATCCCTAATGCCAACCTCACACCCCTAGAGGTGGAGAAGATCAAAGAGCAGATAGGGCTTTTTGGATTTGATCAAGTTTTTGCTCTGCCTGACCTGAGCCTCTCGCTTGATGGACATTTGGGACTCAAGCAGGGGGCATTGACTAGTGGGGGTATAACAGTAGAAGAGATCAAAGCTCTAGGTGATAGTGCTGTCGTTATCACTGTAGGTGAGTCGGTCAAAAAAGCTGGAGATTTGCTCTTGAGCAAAAATGAGCATATAGAGCATCTGCACTTTGATGCATTGGGTGGGTTGGTGCAGAGTGATGCCTTCTACGAAGCTCTACTCGAAGCACGATCTATGCACAAACCACACCCCTCTATCATCCGCTGGAGAAAGAGACTGCAAGATGCACTGCTAGATACACACTTTGCTCTAGGAGGTACACGCGTCATCATAGCCACAGAAGCTGACCAGATACTCGCCCTCTCGCAAACCATACACGAAGCAGGAGCCAATATAGTAGCTGTCGTAGCCCCTACCAAAAGCCAAGCACTCTCACAAGTCCCCTGTGACAATATCATCATAGGTGATTTTGAAGATGTAGAGGAGAGTATGGTAGATGCCGATCTCATCATCAGTAACTACCATGCCGAACGACTCGCAGACAAACAGCACAAAGCTCTACTCATCAGAGGATTTCCAAACTATGAGATAGTAGGGAACCAACTCAAATATGATCTGCTCTATGAGGGGAGTTGCTATCTTCTCTTTGAGCTTGCAAACCTCATAAACCAACACAATCACCATAAAGAGTAGTCATAAAAAATCTATGGAACACTATTTGCATATACAACAGGTAGTATTAAAGTTTTGTACAACAAACAATAAGGTGGGATGCTCCCAGCCTACGAGATGCAAGTTAAAATATAAAATTTAGGAGAAGATATATGAATCCAGAAATCAAAATAACATCAAGCAATACAAGTAGTGGCACTATCAAAGTAGCTTTTGCAACCAATGATGCAGAGAATATAGATGCACACTTTGGAAGTGCAAAAGAGTTCCATGTCTATACTATTAGTACCGAGGGGTATGAAGTAGTATCTATCATCAAGATAGAGACCAAAGATACAGACAAGACTGTTGCACTTTTGCTAGGTATAGATATAGTCTATTTTGTCAACATAGGACCTACAGCAGCAGCCAAAATCATCCGTAAAGGTGTCTTCCCTATCAAATACAAAGAGGTAGTAGGTATAGAAGAGGAGCTTGAAAAACTCAAAAATATGCTTGGCGATAACCCTCCTCCATTTATCAAAAAAATCATTGAGAAAAAAACAGAAAATGCAGAGGTGGCATAATGGAAAATTTATTTATAAGCACTCTTATAGGACAAGTCAGAGCCTTAGATCAGTTTGGTACTTGGGCGAACAAAGCAGATGAAGAGATACTCACAGAGAAGTATGTCAAAACCAAAGAGGATCTCAAAAATATTCCCGTAATAGCAGATATAGATGAGATGCAGATACAAGATATCCGTTTGGTCTATCAAGCCATAGCTCTAGCATTTGAGAAAGAGACTGGGATTATGTGTTCGGTAGTCATGGAGATGAGTCATGAGGGATTTGGTCGAGCTGTAGTGATAGCAGACAAAATTGTCATCGTCAATAAGTTTTTTAAAGATGCCCATAGATATTCGTTTAGAACTTATGAGAAGCTCATCCAAGAGGGTGACAAGATGTTAGCAAATGCTCTCACAATATATCAAGAGTATAACAAATAGGAGAAGAATATGTCAAAGATAGGAGTTTTTTATGCCAGTGCTGGAGGCACTACAACAATCGTTACAGATAGATTGGTTGAGGCTTTTGATATAGATGAAGATGATGTGATATTTATGGAGGATGACTACGATGATGTAGAGCAGTTTGATGACTACGATACACTCTTCATCGGTAGTTCTACTTGGGGGCAAGGCGATCCACACTTTGAGTGGGTTGATCCTATGTTGGAGATAGCAGAGGATGCCGACTTCACAGGCAAAAAAGTTGCATTTTATGGTGCAGGTGATTGTGACAAACATGGAGAACACTTCTGTAGTGCCTTGGGGAAACTGCATCAACTCTTTACCAAAGTAGGTGCGACAGCCATAGGGTTCACCCCAAAAGAGGACTACACATATGAAGCTTCACTAGCAGAGATGGATGGTGCTTTTTGTGGGCTTGGGATAGATGAGCATAATGAGTCAGACAAAACAGAGGAGCGAATCACTCGCTGGATAGAGATACTCAAAAAAGAGTTGGAGGATTGAGAGATGACAGAGAGATATAGTGAAATAAATATGGACTCATTTTATGAGTTGACAGATGCTGAAGACTTTTTTGATTTTTTTGGTATTGAATACGACCAACAATTAGTCAATGTGAAACGGTTTCATATCATGAAAGAGTATGGAAGTTTGATAAAGACGGGGATGCAAAACCTCACAGAGGATGAGACGCAACTGCTAGAGTTTTTGAAGTTTTCACTCCTACGAGTCTATGGTGACTACAAAAATGGTCATGCCCCAAATGCTGCAACTGTTTGGGATATGTTCAAAGATGGCAAGCTGAGTGGATGTCTCAGCTGCACACCTAGCCCCGCACAGACTCAAGGAGCTAGCTGTGCTTGTTGACCCCAATGTAAAACTCCAGGATAATGTCACTGCGGCTCGTTCGGGCAAAGATGCAGATGAGCCACTCTTTGGAGTAGGACAGAAGGTGCAACTCTTAGAAGATATCGTCAACGACGGTACCTACCCTCACACTAAGATAGGGACTATCATGATGGAGAAGGGAGCTATAGGTTATATCAAACATATGGGAGAGTTCTTGCAAGTGATTCGTGTCTATGAGGTGCATTTCTTTGGTAGTGGCAAGGAGGTCGACATCATCGGCTGTAGAGAGCATGAGCTTGAAGCTATGGAAGATTTCGTCGATGAGATGGCAGAGGAGCGAGCCTTTATGGAAGCCCATAGAGCAAAGATGCAGAAGCTTTATGGTGAGTCGTAGGGTGGGAGTATCCCACCAATTTAATCGTAGGGGTCTGAAGTTGAGTGTTTTGTGAAGCGCAGCTGAATGAAACAGTCAACATCTGACCTCGGCTAGATTGTACAGAGTTGTAGGGTGGATGAAATCCACCAATGAATGGTGGGATACTCCCACCCTACCTATCTGTAACTCTAACGGTGGGTATGATGCTGTTTTTGGTAGGGTCGGTTTACCGACCAAACAATATGCAAACAGAAACCATGCAAACCGATTGAACAGATGGTCGATAAATCGACCCTACAGAAAATAGTTACTAGCAAAGAGTAGATATCTCCTATCTATCTACTCTTTGGTAGTAACACTATCCAATTTAAAAAAAGGAGAAACAATGGCAAAAGTGATTTTCATGCACTTTAAAGAGGAAACAGACGGTATATACGATGCCAAGATAGGTGAACCGATTGTTCGTGTAGCAAAAGAGAGAGGTGTTCCACTCCCTATAGAGTGTCAAGATGGTGAGTGTGGAAGCTGTCTCATATCTGTTGAGAACATAGCAGAAGAGGAGCCTACAAGCTACATGGAAGATAAAGAGCTAGATAAACTAGTAGAGCTTGGTGCTATCACAGCAAAAGAGGCAAACCACTGCCAGCAGTTTACAATCAGTCCTAAAGTAAGGCTCGCTTGTCAAATGCTATTAAAAGGTGATGTGCTTATCAAACCATTCAAGGGTTAAGACCCAATTTAATTAAGGAGAGAAGATGACAACAAGAGTAGAAATAGTAAATGACTTTTTGGCGATCAATGTAAAAGAGGGTAGCACTATCCAAGATATCGTAGAGGCTAGTGGTAGTGCATTGCCTTTTGGATGTAGAGATGGTGAGTGTGGTACCTGTGTAGTAGAGGTAGAGGCTGGTATGGAGTATCTCTCAGAAAAAACAGATAAAGAGGTAAAAGTCCTCAAAGAGATCTGTTTAGGAACTTGTACACCTAACTCTAGACTCTCTTGTCAAATGAAGATAGCTAGACCAAATGGTTTGGTTCGCCTAAAGTATTAATATTTATACAATAAAGGTTGCCCAAATGGATTACTTTTTGGGCATAATTAGAGTATTATGAATAATAGATTAACTCTACAACAGAAACAGAAACAGACTCTACAACTATCACTGAAGCTTTGGCTGCCACTACTCCAAGCACCACTTCAAGAGTTAGAGCATATATTCAAAGAGTATAGCGATGACAATCCATTTTTAGAGTGTAACTCATCTTTTGAATCAAGTATCTCATCAGACTCCTATAGTGGAGATGACCAGAAGAGAGATTTTATTGAAAATGTGAGCCACTATAAAGAGTCCCTCTATGAAAAGCTAGAACCTCAGATAGATGCCCCGCTCTTCCCTACACCCATATCGCAAAAAGTCGCTAAAGAGATCATGTATGATATCAATGATGAAGGGTTTTTCGAGGGAGAACTCTCTCATATAGCTATCAAGTGCCATACTACGGATGACTTTGCAGAGAGAATACGCAGTAGATTCTCCTATATGGAGCCTAGTGGTGTAGGTGCTAGAGATATGCAGGAGTCGATGTGTTTTCAGATTTCACAGATAGATATAGGCAACGAACTCTATATCTTTGTAGAGAAACTCATCAAAGATATACGCCATATGGAGAAGTATCACAAACACCATCTCTTCAGTGAAGCAAGCCAAATCATCAAAAATCTCAACCGCCCACCAGCGATAGCCTATCAAAAAGATATTCCTTATATAATTCCTGATTTTTTTGTTGATGTTGATGAAGATATAACTGTAAAAATAAATAACAACTACTATCCAGATATAGTAGTCAAAGATCCATTTAAGAGTAAAAGTGGAGAACTCAAAGAGAAACTCAAAGAAGCAAGAGATCTCGTCAACTTGATGGAGCTACGCAAATCTACACTCTATAAACTTGTGCTTATCATCGTAGAACGACAGACAGCTTTCTTCATCGGTGGTGAGCTCAAACCACTTACTATGGTGGAGATAGCCCAAGAGCTAGGTTTTGAAGAGTCGACTATCAGTCGAGCTGTATCCAACAAATATGTACAGTGCGACAAGGGGATATTTTCTTTAAAATCATTTTTTACCAATGCTGTAGCCAAAAATCTCTCTTCCTCTGAGATCAAAAACTTTGTATCTCAATGTGTTGACAATGAACCCACGGAGAAACCCCTCACAGACCAAGAGTTAGTAGATATGGTCATCCAAAGATTTAGAATCAAAATGGTACGAAGAACTATCACAAAATATAGAAAACTCCTCGATATCCCCTCCTCTAAAGAGAGAAAAAAGATATATAAGATGCAGCAATAAGAGTATGAAAGCTCCTACGGAACACTATTTGCATATATAACTCCTAAATATCCGAATCTCTACAGTTTTGGATAAACCCAATAAAAGGAGTCCTAAATGTTTTACACAACAATAATGGTAGTAGTAATGGTTGTCTATGTGACAGCTGTTATCTTCTATGCACAAAAAAACCATAAACAGAGATTTGGGCGTTGCATATGAGTATTGCTACAGCCCAAGCCACGCTAAAGTTTGCAAAAAAATTCTCACACTATAAAGATTTTTATATACAATCAAATAATCTGATATTCTCTAAACTAGGTTTAGGAACCTTTGTCAAAGAGCCTTATAAAGAGGAGAACTATGTTTTTCACTATATAGAGGCAGTCAAAGAGGCAGTACGGTCTGGGATAAACCATATAGATACAGCGAGTAACTATAGATATGGTCAGAGTGAAAAAGAGATCGGTATAGCACTCCAAGAGCTAGGAGATGAGATCAAGCGAGAGGAGCTTATCATCACCTCAAAAGGAGGCTTCATACAGCTTGAGTATCCATTTCCTGAAAATCCTTATCACTGGATAGAGGAGAATATCATCCAAAATGGCTTGGCAAGTAGTGAGGATATAGAGATGGATCAGCACTGTATGACTCCTGACTTTTTGGAGTGGTCTTGTAGGAGAAGTTTGGAAAATGTCGGTGTAGATGCTTTTGATATCTACTACCTGCACAATCCAGAGATGCAAAAACTCCGACTAGGAAAAAAAGAGTTCTACAAACAGATAGAAGCCATCTTCAAACGCTTTGAAAAGCTCGCAGATGAGGGACTATTTAGCTCCTACGGAGTGGCAGTTTGGAATGGTTTTATCGCTGAAAATGAGGAGCGTATTAGCCTCGAAAAGCTTGTAGAGATAGCCAAAAAGGTAGGTGGAGAGAATCATAGATTTAGATATATTCAGACCCCTTTTAATATGGGAAAATCTACTATCTATACCCTAGAGACCCAAAAGGTAGGAGGAGACTCCTGCACACTGCTCCAAGCTGCACATAGACTCGGTATAGGGGTCATCGGCTCATCATCACTGTTTCAGATGAACCTCTTCAAGAAATCATTTACAGCAGAGAGTGGTGCGATACTTGACCAGAGCATGACACTCAGTAGTGATATACAGCTAGCACTACAGTTTGTCCGCTCTACGCCAGGGATAGTCTCTAGTCTGTTTGGCTCTAGAGCTCCTATACATATCAAGGAGAATTGTCAAATAGCCCAAATCAAAGCAAGCAAACGAGAGAGATATGATCTCCTCTATAGGCTCTAGTGATGATCTATGATGTAGTAGTAGTTGGAGGTGGAATAGCAGGACTCATGGCAGCAATAGAAGCTCGTAGTATCAATAATAAAGTAGCACTCATAACCAAGGGTAATCTCTTTAAATCCAACTCTTCTATGGCAAGTGGCGGTATCAATGCGGTGCTTGACTATGGAGATAGGGATGCCATAGCCAAACATGTAAAAGATACACTCAAGGGGAGTTATGGTCTTGGCGATGAGAAGAGTATCGATACACTCTGCAAACACGCCCCTCGCATCATAAAGAAACTCAGCTACTATGGTGTCGAGTTTGACAAAAATGAAGAGGGAGCTATCGCCCAGAGGAGTTTTGGTGGGGGGAGTGAGAAGAGAACCTGTTTCGTAGGAGATCGTACAGGCTCAGCCATCACTCAAGCACTGATCAAAAAAGCCAAAAGTGTAGGTGTGAAATTTTTGGTCAACACCTTTGTGATGAATCTCACATATACAGGCAAACGAGTAAGTGGCGTGATAGCCTTGAGGCGTTTTGACTCCTCTGTGGTGGTCTATCTCTCAAAGGCAGTTATATTGGCTGGTGGAGGATATGCAGGTATCTATAGAGGCTACTCTACCAATGCTCCTGACTATAGCGGTGATATGCATGCCCTAGCACTGCGTGCAGGTTTAGCACTCCAAGATATGGAGTTTGTACAGTTTCACCCTACAGGTTTCGTCAAGACCAGCTATCTTGTCAGTGAAGCGGCACGAGGAGAGGGTGGGTATCTTATCAATAGTGAAGGCAATAGATTTGTCGATGAGCTAGGTACACGGGATGTTGTCTCTCGTGCCATATCCAAAGAGATGGCAGAGGGCAAAGAGGTCTTCATCGACCTGCGTCACCTCAGCCAAGAGCATATAGAGCAGAAGCTCCCATCTCTCTACAAGAGTGCCTATAATCAAGCAGGTATAGATATCAGCAAAGAGCTACTCCCTATCAAGCCTGTAGCACACTATAGTATGGGAGGTATACAAGCCAATATGAGCAATACATCTATGCGTGGTCTCTTCGTATGTGGCGAGTGTGCCGCCAATGGAGTCCACGGAGCCAATAGATTGGGTGGGAACTCTCTGCTAGAGGCAGCGGTTTTTGGTGAGATAGCAGGTATGGAAGCACGCAACTTTATCCGAAACAGAGAGCTACTCCCTATAGACTACAACCAAGTGATCAAAGAGATCAAGTTGGTAGATAGGATTTTTGACCAAGAGACCTCCAAAAACTTCAATGCGATACGCGTCTCTCTAGGCAAGATGATGTTTGAAAAGGTAGGTATTACGAGAGATGAGCAGAGTCTTACGGATGCTTTTTCTTACCTAAGCTACCTACGAAGTGAGGTCAAGACACTGCACTGTATCAACAAGGAGAGAACTAACAATGTAGAGCTCATCTCCATCCTAGAGCTTAGAAATGCTCTGGAGGTAGCAGAAGCAGTGGTACTGAGTGCACAGAAACGGACAGAGAGTCGTGGGGCTCACTATCGTAGTGATTATGCACAGATGCGTAGTGAAATGGCTTTTCCTATGGTTGTCACAGAGTTTAAACCAAACTTCTTTCGAGTTGGTTTTGAAAAAAATAGATTTATAGACAATCTAAGAAAATTTATAAAAGGATAAAAGATGGCAAAAGTAATGTTGAGAGAGAATGAAGGCGTAACCTACTTCTATGTAGCAAAAAAAGATATGGAAGAGATCATAGAGAGTATAGAGTTTGATAGCCAAGAGAAGTGGGGTGGCGAAGTGGAGCTAGGCAATGGTGAGACATGGTGGATAAAACCTGAAGCAAAAAACCTGCCCAAAGAGACAACTTGCAAAAAAATTGCAGACTGATTAATATTTATACAAAAATATGAGTAAAAAGATAGAGAATATGGTGTATAAATAGTCATAAAATAAAATAAAGTGTGGATTATGAATAAAAAATGTGAAGTGTGTCTAACTCATAAAGAGCTAGTAGTACTCAATGAGATATCTCATCTGATCTCTGACTCTCGTGGTAATATTATCAAAGCTTTAGAGAAATCGTTAACTACTTTAACACATGAGTTATATTTGGAAAATAGTGTTATCTATAGATTAGAAGACGAAGAGCTCAATATCTATACTGCACCAAACTTTAATAAACAACAAAAACTCATTGCCTCATATAGGCTAGGAGAGGGGGCAACAGGATTGGCTGCTCAAACTAAAGAGCCGATTGTTGTGGAAAACATTCATAATGACCTTATGTTTCTCAATAAAACAGGAAATAAAAATAGTGAAACACTCTCCTATGTAGCAGTACCTATGGTAGTAGAGGATAGGGTGATTGGTGTATTGGCAGCTAACCTCACGAAGCAGACGCTTATGGATTTTGAGCAGGCGATACAAATATTGACTATCGCAAGCTCACTCTTTGGTCAGTCAATCAATTCACATATGATAGTAGAGCGAGAGAAAGAGCGTTTGACAGAACTCAAACAGTATTATAAAATGGAGTGGGATGCAAAGGTGCATAATTTTGGTGATTTTGTGGGTAGTAGTCCCAAGATGAAGCAGGTGTTTCAAATAGTAGAGAGGATAGCCCAGTCAAATGTCACTATATTGGTCAGAGGAGAGACAGGTACAGGAAAAGAGCTCGTAGCCGCTGCTGTACATAAGAGGAGCAAAAGAGCTGATGAGCCTTTTGTCAAGCTAAACTGTGCTGCTATCTCTGATACTCTACTAGAGAGTGAACTCTTTGGACATGAAAAAGGTGCATTTACCGATGCAAAAGAGATGCGAAAGGGGCGTTTTGAACTTGCTGATGGGGGGACACTCTTTCTTGATGAGATAGGTGATATCTCTGCCTCAGCACAGGTGAAGCTATTACGAGTACTTCAAGAAAGAGAGTTTGAGAGAGTCGGTGGATCCAAGACGGTCAAAGTCAATGTCAGACTAGTCGCAGCAACCAACAGAAACCTCGAAGAGATGGTAAAAGATGGAGAGTTCAGAGAAGATCTCTACTATAGACTCAATGTCATCCCTATCAACCTCCCACCACTGCGAGAGCGAGGGGATGATATAGAGCTCTTAGTAAACTTCTTTTTAGAACGCTCTATCAAAAATCACAAAAAGTTAGTGACTATCGATGATGAAGCGATGAAGATATTGATGCTCTATCCTTGGCCTGGCAATGTCCGTGAACTAGAAAACACCATAGAGCGGATAGTACTGATGGGGAGTGAAGAGGGGATAAGTGCCTCAGATATGCAACTCCTCCTTCCTGCTCTCAAGCAAGAAGGAAATGCTAGAACTATCTCTAGCTCTCCTATGGAGGGAACGCTAGAAGAGATAGAGAAAGAAGCCATCATCCAAGCATTAGAACAGTGTGATGGCAACTCAAAAGAAGCAGCAGAAATCTTAGGGATTACTGCTAGGCAGATAGGATATAAGGTGAAAAAATATGGAATATGAAATAGTATATAAAGGTGAAGGCAATCAACTCACTGAAGATTTTATTGATGTAGGGTATATGGCGGAGAGTATAGAGGTAGAGGATGCCTATGGCAAAAATATCACACTTCAGCGAAGCCATGCACGCAGAGCGATGACTCTCTTCATCTCTTTTCCTAATGCAGACAGTGGGTTTTTCAAAGAGATAGAGGCGATAGATAAGTTCATGAGTAATATCCAAGTAGATATTCACTGCTACTTTATCTTCTCTGCCAAAGTAGAAGCAAAAGCGATACTCAAAAATAGATTAGAGAAATTTCAAGTAGTTTTTGATACAGAGAATGAGTTTGGCTCTATGTATGGTACAGAGATTGTCAATGGAAACCTAGAGGGACTGCTGACAAAGTCACTCTTTTTGATCAGTAAAGATGGGGCGCTCTTCTATCTCGATATGCCTCATGATTTGGATACGCCATTGGATTTAGAGAGACTACAGATAGAGCTAAACAAAGCCTATACTACATATACAGGAGTTGGATGTCATGGATAATATAAAACAAGCACTACAAGATGGGAGCTTAGTACCCTTTTTGGGTATGGGTGTCTTCTATGAGACCAAAGCCACAGATGGTACTCCACTACCATACGATAGTGATAGTATGATACTCGCTCTCAATAATGGACGAGCTATGAGTGATAGACTCATGTATGAGTACAGTAGAGCGGCTATGAGCCTAGAGCAGAGAAAGGGGCGAGAGTATATCATACAGATGACCAACCATATCTATAGCTCCAAAGAGTATGAGTTGCCATATGCCTATCAAGTTTTCAAAAAGCTCCAACCAAAATATCTAATAGATACCAATCTCGATGATAGTGGGTGCAAGGTCTATGAGGATGTCGATCACTTTATGGTGACAGGTGTTTCACGGATTATGGCAGACTATGATAGGTTTGTGGTCTATAGATATGATGCGAGTAGCAAAACATACAGCCAAGTAGACAAAACTACCCTTGATGATAGCTTGCCTATACTCTTCAAGCCTATGGGGTCAACTATTCCTGAGATGAACTTCATCATTAGTGATGCGGATTTTGTTGATTGGCTCACTGAAGCTATGGGTGGCTATGCTATCCCTCCACTCCTCAAAGAGTACAAACAAGATAAGAGCTATCTCTTTTTGGGTGTGGACTTTAGTCGTGATACCTACCGTATGGTCGCCAATGAGATTACGCTAGGACTCAAAGATGGGCTAGTAGTGAGCCAAAAAGAGAATTTGACCAAAAAAGAGATCAAGTTCCTCGCTAATCACCAGCTGACACAGATCAACGAAGATACAGATAGCTTTCTGAAGTATTTGTAATGAGTAGTGATTTGATCTGTGATTTTTGTGGCAAAGGCGTAGAGCAGGTAGAGAAGATATTTAGTGCAGAAAACGCACATATCTGTAGTGAGTGTATCGCAACCTGCTCTACTGTCCTACACAAGGAGCTTCTACGCAAAACCAAAAAAGAGTTCCAAAGAGGTCTCAGCGTCCCCATCAAGATCAAAGAGCATCTCGACAACTATGTCATAGGTCAAGAGGAGGCAAAAAAGGTACTCGCAGTAGCACTCTACAGCCACTACAAGAGGATAGACAAACCAATCCTCAATGATATAGAGATAGAAAAGAGCAATATCCTACTTATGGGACCGACAGGGAGTGGAAAGACACTACTTGCCAAATCTCTAGCCAAGATTATGAATGTGCCGTTTGCAGTAGCAGATGCTACAGCTCTGACAGAGGCTGGATATGTAGGGGAGGATGTAGAGTCTATACTCTCTAGGCTACTTGCAGCTGCTGACTATGAGATAGAGCAAGCCCAACATGGTATCATCTACATAGATGAGATAGACAAGATAGCCAACAAAAGCGAGAGCGCCACAAGCGGTCGTGATGTATCAGGTGAGGGGGTACAGCAAGGACTACTCAAGATACTAGAGGGCGGTGAAGTCTATGTCCCACTCAAAGGGAGTCGCAAAAGCTCATCGGCTGAGACTATACTCTTTGACACTACGCATATACTCTTTATATGTGGAGGTGCGTTTGTGGGATTGAACAACAAACATCAAAAAGCCAAATCCCTAGTAGATAAGCAGATGGGTTTTCTCAAAGATAGTGCAGAAGTCGAAAGTAAAGAGATAGAGTCAAAAGACTTGATAAGTTATGGACTTATCCCTGAGTTTATGGGGCGTATCCCTGTACTAGCTACACTCAACGAGCTCTCAGTAGAGGATCTCGTCAGAGTTCTCAAAGAGCCCAAAAATGCTATCATCAAACAGTACCAAGCCCTCTTTGAACTCGATGGTATAGATCTAGAGTTTAGTGATGATGCACTAGAGACCATAGCGATAGAGGCTCAAGAGAAGGGTGTAGGTGCAAGAGGATTGCGTGGTATCATAGAAAAAATCATGCTCCCACTCCAATACGAACTCCCATCCAAAGATGATATAGACAAATGTATCATAACCAAAGAGTATATAGAGAAGAGTGCTGATATAACCCTCGTCAAGATAGAGGAGGAGCGAGAGAATGGATGATATGTCCTATATGTATGAGTGGGCAAAAACCTACGATTTTGATGAGGTAGAACTCCAATATATGACTATCCTAGCACTCAAAATCCTAGATAACCAGTGCAAGATGGATTATGACAATTATAATCTCTTCATGTCCGTCTACGACGGCATAGACGACAAAAACCCCTCACCTTTTGACAAAAAAGTACACGAGATCATAGCCCAAGCCCGAACAGCAGACCCCATCATCCCAAAAGAGGAGTACAAAGAGAGCATCTCTGCTCTCAGAGTAGTCATGATGAAAGATATGCAAAAGCCTCTGATGAAGAAGTTTAAGGGCTTGGTTTGGGGGAGTATGTGTTAGAATTATCCCTTATAAAATAAAAATAAGATGAATTTAGTTTAACTCCAACGAATTATGTTATATATATGTTATAATTTTTGAAATAGAGAAAAAGGAGTAATCAAATGGTAATTAACATCAAAAATGAGACTGGTGGATTTGATTTTGTTGGCTCAAGAGGTGCAGGTGAAATCATTAGAAAAAAAATGAAAAAAGAGCTTGACAAGGGCAATACTGTCACTCTTGATTTTATTGGTATAGAACAAGTAACACAATCTTTTATAGATGAGTTCTTTGGTATATTTATTAGAGCTTTTGGTATGGAATACATCCGAGGTAATGTATTACTTGTCAATGCAACTCAAGGGATAAAAGATACTATAAATTTTGTTATCAAATATTCTAAAGAGAGAGTAGCCTAAAAGAAATCATCATCATCTTCGTCTATTTTCCATAAATAATTTTTTTTAAAATAATCCATATTATAGTTTATACTTTTCATATATTTATCACCTCATTGAAATTCTATCATAACTACAATAGAAGTCATATTAATATCTATTTCACTTTATTTTAAACTCATGGAGTCAAATCCCTTCAATCATCACCTCATTCCC
>JAYEOM010000016.1:0-5632 GCA_034722955.1 Campylobacterota bacterium
CTTGGCTCCTTGGGTCAAGATATTCTCATGAAAGATACTCATTTTGAGCATCTTCTCTATCTCTTCATAGCTCATATCTGGGTGTTTTTTGACCTCTTTAAATATCTGAAAGTTGGAGTTATCAAGTTTGAATGATTTGAAACCCTCTTTGTAGTCTAAATCTTTAATAGCAAGCTTGATGCGCTCTTTAGTGATGTCGCTTATCTTTTTATGTCCTGCCTTGTAGGCTTCACTCTTTTCATCTGTGGCTTCTGGGAGTTGGACTAATATATATTTACGGTTTCCATCATCTTCTTTGTTGAGTGCCATCACTGCATGGGCTGTTGTACCGCTACCTGCGAAGAAATCTAGGATGATATCGTCATCACTACTTCCTAAATGCAACATTCTTTTTAAAAGTTTTGTTGGTTTTGGAGTATCAAAATATGCATTCCCATCAAATAACTCTCTAATTTCTTTTGCGGCATCTTGATTATGTCCAACATCTTTATATTTCCATATAGTCAAGGGAACCATACCAGATTGTACTTCTGATAAAAATCTTTTTATAGAAGGAGTTGCACTGCCATTATCGCCAAACCAAATCCTATTTTCTTTTAACAGTTCTTCAAATTTTTCTTTTGAGGTTCTCCAGCATCTACTTTTAGGTGGGTTAACTACTCTTCCAGATGGTGTTGTAATTGGATAATCATAATTAGATGAATATGTTTTTACCGATAAATCACTTGACTTCCAATTACCTCTTGGATCATTATCAGGATTTTTGTATCTATCATTTTGCTCTTTTGTTCTAGGCAATAGATTAGGTCGCCAAATTTCTTTATTTTTTGCATATATTAGAATATGGTCATGGTTGTCACTCAGCCATTTTGCATCATTTTGAGGACTATATTTTTTTTCCCAAATAACATTACTAACAAAATTCTCTTCCCCATAAATCTCATCCATAACTTTACGAAGATTATGCACCTCATCATCATCTATACTCACAAAGATCACTCCATCATCTTTGAGCAAGTTTCGGCTTAGCCAAAGTCGAGGATACATCATATTGAGCCAGTTGGTGTGTCTGCGTCCTGTGCTGTTGGTTTTGGTCGTGGTGTAGCCCTCATCGCGTAGTTGGTCTGTCTGTATGAGATAGTTTTGAATAGTGTCACCCCAAGTGTCGGAGTAGACGAAGTCTTTGTCTTTGTTGTAGGGCGGGTCTATATAGATCATCTTGACTTTTTTATGATATGAAAACTGCAATAGCTTCAGCACCTCAAGATTGTCACCCTCTATGAAGAGATTATCACCCTCGGGAACCTCTGCATCGTCTGCTATATTTTCATCGACTTTCAGTGTGGCATTGGACTTTTCTCTGATAGTCTTGTAGCACTCTCGTTTACCACTCCAAGAAAAACTATAATGCTCAGAAGATTCACTGACCCTCTCCCCAAACACATCTCTAAGCTTCTCAGGGATGATCTCCCCATCTTCAAATATCTCTGGAAGTATCTGTTGTAGTTCATGTAGTTTCTGCTGTTTGATATCGAGGCTCTCTAAAGTCACATAGTATCCCTAAAAATAAGATGATATATTTTATCGTAAAAATCAAAAATCGAAGCTAATAGAAATCAATGAGGGTTAATATGACTCATCAACCCTATGTCACCTCTCTTGTCACTCTCCAACAAAATCTTACGCAACTCTACCAAGTTTTGACAAAACGCATCTCTATCTAACTCAACCCCGTCACTATCCAATGCTCTCTCCAAATGCTCCAAATTTTCAGAGATAGGAGGGTATATCTCATCAATCCCCCTAAATCCTGCTCGTGCTACTGTAGAGTCTATAGCCTCCAGCCAACTATAAAAGTCTCTATAGAGTTGTTTTGCGTCAGCATCTTGACAGCTCTTTTGGAGAGTCTCAAAGAGTCCTGCTTCGCTCTGTGCATGGAGTTCTCTTCGTCTCTCTAGCTCCTGCTTGAGTAGAGGATAGGCACGATAGAGGAGTGTTATCAGTAGGAGTAGTATAGCGATATAACTCAAGAGTTTTTGCGTAGAGATACTCTCTGTCTCCTCTTGCCCATCTTTTTCACTCTTTGGTTGGGCTATGATGGTGAAGTGGAGTTGTGGTATCTGCTCTTTGTGGAGTCTCTGCTCTTTTGTATCCCACCAGAGTAGCTCTTGGGTAGGGAGTGTGACATTGCCCTCTTTGATAGCTACAAAGGTAAACTTATCACTACGACTCACACTACTCACGCCTCTGTTTTTACTACTTGTGAGTGTCGGCTCTGTGGTATATACCTTGAAGTACTCACTACTCTCAAACCTAATAGGTGTGAGCAGTATATCAGGCACACTCTGTGCCTCTTGGGTCACTAGCAGGGTAAAGGCATCACCCTCTTTGATACTATTGGTCGTTGGGTTTTGTGTCGTTTTGAGTGAGTAGTGCGGTGTAGAGAGGACAAACTTATCATCACTCACCCCCTCATGTCCTGCTATATCTATACTCAAACCCTCTGTGCGAAGCTCAAAACTCTGACTCTCCTGCCCATACCCCATAGATGCCAAAAAAGATATAGGGATAGGAGGAATTGTTAGCTTACCTGCATGCAGCGGATAGAGTCTATACTCATAATGCACCACAGACCAATCCGTCCCATTGATATCGACTGTCTGTAGTGACGCAGCACTCTTGGGCGCAGAGACGACATACTCAGGACTATTCTCTAGCCCTATCTTGGACTGCGTCATACTATAGGCTGTACTTTTGATATCCACCTGTATGACGATCTCTTCGCTCACCGCATAACGCTCTTTGGGAACTACCTTCGCCGATACCGCCCCCTCTATAGCGTAGAGGCTTAGGGTGAGGAGGATGAGCAGGGTTGTGATTTTTTTCATTTTTTACCTTATTGTTTGTTGTCTCGTTGCATAGTCTGTAGGGTGGGAGTATCCCACCACTTAGCGTTCGTCATTTTTATTCTCTAAATCTCCAGCCACCTCATAATAAGTGCTTCTACCACTCCCAAGCTTCACAATCAAACTTTTATCTACCATCTGTTTCAGTAGCTCTCTCGTTCTACTCTCTTTAATATTTAGGAGCTTTTCTACTTGTTTCGATTTGATAGTTGTATGTTCAAAAATATATATTAAAACTATTTTCTCTTGTTGTGTAGTGTCCGACGGTATCCGACGGTTTTCCGACGCTAATCGTCCGTAATCGTCCGTTTCCGACGGTTTTCCGACGCTTATCTGTTCTAATCGGTCGTTTATATCTTGTGGACGATAGAACTTTACATCTACAAAGTCATTTTTTTCTACTATCTGTGGTTCTTTCAGTCCAGCCTCTAGGCATTGTCTCTTGATACGGTTGATGCCACTGCCCCACTGCTCATTAACCCCGACAATCAACTTCCCACCGCTAGTGTTAGAGAAAGCTATAACAGTTTTAGCAATAGATTCATTTTTAGGTAGAGTCTCTTTGAACTCTAGTGATTTGTTTTCACCGTTTTGTATCTGCTGGATTATGTTGCTCATCTACCCCATCCTCTTACTGGTTTTTCCCGCTAATTTTTTGCTAAACTCCATCTATTATCTCCCAATGACCTGCTTTTAAACTTCCAACTCTTTTTATTTTGTTAGCCTCTTTGAGTTTTGCTATATCTCTTTTGATTGTCTTGTCTGCTACACCTAAAATATTGGCTATCTGCAATACTGTGACATCTTTATTTTTTTTCATAATATCTAGTATATTATCAAGTCTTTTTAAAGGGACATCTTTTGGGACTTTTAAAGGGACACTCTTTTTACTCTCTTTTATATACTCTTTTAAGGATTTATTGATAATTTCTAACATAAACTCCACAAAAGGTGTACTCTCTCCTGCAGCTCCTGCATCTTCTAGGGCTTGATAATATTTTTGCTGATTATTTCTAACCATACTTTCTATTGGTATATATGCAAAAAAATCTTTAAACGATTTCAGTATCACTGTTTGCCAAAGTCTTCCTATCCTGCCATTTCCATCAGAAAAAGGGTGGATAAACTCAAATTCATAGTGAAAAACACAACTCACAATAAGCAGATGCTCATCAGTAGTTTTCAACCATCCGAAGATATCTCCCATAAGATGAGGTACCATATTGGGTGGAGGTGCTACATGTGTAACGCCATCTTTACCACCAACACCTACATTGCTATGTCTATAAGTTCCTGCATTATGAAGAAGCTTATCCATCAAAAAGCTATGTGCTTTGAGTAAATCTTTTTCATTTCTAAAATCATATTTTTCTAAGTAATCATAAGCTTCTATCGCCCCTTTTACCTCTTCGATCTCTCTCATCGTTCCCAAAACAGTTTTACCGTTTATAACATTAGTAACCATATCTTCATCAAAGGTATTACCCTCTATCTGCAATGTTCCTGTAATCGATCGAACTCTATTTTTTTTACGAAGTGTTAATGTGCTATAAGTTTTATCAATATGTTTAATATCAGAAATAAGTTCAGATATTTCACTTACAAGTTTTAGTGTCTTAGAGGTGATAGTATAGGGTGGTTTATAATTACTCATCAAACATCAACCTTTATTTTAATTATTGCTTTCATTCTATTCCATCAAAGCCACTTCTAGGAATAATACATTTAAATTGTTCTAACTCCTTATCATTGATGAACTCTACATCTGGATTGATGCTTAGGACTCGTTTTATCCCACTGCCATAGCCACTGTAGGTAAGGATATTTTCACATATGGAGTCTAGTGTGGGGTTTCTACAGATTGATCGACCGCTTTTTATATTTTCTATCGTCAATGAATTGGTCAGCTTGCCTGGGCTTATGATCTCTACTCTATTGTGAAATATAAAGATCTTGATCGGAGCATTTATATAATAATCTCTGTGTATCAAAGTATTTACAATAAGCTCACCCAATACCCGTTCATCTATCTCTATCACACCATTAGAGTTGAAATTCTGCTCTACTTGCCTATATCGTAAATTGCTTTTTACAAAACTCATACTCTCATCATACAGCTTTTCAAATGTGCCTAGCACTCTTTTTTTTGAGATGAATTTGTCCACTGTGACATCATCCCCATCAAAATAGCAACAATTAACATAAAAAGCTTTATTGAATTTTTGAGGATTGATACCAAAGATTAGGTTTCCTGCGAGCGTCAATTGCGTATTTTTCATTATCATTTCGTTTTCTAGGAGTATATGCAGGTCTATCTCTCCCTTTTGTAGCTTGTCCAAAACATCACTGTTTGCCTTCGCCAAATATTGATAGTAGAGTTGCGTATTTAGATCATTGATACTACTACCGCTCACTACTTCCGTATCTGCATAAAAAGCTACTAACTCTTCAGCCAATTTATCACTGTTTGTTATATCTTCTTTAAATTGCGTATATGTATCTTCACCGTTTTCAATTCTCTCAATTAGTTCTGATTTATGCATATTATTTCTCCAAACATCAATTTCTTAAACTCGAATTTTATTATCTAGTTCACAACGCTAAATATCCCTATCATCGTAATATCTTGTTAAACATCTTACTAATATAAGCACCCTTGTCCTCCTGCTGAAACAATACATTTTTATCTTCAAGTTTTTCTTTTGTGATATCACTATGCAAGTTTA
>JAYEOM010000017.1:0-23482 GCA_034722955.1 Campylobacterota bacterium
GAAAGTTTAGGGTCAGGTGATGAAACCAAACTTTTACTCATATTTATCTCTTCCATTTACTATAGACTCTAGCCACACAGAGAGTATGCGTATGCTCATAGTGACTCCTTTGTCTGGTTGAAGTGATTTGATTTGATTTTAGCTGAATGTTTGTTTGAGTTTGGTGAGAGGGTGTTTTGGTGTGTGTTTAGTGACTTAATTATTTGTTACTTCTTTGCCCATGAATGTAAAAGTGCATATTCACCACCTGACCCTAAGACCTCACCACTCTCTGTCTCGTATCTGTTCCCACGCTGGATCGTGGGAACAACCAACTAATATCCATAGTGTTATAGTGTTTCACCGAGGGTGTCAGGTGATTCATGATTCATTGCTTTGCAACAAATCACAAATCACCAGACCCCTCTACTGTTTCATTGCTTGTTATCTCATGACGATGGTCAAAATCCTACTTCCCAAATAGTCCATCTAGGATCCCTTTGGACTCATTTTCCGATTACGCCCCCTGCCGTTCAATCTCCACTTTTTGGTAGAGGGGGTATGCTTGGAGGTTGTTTGGGAGATTTGTTGGAGGGGGGTTTTGTGGGTGTGGGTCTCTTTTTGTTGTTCCCTTTTGGTGCTTTTTTGACTTTTTTGGGTTTCTTCTTTTTCATCTCTTCCGGTACGCCATATACTACAAAACTGATAGGGGTTTTACCTTTTTGGCTTAGAAGAACCAGCACTTCTCCTTTGCCCTTGTAGACACGAAAGAGATCGATATCTTTGATGACCGCATCAACAGCAACATGGTCATCACTATTGAGTGGCAGGGTATAGTTATTGCCTTCACTTCTCAATAGCATACTATCTTTTTTGGCTACGACCCAACAGACTTTTGCAGATGAGAGACCATATAGTGAGTTGACACTGTCTTCTAGGCACAATTGTGAAAATTCGTCATCTTTAATAGTCATGTTTCCATCAGAGCCAGCTATATCCAGAAAAAGAGCTTCTGTCGCTCTCTTTTGGCTATTTGACTTTTGAAGATGCTCAAAAAGTTGTATGTTTGATTGACGCAGCATCGCGAGACTCTTGTAGAGTGCTAGAAGGACTAAAGATAGAAGAGCGATGGATATAAGTACCTCTATAAGGGTAAATGCTCTGCTGTTTCTCTCTCTCCTCATCTATCAGCGATCCATCAAGCCGACACGCAGTGCCTCTTCGTAGCTCGTCTCTCCCTCTTGCATCATCTCTTTGAGTTTATCTGAGATAGTCTGCATGCCCCGCCTCTTCATCGACTCTCTGATCTCATGGTCATTTAGTCCTTTTTTGAGCATCTCTTTGACATCATCATCCAGGATAAAGAGCTCTCCAACAGCTTGACGACCTTTGTATCCGGTAAAATCACAATGCTTGCAACCCACAGCTTTATAGTATATCTTGTACCTAGAGAGATCTAGCTCCTCTGTAACCATAGGATTTATTGTGATTGCAGTTTTGCATTCGATACAGAGAAGTCTCGCTAGCCGTTGTGCCAACACTCCTAGTAGAGTGGAGGAGAGCAGATAGTCAGCGATACCCATATCCATCAATCTTGTCAAGGAGGATGTGGCATCATTGGTGTGCAGGGTAGATAGCAGGAGGTGACCTGTCAATGCAGACTGTAGAGCGATCTCTGCTGTTTCGCTATCACGGATCTCTCCTACCATGATGACATCCGGGTCTTGACGCAGGATCGAACGCAACCCTGAAGAGAAGGTCAATCCAACTTTGCTGTTGACCTGTATCTGGTTGATATTTTCTGCATTGTACTCAACAGGATCCTCTACTGTGATGATATTTTTGTCGGGTGTTGCGATATGTTGCAAAAAAGAGTGGAGTGTGGTTGATTTACCCGAACCTGTAGGTCCTGTGACTAGTATCATCCCATGAGAGTGGTTGAGTAGTTTGTAAAATTGCTGTGTGAGTTCCCTCTTAAAACCCAACTCTTCAAGGGAGGGGATACTCTCACTCTGCATCAATATCCTCATAACTACCCGTTCGCCATAATAGGTAGGCAGTACAGAGACTCTCACATCGAGAGTTTTCCCTGCGATACTCACTTGCGTCCTGCCATCTTGGGGTACTCTCTTTTCGGATATATCCAAATTTGAGATAACTTTGATACGGTTGATAACTAGACTGATGATATTTTTATCAAGGTCGATATGTTTTTTCAATGCTCCATCGATACGCAACCGCACTTCGCCTTTGCGTTCACCTGACTCTATGTGGATATCACTGGCACCCTTTCTGATCGCTTGGAAAAATAGTGAATTTACCAGCTTGATAATAGGTGCAGACTCTTCGCTAGAGAGGAGATCTTGAGCATTTTGTATAAATGCCAAAAGATCTGACTCAACCTCTATAAGCTCATCAGATGTGGTAGAGATATCATCAAAGTCACTACCTGACTGAATCTCTAGGAACTTATTTTGCAGACGATCAAAACTCTCAAAGTCAACCATATATAGTTGATATGGGAGGTGAAGCTTGGCAAAGTGGTTGAGTGCTGCGGCCAAAGAGTTCTCCTCTACAATGGCTGATTTTTGACCCTCTACTGTAGAGAAGAGAAGTGAATGTTTGACGGCAAGTTTATGATCTATATCCTCTTCCCAAAGTGGCTCTAGGTTGACATCTGTCAGTTTTGTTATATTCATCATCTGGCCTTATGTTATCTAGGTATATAGATACCATCGGAGGGTGTAGTCCGAATACGATTGCTCGCAGGATGAGATGAGCTCTTCACGGATGATTTGGGCATATAGACACCGCTAGAGGATGTGGTACTGACACGGTTTCTCGCAGGGTGAGATGAGTTTTCAAATAGCGGCTTTTGGTACCATTTTGGCTTTCTTCTGCTCTCTAGAGCTTTGCGGACAAATCTATTGTATCTATTTTGGACATCTTCTAGCTCAGATAGTACTGTGCGAAGATGCTTGAGATCACCACTCTTTCTGACTATAAAAGGAGTCAAGTAGATCACGACATTTATCTTCTGTACTACATTTCCTTTGGATCTAAAGAGTGCACCCAAGACAGGGATATCACCCAAGATAGGAACCGATGTGACACTCTTGCCTCCGGCATTTTTGATCAATCCGCCCAAGATAATAGTTTCACCATTGTTGACTATGGCATTGGTAACTACTTTTCGTTTGGTTGTTGTAGGTCGATCCTGCTCTACGGTTGCACGCTGCAGTACATCTTCGATCGTCGTCTCAACCTCCAGTGATACTTTGTTGTTGCTTGAGAGTCTTGGTTTGACTTTGAGTGTGATACCGATATCCTCTCTGGAGTAGTTATTGATAATGTTTCCTTGACCTACGGTTGACTGTTGTGCTGATGTCAGTATAGATTGGGTACGCCCCACATAGATCTCTGCCAATTTGTTATTGATGCAGAGTACAGAGGGTTCGCTCAGGATATGAGCTGCTCCATTTTGTTTCATCAGATCAAGCTTGGCTCCTACGGCAAACATTTCACTAATATCTGAACTAAACTTGAATGGACTGGTGTCAGTTGTTATCACATTACCGTTTTGATCATACTGTGATGATGTGGTATTTAGGAAACCTTGAAGTGCAGAGGAGACCATGATAGATGATGCACCGGCATTTGCTGCCATAGTAAAGAGTCCCTGACTTGTGATCTTGCCCCCCTCAAAGCCCCACTTGACTCCTACCTGTGAAGCAAGGTCTGTATTGATCTCTACGATCTTTGCCTTTACATATACTTGAGGTTTTGGTACATCCAACTGAGCTATGGTTTTGCGAATATTTTTGATCTGATCCCCATCGGCTAGTACCACTAGGGCATTTCGTTCAAGATCACTCACAACCATGGCTTTTTTGGGAGGCTTGCCATCTTTTCCGGGTTTTGAAGGTGTCATGCTGTTCATCTGGCTTACAAGTTGACTCAATATCTTCTGCATATCTTCGACATTTGAGTTCTTCAAAGGGATAACATACATCTGTTGTGTAGTACTCTCTCCGCGAATATCCAGCCTCTTTATATAGTTGTACATCTTTTTCATATTGTCACGCTTTCCCACAAGGATGATCGTATTGGTTGCATCATCTTTGAATACATCTACCTGTTCACTCTGGATGGTTTTTGGGAAAAGTTTTTTTGACATACTGACGGCATTTGTGTAGACATCTTTGATACTGGCATATTTCAGCTTTATAAAGGCAGAGTCTTTGTCCCCTTTTTTCTCTATGGCATTTATCACCTTTTCAATCGCTATGAGTGTTTTGGGAGTTGCTGTTACTGAGAGCATATTGTTATCTTTAAATGAGATAACCTTTGCACTCTTGTGCAGTAGAGGTTTGATCTTTGCCCTGATCACAGAGGCATTTGCATTTTTGAGAGGGAACATTACCGTCTTCATAGTATCACCCTCTCCTACAGCACTATCTACAGAGAGACCCTCTCCCGCAGCTTCATTTGTTTTGACTACTTGATAAAAATCACCTTGATCCACCAGTGTCATTCCCTTGCTTGCCAAGATAGAGTTTGCCAGTGGGATCAGAGAACTTTTTTTGATCGGTGTTGTTGAGACAAAATTGACTTTCCCCTTCAGATCTCCATTGATGAGTATATTTTTTTGGGTGATCTTGCCCACCATCTCTATAAAATCCTTGACACTCAGATCTCGAAAGTTGACATCAACTCTCTCCTCATCAGATACCTGCTCGACTGAACTGTTGTTCTCCGCTTGCAATCCCAAAGTCAACACAAGCAGTAGACCCAATAGTAACTTAGTTAATTTCATAATTTAACTCCATCTCTTCTTTTCCTCGTTTGATCGTTAATGTTAGATTTTCCACTACATCGATATTTTTGTAAATTTCAAAGGCACTGTTGTAGCTATTGAGCTCTTGACCATTGATAGTTTTGATCAGATCGCCTCGTCTCAATCCCAGTTTGCTGAAGTCGCTTCCTCTTTTGACAAAATTGACTCTGAATCCTTTGATCTGATTGCCCTCTTTGACCTCTTTGATACCAATGTTTTTCCAAATATCCTCTATGTTTTTACCATAATGATCAAGCAGACCCTTATCAATAATGGTGACATCATCCTCTCGTATGATCTCTTCATCTTGCGGCTTCTCTTCCGGAGCATCAGAGATCTCTTCAGCTATTGAGGCTCTTCTGCTGTCTCTCTCGGGGATATACTTTACACTGTTTTTAGATCCGGTATTCTCTGTCGCTTCGATCAGATGAATAGAGTGACTCTTCTCGTCACGCAAGAAGATCGCCTCTGTAGCAGTAGCATCATCCAGAACATAGCCATCGATAGTATCACCTCTCAGGAGTACAGAGCTCTTACCTGCTTTTGAGACAGTGATCACGATGCGATCTTCTGAACGATAGATAGCAAGGAGTTTAAAGCTATTGATATCACTGACGGGTCTCTTCTTGACCACCTTCTTTTGTTTGAGCTTCTGTACTGCAAAGCGTGTCTTGTAGTAGAGTGATTTAATTTCAGACGGCTTTGTGTACTCTACTCCCGTAGCACTCAGGAGAGTCATCTCTGTGATAAACCATCCTATCTTGACTAGTAGCATCAAACTCAGTATGAGGATAATAGTTTTCATCATATCGGGCTTAAAAAGATGTTTCATAATACCATCCTTTTTCACCTTTTTTAAGCATAGGTTTCAGGGATTTGATCGACTTCTCTTCGATCAGATCAAGATGTATCTTGCTCTCATCAAGAGATAGATATCCCTGAGCATATCCAAAATCTCCTAAAACATTGAGCATAACTCTCTTTGGTTCTAGTAGTTGAAATAGTGCTGATACCTCATCTATCTGAGTAGGCATAAACCTGCTCAAGGAGTCATCTATCTTGATCTCTTTAGCTGCAACAGAGGTATAAAATAGCAGTGAAAAGAGTTTGATCTCTTGGATTTTTGCCACTCTGATACCTTTGAAATATAGTTCCGGATGTTTGAGTGTCAGTGTAAATAGCCCACCCTCTATAGCTTCATTGTGGATGATGATATCTTCTCTCATCAACTGCTCTTCGAGTAGGTAGTATAGCTCTCTCTTTGGTGCAAAGATAGCCAATGAGAATAGAATAACAACTAGAGAGATGAGTATCTTTTTTACCATTTGCATTTGATCTCCATCTGGTACCCTTTGTCACTACGCTTTACACTCAATATGACGATCCTAACAGCAATATTTTTTATCTTGAGAATGACTCCATTCATCTCTTTATCGCTAAGATTTTGGAAAGATGCTGCGAGTTTTTTCCCTTTGATACTAAACTGCTTGATCTTTGACGGAGCGATATTTTGTTTGAGTTTTTTGATAGATTGACTCAGTTTTGGGTCACCCCACTGCTCTTTGAGAACAATGATTTTACCTATCTGGGCAGCAGAGGCTGTAGTCTCTGCCTTGGCACTATCGAGGCTATTGGCAGCACTATTTTTGTATAGATACGACAGTATCATCAATATCACTACGATAGATAGGATAAGTTCATTTTGATAACGCTTCAAAGTCATAGCAGGATCTCTATTTTGATGATATTTTCACTGCCTATACGACTAGCTTTGTATTTTTTCTTTTTTGCGATAGATTGGATGCGTGTTACTCCCTTCTCATTGGGACATTTCAGTACAACACTGATATGTTTGCTATCTAGCAGTAGACTCTCTACCTCAACACCGGGAGTGACTAAGCGGGATATATCATTTAATACTTCGCGTTTATGTCGCTCATCTTTATCTATCTTGCGATACTTTGTAGCGATATTTTCTCTAGCATATTGGCTCTGAAGAGCAGGGTACTCCTCTAGCAGGAGAGTGACTTCATCCTGCATCACTGCAATCACTCTGTTGTATCGAAGAGCCTCTGCTGCAAACATCACAGCAAAGAGAAAAAAGATAGTCCCCAATATCCAAGTATCTTTTTTGCCGATCACAGAGTCTATATTCGCCCCAAAGGAGACACCTGAAGCTGGAGTAAATGATGAGTCAAATGTTTGAAATTTGGTCTCAAGTGGCAGGAGTGCTCGTGGGATAACTGTAACAGTATCTTGGACTCTGCTCAAAACTTCATCTCTATTGAGTAGTACAGGTGTAGAAAATTTCTCTACAACCTGCTGAGCAAAATAGAGTTTGGAGATCTGCTCTGCAGCAATATTTTGTGACTTCAAAAATAGAGCGATCTCATCGTGATCATAGGCTATAAAGATCCAATCATCATCTTCTCTAAAGACATAATACTCATAATTTTTATCCTCTTCCAGAAGATTTTCCAATACTGATGGGGCAAGTTTTTTCGCTTGATAGAGATATTTTACTTGAAGATCTTGGCGTTTTAGTGTATAGAGTTGTGGCGGCAACATGATATTTATAGCCTTCAGGCTCTCAACTGTCTGTAGGCTGTTGCCCAACAGCATCAATGGTTTACTGCTTCCCGTAAAATTCAAACTGCTCTGCCCTTCCCTCTAAATAATCAAATCCAAATGCATAACTCCTACCCTGATAACCATAGTTTACAAGACATCTCATCCGTTCTACTATCTCCTCTGTGAATAGTTTGTCATTGTAGCGAGATATATCACCCCCCTGATCAGTGATAAACTCTTTGAGGCTCTCACCCTCTATCCACTCCTCCTCTACTGTGGGAAGTTCCATCTCAAAGAGGAGTGATATGAGTTTGGCTGAGATATAATTTCCATCGATAATATCACTCTCCATCCCAAAGGTAAAATAACTCTCCCACGGTATACTCTCTACAGCTGCATCATCTGCTTCAAAACGATACTCTCTGACAATGCCATGCATCTGTGAAAGAGATATTATACCTTTTTTTTGTTCTAGTCTGCTTTGATGATCTGATGGGGGTAGATTTTCAGGATCAATTGCATATAGTATTTTGGAGAGAAGCAGAGAGCCATTTTGGATATCATACTGGTCAACTAGTTGATCAAAAATAGTCTGTGCGGTATCATAAAGTCCATATGTACTGCTATTGTTTTCCAACCCAAGCCAGTTTATATTGACTCCATTGTCTAGTGGCTGACAAAATATAGTTGCATAAGCATCACTCTCCTCTGCCTGTATGGTAACGGGTGCAAGGTAGAGCATATCCAAGACAGCTCTTCGCGTCTCTTTGTCCTCTCCGGACTTTTTCAAGAGTGCAGAGATAGCATCTTTGGTATCTCGAAAGAGTAGATCTGCCTGTATGAGAGATGAGGTGTATGATGCATCATCTTTACTCTTCTCTAGATATGCAAAGATCACACCTACGAGTGCCATCATGGCCACTATAACTGAAAGGGTAATAAAGAGAACTACCCCTTGTCTCATTTTATCCATCTAAAAGCTCTATTCATGTAAAATTTGATTATATCTTTGATTAACCGATATTATATCGAACCAAACTAAGGAAATCTATGCTCAAATCAAACTCCATCAGCAGTATCAAAATAAAAAAAGTCTCAAGAGGAGCCTTTAGTCTCTTGGAGCTTCTCGTTGTCATCCTCATCTTGGGGATTTTGGCAGCCTTTGTCGCACCCAACCTCATAGGCAAAGGAGAGCAGGCAAAACGAGATCTTGTCTGTATTCAGATGAGTAGTATCGGTCAGGGTCTCAAGATGTTCAAGCTTGATAATGGTGTCTACCCTGATACGGAGGAGGGGATCTCCGCTCTGTTGAGCAATCCGGACAGTGAAAAGTATCCCAACTATCCAAATACCCCTTATTTGGAAAATATGCCCAAGGATTCATGGCAAACCCCTTTTGCATACCTCAAGACTGAGGATGGTTTTGAGCTCATTAGTTTTGGGGCAGACCGCAAAGAGGGCGGCAGTGATGATTCGGCAGATATCTTCTTGGGTCAGTGTAAAAAATAGTCCTAAAGTGATGCATCAAACCAGATACTACCCCTATAGAGATCGCCCGGCCTTCTCTCTGCTGGAGCTGATGATCGTCATATTGATCATCTCCTTCTCCTATCTTCTTATCTTCTCATCGATGCAAAAAACCCAAGAGAAGCCAAAAGCTCTACAGATAACAGATCTAAAATCGAGCCTGAAAGAGCAGAACTTGCTCCATGCAGATAGTGAACTATTCTGTCTGGACAAGTGCCAAAAGTGCTATATCTATCAAGATGGCAAATCGACGCTATATGGCGGTGAGCTTGCACTTGGAGATCTCATGGTCTATGATATGGATAGTGATGGCAACTTGAAAAAAGTTGATTTTGGTCGCTTCCAAGATCATGCTGTCTGCATTCGTTTCAAATATTATCATAACGGAAGCTCTTCCCAGATGGTTGTCAAAAATAGTGAGGGTATCTACTATCTATCATCATTTTTTGCAGAACCCGTTAGAGTTGATTCTCTAGATAGTGCTGAAGAGTTATGGGTAGCACATGCTGATGAGTTGGCAGATAGTGGGGAGTATTACTGATGTACTCTACCAAGCGAGCATTTACTATCATAGAGGTAATGATCTCTGTGATACTGATCTCTGTTGTTGCACTAGGTGTTGTCAAGATACAGCAGGAGAGCCGATCGATGGCACTCTATCTCTCAGATAGAAGCAAGAGTGAACTCTCAAATACACTTTTTTTAGACAAAAAGATAGATCGATATCATAAAGATGAAAAAGATGCATATAGCCTGCTATCAAAAAGATTTAAAATATCAGATGATAAAAGCAGAAAGATTCTCAAAGAGAGCAGACGCAAGATTTTTATCTCAGACCCCCTCAAGCTCAGCGATGAGACACTCCCTGTCAAGGTAAATGAGATCCTTCTGAAGGGCCAATACTCTTCCAGATTTTTGCATTTTAAGGTGCAGTAGAGGAGAGTTCAAATCATACCGATAATCATCTCTAATACTATTTGGGTATAATGCAAAAAATTATAGAAAATATTGAGGAAAATCCCCTATGCAAAAGATCAAAAATATTGCCGTTATTGCACATGTTGACCACGGTAAAACGACACTCGTTGATGAACTCCTCCAGCAGAGTGGAACATTCTCTGCACACCAAGAGGTAGAAGAGCGTGTCATGGATAGCAATGATATAGAGAAAGAGAGAGGGATCACGATCCTCTCCAAAAATACAGCGATCACCTATGGTGACCACAAGATCAACATTATAGATACTCCGGGTCACGCCGATTTTGGTGGTGAAGTTGAGCGAGTTCTCAAGATGGTTGATGGAGTACTGCTTCTAGTAGATGCACAAGAGGGTGTAATGCCTCAGACTAAGTTTGTTTTGAAAAAAGCCATTGAGTTGGGGTTGATCCCTGTCGTTGTCATCAACAAGATAGATAAAGATGCAGCAGAGCCTGATAGAGTGATGGATGAGGTATTTGACCTTCTTGTTGCTCTGGATGCCAACGAAGATCAACTAGAATTTCCAGTACTATATGCCGCAGCTAGAGATGGTTATGCCAAATGGGAAATAGAGGATGAAAATATAGATATGACACCTCTATTTGAAGCGATCATAGAGCATGTACCTTCACCTGAAGGTTCAGCAGACAACAATACACAAGCACAAGTTTTCACTCTGGACAATGACAACTTTGTAGGTCGTATCGGAATTACCCGTATCTTTAACGGACGGGTGAAGAGGGGAGATGAGTATCTCTTGGTCAAATCATGTGGAGAGAAGACAAAGAGCCGAATATCTAAACTTATCGGATTTAAAGGGCTTGAGCGTATCGATATCTCAGAGGCAGAGGCAGGTGATATCGTTGCTATAGCTGGTTTCTCTGATATCGATGTGGGAGATAGTGTTTGTGACCCAAATAACCCAGTCGCTCTCGATCCTATGCATGTCGAAGAGCCGACCCTCTCTGTAGTCTTCTCTGTCAATGATGGACCGCTTGCCGGTACAGAGGGTAAACATGTCACCTCAAACAAGATCTATGATAGACTTGCCAAAGAGATGGAGACAAATATCGCTATGAGGATGGAGCCACTCGGAGATGCTTCCTTTAAGGTGTCAGGTCGTGGAGAGCTTCAGATCGGTATCCTTGCTGAAAATATGAGAAGAGAGGGTTTTGAATTTCTTCTTGCTAGACCTGAGGTCGTGATCAGAGAAGAGGATGGCATCAGACTAGAGCCTTTTGAACATCTAGTTGTTGATGTGCCTGCTGATTTTCAAGGGGTTGCTATCGAGAAGCTAGGTAAACGAAAAGCGGAGATGACCTCTCTCATCCCTATGCCTGACGGTACTGTTCGTATAGAGTTTGAAATCCCTGCGAGAGGATTGATCGGATTTAGAAATGAATTTCTTACCGATACAAAAGGAGAGGGGATTATGAATCACTCCTATCTTGAGTATAGACCATATACAGGTGTAGTTGAGTCGAGAACTCCGGGTGCATTGGTCTCTATGGACAATGGTGAAGCGGTTGCTTTCTCCATCTTTAACCTACAATCAAGAGGGGTAATGTTCATCTCTCCGCAAGAGAAAGTCTATAGTGGCATGATCATCGGTGAATCTGCTAGACCGGGTGACTTGGATGTCAACCCTCTCAAAGGGAAAGCTTTGACAAATATGAGAACCTCCGGTGCTGATGATGCGATCAAACTTGTACCTCCCCGACCCATCAGTCTCGAATCTGCTATGGAGTGGATCGAAGAGGATGAGCTTGTCGAGATCACACCTATATCTATCCGTATCCGTAAAAAGTCACTTGATCCTATCGTCAGAAAAAGAGCCGCAAGAGATAAGAAAAATGCAAAATAGCTGATCAGGTCAGCACTACTCCAACCCTCCGGACTCGTTCCGGTCTTACTCCAATTTTCAAATATCTACACAAAAATATACAAATCAATAATATTGTCAAGCTACTAAGGGATATACTAACACAATACAAAGTAGAAGTGAGATGGAAATTCAAACGATCAAAAAGATTGAAAAAGAGGCACTTAAGGGCAGTGGTTTTGACTTTATAAGGCTTGGTATTGCACTATTTTTTATGGTGGCGGTGCTAACCTACAGCTTCATGAGTACAGGCGGAGTACCAAACAATGTCTTTCTGGCTATAGCTGCACTATTTGGTGCCTATATGGCGATGAATATCGGTGCCAATGATGTCGCCAACAATGTCGGTCCGGCAGTTGGCTCCAAAGCACTCACTATGGGTGGTGCAATTGTTATCGCGGCGATCTTTGAAGCATCCGGTGCTTTGATAGCCGGTGGTGATGTTGTCAAGACTATCAAAAAAGGGATTATCGACATCTCTGCATTTGGCAGCAATACTGATTCATTTATATGGGCTATGATGGCAGCACTTTTGGCTGCTGCATTGTGGTTGAACTTTGCTACTATGGCAAAGGCTCCAGTCTCCACTACACACTCCATAGTAGGCGGCGTGATGGGTGCAGGTATCGCAGCAGCCGGATTTAGTATCGTTGCGTGGGGAACGATGGGGAAGATCGCGGCATCGTGGGTGATCTCTCCGGTACTTGGCGGTATCATTGCAGCAGCATTTCTATTTGCCATCAAGAAAACAATAGTTTTCAAAGAGAACAAAATAGAGGCAGCTGTCAAGTGGGTTCCTGTCTTTGTGGCGATCATGTCCTGGGCATTTGTAACCTACCTGACACTCAAAGGTCTCAAAAAGGTTTGGCCTTATATTGTTGATATTTTGGTCTTTTTGCCTGATACAAAAAAACCTACCTTTATCGTAGCAGCGATCTTTGGACTTCTCGTCGCTACTATTGTCTATTTTATATTGAGAGCAACTATCATCAAAAAGGCTTCCGGTATGGAAAATAGTCGAGCAGGCATCAATCTACTCTTTACTATACCACTCATCTTTTCAGCAGCACTTTTGAGCTTCGCACATGGTGCCAATCAAGATGATAGATGAGGAAGAGCAGCAGTTGAAAGAGGCCAAAAAACAGCTGAAGAGTGCAGAAAAAGTCAAATATGTCAAGAGGGATGCAGTGAAAAAGATCGTCGCTGCTTGGGTTATCACTGTTCCTGCGGCTGCTATCTTGTCTGCGGCGATCTATTTTATGATTAGAGGTATTCTTCTTTAATGTTGAGAAAAATATTTCTCCCTACCATGCTAGCCATACTGGCGTATGGTTTTTGGATTAGTCCAAACTTTAAAGAGATCTCAGCAGGTGTTGCTATCTTTTTGTTTGGCATGATATCTCTGGAGGAGGGCTTCAAAGCTTTCTCCGGCGGTATGCTAGAGAAAATTTTACAAAAATCAACCGATAAACTCTACTCCAAAAAATAGTAGAACAACTTTTTGGTTGATGAGTAGAAAACTTTGAATGCAAACCTCAATTGTAAAAAGGGAGAAGAGATGACACTAGAGGCAATTATCATCGAAAGTACTATTTTTAAATGTTGACCTACAAAAGACTATTCACCCCAATAATCACTGTTTTGTTATTGGGGGCTATGTTTCTTCTGGGACTATCCCCTGATATCAGTACGATTTTAGGAGGAGTTGCACTCTTCCTTATCGGCATGGAGTATATGGAGGGTGGATTCAAATCCTTTAGTGGCGGTATACTGGAAAAAGTTTTGGAGAAGTTTACCAATACAACCCCCAAAGCTATCACTACGGGTTTTTTCACTACATCCATTGTGCAGAGTTCAAGTTTGATCTCCATCATCATCATCTCTTTTCTGTCAGCTGAGTTGATCTCATTGACCTCTGCTGTAGGAGTAGTCTTTGGCTCAAATATCGGTACTACCACAACGGCTTGGCTAGTCTCTACTTTTGGTCTGAAGATAAAAATCTCTATCTACGCTATGCCTATGATCGTCATAGGCATATCTATACCAATGCTCCTCAAGGAGAGTAGCTGGAGAGGTGTCGCCTCTATCCTTATAGGTTTGGGGATCATCTTTTTGGGTATTGGATATATGAAGGAGGGATTTGAAACTCTCAAAGAGGGTATAGACCTCGCTCAGTATGCTATGTCTGGATATGCGGGTATCTTCACCTATGTACTGGTTGGTTCTATTGCTACTATAGTGATCCAGTCTAGTTCTGCCACTATGGCGATCATCATCACTGCATTGGCCACTGGGCAGATCGATTATGCAAATGCTCTTGCCTTGGCAATAGGTGCCAATTTGGGGACAACAGTTACTGCTGCACTTGCCTCTCTAAAATCCAATGAAAATGGCAAACGACTGGCTGTAGCTCACTTCATTTTCAACATCACTACCGGAGTCATTGCTATCGTTTTCATCTATCAGCTAGCTGATCTTGTGGATTATCTATCTATGATTGTTGGCATAGGAGATAAAGACTATACATTGAAGCTTGCTATGTTTCATACGATTTTTAATGTCATAGGTGTCTTGGTGGTTTCCCCATTTATCACTGTTTTGGTAAAATTCTTAAATACCATCTTTATACCCCCAAAAGCAAATAAGGGCAAATCAAAATATTTGGATGATTCCGTATTGGCACTCCCGTCAACTGCACTATCGGCCATCATCATGGAGACAAAACATCTCTATGAAAATGCTTTTGATATCATTACACGCGGTCTGAATCTAAAAAAGAAGAGTATCATCTCCTCTATGAGCTTGGATGATGCAGTCAAAGATCTCTACACATCCAGCTCCATTGATATCGATGATTTTTATAACTACTGGATCAAGGGACTCTATGGTGAAATCATTGACTTCTCCACCAAAGCACAGGCAAATATGGCACCAGAGTATATAGAGGAGCTCTATAAACTCAAGCTTGCAAACAGGGATATAGTAGAGGCGATCAAGGGAACCAAGCATCTGCAAAAAAATCTGCTCAAATATACCTCCGGCAAGAACAGATATATAAAAGAGCAGTATAATGATATCAGGAGGGGTTTAGCTGAACTGCTCAGAAGTATCAATACTATTTCAATGACCGATGAGGAGGATGTCATCATGCTGTTACTCTCCAAAGCCAAAATCCATGTCCAGAGATATGATGTTGTTACAAATGGTACACTTGATCGGTTGATCAGAAAGGGTCTCATCACCAATCAAATGGCTACATCCATGATGAATGACAGTGATTATGCTTATCGTATCAGTAAAAACATAATTGCAATGGCTGAAGTTCTCTTCATAGATATAGGCAGTGATTTGAAAAAACTGCATGATGAGATGGGCATCAGTGATGAAGAGGTTGAGGCAATAATAGACAAAAGGAGTCATCTATGAGTATCAAAAAATTTATAGAGAGTGTCAAACTCTCTTTGGGTCTCAAAAAGTTTGAAGAGAGAGGAAAGAGGAGATCCATCAAGAGACTATTGGCAA
This sequence comes from Campylobacterota bacterium, assembly GCA_034722955.1. Taxonomy (GTDB): domain Bacteria; phylum Campylobacterota; class Campylobacteria; order Campylobacterales; family Sulfurovaceae; genus SZUA-451. The sequence goes on from JAYEOM010000017.1 coordinate 15,297, forward strand.
AACTGAACTCCAGAAAAAAGATACTCCATAATATATCAAAGAAGAGATTAAATAAAGCCGAGCTAAAAGAGCTAATAGAAGAGAGAGAAATCATCTCTCTTCAGATCAAAAAAGGTGAAAAGATACTGCATAGACTTGATTCTTAGAAAAGATTATCATTAAAAGAGTATAATTATTGCATGGAACCAAAAGATACCTATAAAATCATTATCGCAGATGACCATGAAATTGTCCGCAGTGGCATCAAGTTTATGGTAGTCTCTCAGGAAGATTTTCATATTGAAGATGAAGCCTCTTCATTTAGTGAACTCATTGAGCTACTCTCTCAAAAAAGTTATGATCTATTGGTTCTTGATCTTAATCTAGGTGATAAAAATGGAATACGCTCTATACGAGAGATCAGTGATAGATTTGATCATATGCCTATATTGATTTTGAGTATGTTTCCTGAAGATCCATATGCCTTGCAATCCATCAAGGCAGGTGCTTGGGGATATCTCAACAAAAAGATGGTATCTGAAGAGTTGATACTTGCCGTCAATACTGTCTTGAGAGGGAAGATATATCTAAGTGCAGAGTATATGGATACACTCCCCTATGGGATCATTTTGGATAAAACGGTGAAGAGTTCGATAGAGTCTCTATCCAAACGAGAATTTGAAGTATACACTCTCATTGCATCGGGTATTACCTATAGACAGATAGCTAATAAACTTTCATTGAGTCCAAAAACAGTCTCTACCTATCGTGCACGCATACTTGAAAAATTATCACTCTCCAATACCAATCAACTTATTCATTTTGCCCTTCAGGATTCATTGGGCTAAACAGAGTGTAGGGATAATCCTATAGATTTTCTCTTTTACAATCTTGTAAAATGACAGTAATTTTAATAAAAGGATCAAGGTTATGGGAAAAAGAATTCTTATTGTTGATGATGTTGAGTTTAATATTGAGTTTGAAGAGAAAGTTATAAGGTCTCTTATGGATGAAATTGGTATAGAGATAGAGATAGATACAGCAACTAGTGTCGAGAGTGCTCTGCAGATCATATCAAAAAATGATGCTTATGATGCCATGGTAATCGATATGAACTTACCAGATGGTTCGGGTGTTGATATAGCAAAAGCTGCATTGAAAAAAAGTGAAGAGACCCGTATAGCTGCATTGACAATCTACCCTAGCAAGTATGAAAACCAGCGTGCTTTTTTTGATATTTTCTTGAGAAAACCGATCATGCCGGAAGCATACAAGCAGAACTTTGCTCGTCTTTTGCAACTCTGACTTGAAAAAATGGTTTAAGAGTTAAGAGAATATCTATTAGTAAATATAAATAAAAGATTATACTAATAATCTCACCTTTTAATTATATTAAAAGAGGTATAATATAATCAAATATTTTATCAAGGGGTGTTTTATGGATGAAAACATAATGGAAAGTTTACAAAGTGTAAAAGGCTATTTAGGTGGTGCAATCAGCAACTATACAGGTGAATGCCTCATATGTGATACATATAGACTTAGTGGAAATGTAGAAGAGGCTGCAGCTACCTTCAATGATATTTTTAGAGATTCTCATAAGGTTTCCAAACATCTACAGTTGGGTGCTACAAAGATCATGGAGATACAGACAGAACAGAGTAATGTTTTGATGGGTTGTTCCGGTGATGAATCTAGAGTACACCTGCATATCTTTGCTATCTTTGCTTTAGATGGCAATACGACTCTAGGAAAAATGGCAATCAGCAAAATCCTACCTCGAGCAGTAGAGTCTCTCTCTTGATACTCTCTTCTATTAAACCTTAGGGTTCTCCTAGTTGAATAGTCTCAATCGTCGTATAGAATCACTATACTCCTCATGAGACTATTCAACTAGAAACAAAATTCCTTCGTCATCTTGGTAGAATTGTTCTTGTGAAGTTCCTTAATTATAGATATCTTCCTACAATAGCCTTAATCTCATTGAACTGTATCGGTTTTGTCATTACATCATCTGCTCCTGAGCTTAAAAATTCATCTTTTGTTCTCTTCTGGGTATCACCGGTAAGTCCTATGATAACAGTGGCATCTTCTCCCCTCTTCTTCTCCATCTTTCGGATCATATCAATAGTCTCTTCTCCTTGCACTCCAGGCATGTTTTTATCCATTATGATCATATCAAATTTTTCATTTTTACACTTCTCGACACTCTCTTCACCACTCTTTGCCATTACTGTTTTGATATTAAGTATTTTAAATACCTCTTGCATAAATTTCAGATTGACAGTACTATCATCTACTACAAGAATAGACTTGTCTTTCAACTCTTCCGGATTGGAACTCTCTATCTCTTGAGTCGTTTTTGGGGTGATGAACTCTAAGATCGTATTATATAGATTGTGGGGCAGTATAGGTGCGTTGATGGTACTTATGTTTCCTACATGCCAGCTATGCTCCTCTTCAATACATCCATCCTCTATGACAATAACTGATTTATCAGTATCGAGTATCTCCTGTATATACTCTTCATGCGATATAGTATCCTCTTTGAGTATCACTAAAATATCAAAATCCCTGTTTGCTAGACTATCGATAGATTCATCACTTTTTGTCTCTTCGATAATTAGGTTGAAATTTCTCAAATACCGTTTGGTTATATCTATAGTATTATGTTTACCTGCTGGACTGTATATCATAACAGATAGTGCTTTTATCTTCTCTCTATCTATGGAAGGAGGTGTATCCTTTGGTGTATTGCATGGGATAGTAAAGTAAAATCTGCTTCCTCTCCCCTCTTGGCTCTCAAGCTCCATTTTCCCACCCAAAAGTACAGAGAGTTGCTGTGAAATACTTAACCCTAAGCCGGTACCTCCATACTCTCTAGATGTTGAATTTTTCTCTTGAGTATAGGGTGAAAAGATATTCTCTTGCATATCCTTCGCAATACCGATACCACTATCTTTGATGCTTATGGTCAAACCGTCTCTCTGTTTGTCATAAAGCAGATCTATCTCTATCGTACCTTTTTGAGGTGTGAATTTGATAGCATTGTTCAGTAGGTTATTCATTATCTGCTTTATCCTGTGGTAGTCAGAGCAGATGATCTTTGGCAGTCTTGGATCATAAAAAGCAATCAGATCGATATCCTTTTTTCTAGCACTATTATAGAAGAGTTTTGCTGCATCGCTCAACTCTTCAAGAATAGAAAATTCTACCTTTTCTACACTCATCTTTCCACTAGACATTTTTGATATATCCAGAGCATCATTGATGAGTGCAACCATCGTTTCACCACTCTTAAGAGCTGTCTCTATATACTCCTTTTTCTTTGGATCGACCTCATTGACCTGCAGGAGTTCTAAAAAGCCAAGAACACCATTCATCGGTGTGCGTATCTCATGGATAATGCCAGAGAAGTACTCCTGCTCTCTTCTAATCTTGGCACTTAAGTTATCATATGCTTCCATACAGTCTGAAGATCCAATATCTCTCTCTGCCTCTTTAGGAGAGAACTTTTTCTGATGAAGAAATCTTTTGATGAATATGGTAAATCTAGCCATATAGTCAATATCTCTCTGTGTGTATTGGTTCCAGCTTCCTCTTGGGATAGCTGCCCATAGTATAGATAGTACTCTTTTTTGTGGAGTATCATCCAAGATAGGTACAACCAAAATATCTTTGATATCATGTCCCAAAAGATTATCATACCTGTTTTGATACAAAAAGCTTTGATCTGTATCATTGACTATAAGTGGTTGTTTAGTATGATAGCACTCTGATATGACACCCTCTTTATCTCTATTCATAGGTATCTTCCTGTTGAGAGTAGCTATCTCAAACTCATAACTCTCCTCTATAGGATAGAGAAGATAAGCCTCTTTTGATGGAGTGATATCCTTTGTCTTCTCTTCGCATCCTAAAACAATCTTATCGATATCAGTGGCCTCTTCAAACTCTTTTTCACAGTGTGCGATCAGCTTTTTAAACTCCTCTTCTATCAACTCCCTTTTTATATCATTTTTCCTGATCACCATAACTCCTTCTATTCTAGTACCGCTCACACTAAGTAACTATTCTATATATTTTAAAATGATATAATATCCTATCTTATTATTGTATAGGATTAGTCTTACAACTTTTTTTGAAAAAAAATACTATACTACACTATTATCAAAAATAAGGTTAGAAAATGGAGAAATTAATTACTGAATCAGAAGTGATCGCGTTTGATTATCTCAAAGCATTTGGCTTTAGTGATGAACAGGTAGCATCTCTGATTGCTCAAGGTAAAAAAGATTTGGAGAAAGAGTTGTCAAAACTTAAGATACTGATAGATAGCGACGATCTCTCGTATGATGATATCAATGATGTTTTACATGCACTCAAAGGATTGTTGTTTCAACTAGGAAATCATAATTTAGCAGAACAACTCAATGAGATACGATCTGATCTACAGAGTAAAAATGCTCTAGAAGAGATAAGGTCTCTACTCTCTCTTTCTGAATATTGAGTAACAGAGGCATAGTATGATATAGAGGATGGTACCAAGGAAGGATAAAAGATGGAAAATACTCAACTAGAAGATTTTGTAAAAACGAGTAGAGAGCTAACTATTCTATATGTTGAAGATAATGATATTGTTCGTGAAAGTACTATTGATATGCTAGATGCTCTCTTTGCAACGGTAGATTCTGCCAGAGATGGTGCAGAGGGTTTAGCAAAATATGAGCACTATTATAGCGAGAACAACAGATACCATGATATCATTTTGACAGATATCAATATGCCTAAAATGAATGGCATAGAGATGAGCAGATCTATACTAGCTATCAATGGAGAGCAGATTATTATTGTAATTTCAGCACATAATGAGTCAGACTATCTTTTGACGCTGATCAATATGGGGATTTCAAACTTTATTTTGAAACCTATCGATGTCATGCAGTTCCAAAAAATAGTTTTTCGTATTGCCGGCTCAATAAATAGCAAAAGAGTGACCGAAGAGCATCACAAAGAGATGCAGATCATGAATGTTGACCTAAAAGCAGCAAAAGAGCAAGCTGAAGAGGCTTCTAGGCAAAAGAGTCTATTTTTGGCAAATATGTCACATGAGATCCGTACTCCACTCAATGCAATTACCGGTTTCATCTCTCTACTTCATGAGAAGGAGAGTGATCCGGAGAAACTTAAATATCTGCAAGTTGTCAGAAGTTCTTCAGAGTCGCTTCTGCAAGTGATTAGTGATATATTGGACATAAGCAAAATAGAGAATGGAAAACTAGAGATAGACCCCATAAATTTTCAACCTTATGAAGATTTGATCACGGTAGCAGAGCTTTTTCAGGAGAAAGCAACTCAAAAAGGGGTAGTTTTGGAGATACAATATAGTAAAAATATGCCAAAATATCTCTACTCTGATCTCTATAGGATCAAGCAAATCTTGTCAAACCTCCTCTCTAATGCAGTCAAATTTACACCAAAGGGATCATCTGTCAAATGCACTATTTGGTATGAAGAGGGGTGTTTAAATATTATGGTAGAGGATAGAGGTATTGGCATCTCAAAAGAGAATCAGAAATATATTTTTGAATCCTTTTCCCAGGCAGAGGGGTCTACTAGCCGAGAGTATGGAGGTACAGGGCTTGGTCTGACTATATGTACCAAGCTTACTGACTTGTTGGGCGGCAGGATGACATTGGAGAGTCAAGAGGGGAGAGGAAGTATCTTTGCCCTTACCGTAAAGATGCCAATTGCCGATCCGATAAAAGAGAAGCCTAAAGAGAGACTTGAAGTTGATAAGGTACTAGAGGGACATATTCTGATAGTTGAAGATATTGAAGCTAACCGTATGTTCCTTGGTATTGTTCTTGATAATGCCAACTTGACTTATGATGTGGCAATCAATGGTATCGAAGCGATAGAGAAGTTCAAAACAGAAAAATATGATCTTATACTCATGGATGAGAATATGCCAAAACTAGGTGGTATTGCAACAACAAAAGAGATCTTATCTATGGAGAGAGAGATCGGGTTAACTCATACACCCATCATAGCTTTAACTGCCAATGCACTCAAGGGAGACAAGGAGCGTTTTCTTAAAGCAGGTATGGATGACTACCTGAGTAAACCGATCGATCCAAACTCTCTACTAAGTACATTTCGAAAATATTTAGTCAATCTATAAATGGTATAGCAGGTGATAAAAAGTTTAAAGAGATCAATCTCCTTTGATTATCATCCAAAACTGATAAAAAATATGGCAGATGCTACAGCAGGAGGAGCTTTTGCTTCAAATATTGTCATCCCATCTATCACGGCTTTTATACTCTATGATTGGATACCACATAGAGTCATATCTGTTTGGCTGTTTTTGCAATTTATACTTTTCATTACTCGTATTTTTATCAGTAAAAAATTACTCTATCTCTTGCAACAACCAGATGCACAAGAGAGGGTAAAGCGATACTTTATAGAGTATATCTCCGCTACCTTGCTCACTGCTTTAATGTACATATTGATCGTATGGTTGATGTATATCCATGCCCCTCCCGAGATCACTATTATTCTAGTGATGACAGTGATAGTTCTAATGGCTGCAGGATCTATCTCGACTCTCGGTAGTGTTATTATTCTTTTCATACTATTTGTATCTTTAACTATTGTACCTATTATCTTATTTGCACTCTTTCATGGAGGAGAGACATTTTTTATATTTGCTCTTATCTTAAGTGTCTATCTGCTGTTTCATATGCTCTTAGGGTATAGACAGTATATAGTTTTGAGAAACAGTCTCTCCCTAGAGGAGACATTTGAGACAATCTATGAGAAATCCTCAGATGGTATCGTGCTGGTAAAAGAGAACCGCTTTTTAGATTGCAATGAGGCTGCGGTTAAGATGTTTGGATATGAGATGAAAAATGAGTTTCTAAAGATGCATATTTCTCAGCATATGCCAAAGTATCAGCCTGATGGTTCGCTCTCTACTGTAAAGATGTTGAAGATGTTGAAGATTTCACAAAAAGAGGGAACCAATACTTTAGAGTGGCTACACACAAGAAGCAATGGCATCTATTTTTGGACTGAGATCGTACTGACCAAGATCACACTCAATGGCAAAGAGGTGGTACATGGTGTTTGGCGAGATATCGATGATAGGAAAAAATTGGAAATCGCCAAAGAGTCAGCAGGCAGAGAGATAGAAGAGCTCAACAAAGTCTTAGAGTCGAGAGTCAATGAAGAGGTAGAGAAGAACAGAGAGAAGGATCAGCATCTTATGCATCAGTCACGCTTTGCTCAGATGGGAGAGATGATCTCTATGATCGCACACCAATGGAGACAACCACTAGCCGCTATCTCTGCGACGAGTGCAACTATAGAGTTGAAAGCCAGCATGAATAGACTCGATAGTGATACTGCACAACAAAAAGCCCAAGATATTTCAAATTTTTCTCAACACTTAAGTAAGACAATTGATGATTTTAGAGATTTTTTTAAACCCCGCAAAGAGAAAGTAGAGACATCTTATGGTGAACTTATAGAGTCAGCATTGATAATTATCGCTGTCTCTATAAAAAACAAAAATATCAAATTGATCCAAGAGTTAGAGTTTAATGAGAAGTTTTTAACTTATCCTAGTGAACTCAAACAGGTTATATTGAACCTGATCAAAAATGCAGAAGATGCTTTGATCGATAATAAGATAGAAGATCCATACATTAAGATAGCCACTTATAGAGAAAAGGAGAGACATATTTTAGAGATCAGTGACAATGCTAGAGGAGTACCCAAAGAGATCATGGAGAGTATCTTTGATCCATACTTTAGTACAAAAACTCAAAAAGATGGCACAGGACTAGGACTCTATATGAGCAAAATGATCATAGAGGAGCACTGCGGAGGAGAGCTAAGTGTGGTCAATGGTGAAGATGGAGCTATATTTACGATCACTATAGATTGTTCAAGTTTAGGGCAGCCTTAGGAAGTGTATAATTCACCAAAATAAAGGAGTATAGATATGGATAAGATGACAAAAGAGGAACTCGATATATACCGCAAATCACTTCTCAAGCAATACCATGCCAAAAAAGAGGATATTGACTATGCGAACGATGAACTAGAAGAGGAGTGGATCGAAAAGGAGTTAGAGGAGTATCGTATTGAGATCAAAGCTTGTGTAGCAAAGCTCAAAGAGTTGAGCTCTGAGGATG
>JAYEOM010000018.1:0-17366 GCA_034722955.1 Campylobacterota bacterium
TGGGAAATACCTAAGATGAGAACAGAGTTTTTCACTAATGAGTATGGCTTTATTACAGACTTTATGGCAGAGTGGATGAGAGAGCTTCAAAAGATGAACTTCTCAAATGCTATTGATAAGTATTTCAAGCTTGGGAAAGACCTAAATCAAAGAGATAGTAGAGCTGTTAAAAAAACAGTTAGTGGTCTTCTCAAACTTATGCATCCAAATGGTGTATATGACAAAGAAGATGTAAGAGTAGCCTTAGAATATACACTTGTAGGTAGAAGAAGAATAAAAGAGCAACTTAAAAAGATTGGTGGTATGGAGTTTTACGATGTAAATTTCTCATATATTGATATTGAAGATGATAGTGAGATAAGAGTAGCTGTTCCAGAGAGTGGTGGAAATGCACTTATTCCAGATGGACAACTTCCAAATGGTTCTTTATATACTGTTACATACAATCCAGATAATGGTCATAAAGGTCTATTTAGATTGGACTTGCAAGTTATGGCAGGTGGTGGAAAACTTGATAGCACAGGATTTAGTGGAGCCACTATCAAAGAGGAGATAAAAGAAGCTACTAACTATATGCAAGCAAATCTACATCGTGTTTCACTAAATACTAAGTATAAAGACTTTGACTATCACTTAAAAGCTACCGACCTTAACGGTATAGGTAAATCAAAAGATATTGAACTATCTATATTTGTATCACTATGTAGTGGTGTTCTTGAGAAGCCTTTACTGTCTCAAATGGTAGTTCTTGGAAGTATGAGTATAGGTGGGACAATCATCGGCACAGAAAGTCTACCAGATGCTTTACAAATTGCAAGAGATAGTGGAGCTAAGAAGATACTCCTTCCTGCTCTTGATATGGCACAAATGGCAAAAGTGCCACCTGAACTTATGAGCAAGTTCCAGCTTATTATTTATGCTGACCCTATTGATGCTGTGTTTAAGGCTGTTGGGGTGTAAAATCCCAGTCAATTAGGATTTATGCAACTTTTTCTTGATTTACTCTTGGGCTTTTTTGAAACTGAATTTGACTCATCATCAGTCTGCTCTGTGGCTTTTGGATTGACAGATGGAGATATAGATGCTTTCTCTATGCGTTTTGGAGATTATGCGTGTGATGAAGGTATCTTTATCGATGCAGTTGCAGAAAAACTTGATATAGGGCCTTCAGAGATAGAGATTGATAAAGTAGATTATAAAAATGAGTACAATATGGACTTCAACTATCGCATCAATCCGCACTGGTCTATCTTTTTAACTTATACACAACTTTTTCCTATTGCCAAAGCAGTCAAAGAGCGTGGTATCAAAGTTGTCTTGACGGGTCAGGGTGGCGATCATATTATGAGTGGCAGTCGAAACATGCTGATAGATTACCTCGATAGGCACCAATGGAAAAAGCTTTTCTTGGAGATATCGGCACTAGGCTTTAGCAGAAAAAATATCAGAAATTATCTACTCTCTCCACTTTTAAATCAAAAACAAAAAAAGATGATAAAACTGATACTTGAAAAATTGTACCTCAGAAAACCAACGAAAAGTGAGAGAGCAGAGAGAGCTGATTCTCTCGAAGATTCAACATTTTTTTACTCCAAGGCTTTTAAGTATGATGTAGAGATGTTGACAGATTCTGGTTTTAGTACGGTTTTTGACAGTAGTGCTTACCATGGAGCAAGAAAACTTTATGGTATTGAGTATAGACATCCATTTTTTGATATTCGTCTTGTCGAATTTATGCTTTCACTCCCCGCAGAATTTAAATATTCAAAAAAGAGTATAAAAGTACTTTTGCGTGAAGCTATGAAGGGTATTTTACCTGAAAAAGTAAGAGAGAGGGAGGATAAAGCAGAATTTTCAGAAACGATTATGGATCAACTCAATGCCTTGGATCTTGAAATAATATTTGACAATGCTCTTGTCGTGGATTTGGGGATCATCTCCAGACAAAAAGTGGATGAATACTTAACACAATATAGAGATCATCTACTACCTCACACTATAGAGCTATGGACATTAGTCAATCTTGAAATATGGCTAAATACGATAAGTGTAAAAAGTAAATAAGGCTACCAAACAGCTTTAATCCCTCACACATCTCACATGATAAGAGCGACTTTTATTGTAAGGCTCTGACTCTCCATAGCTCATAGATATACGCCATGCCTCTTTTTTGGGATTGCCTACAAAAGATGTAGCAGTCCAAAATCGGTCACTGATGCGTACTTCAAAACCTCTCTTGAGTGCCGGTCTGTCTCTTCTCATATCTACGATCGTATACATTTCACTGAGTGTGGGAAGTCGCCAATCTTCAAAACCATCTAGTTTGAGTTGTCTGCAATATACTATAGCCTCCCTATGTTCCATCTCATTTTGAATAATATCTCTGTTATCCTGCCACACAAGTCCAGTTTTGTCATCCTGTTTGGATGATGCGGCAGATAGAAGTGCACCTGTGATCATCAGTGTAAATAAAATAGATTTCATATCCCCTCCTTGGCTGCTTTGGATCTCATATCTTTGACACATCTCACGGTATGGTTGGTGGTCTTATAGTTATAATAAGTCTCCCCAGTACGAAAATCTACTGTCCAAGCTCGTGATGTAGTAGGAGCAAAGTTTGTAGAAGTCCAATATGTACCACTATCTACATAACTAAAGATAGGGTTGATAGAGGGGTTTGCCCGTGAATAATCCACGATCGAAAAAAGCTCTTTAAATGTCGGCAGTCTCCAGTGATCCATGCCACTTAAAACAAGTTTGTCACAATACAGAACTGCATCATCCCAATCTTCTGAACTCTTTTGAGAGGAGATATCATCTTGCCAATAGATACCATTTCTCTCATCTACTACTGCACCAACCAAGCCTTTCTCATCAGCTAAACAATCTGTACCTATAAGCAATCCTACGAAAAACAACATTATATATTTCTGCATAGTCAAGATACTCCTTTTGATATTTCGGGTTTACTATTTGATTATATCATAATAATATATTATTTAATCATCTCCAACACTCTTCCAACTGCCAAACCGCCAAATGTACCCAGTATATACCCCATCATAGCCATCAATACACCTATAGGGATGAGGGCTTTTGAGTATGCACCTGCTAGTATAGGGGCTGAGGCTACACCACCGATATTTGCGAGAGATGCAACACCTAGACTGAAGAGATCCAGCTTGAAAATCTTGGCAAAAAAGATCATCAACAGAGCATGAATGGAGATGATCACAAAACCTGCGATGATATAGAGTGGTGCCTGTGTCAATTCACCAAAGTTTGCACGAGAAGCGATCAGGGCTACTATGATATAGAGAAAAATATTGCCTAGCTCACTCGATCCAGCTACTCTACTCAATGGTGTCATAGCAGATATGGTTCCTGCGATCGTAGCCAAGATCACTACCCAAGTAGTTGTCGTAACAAAATCACTCACTGGTAGTAATCCAGCGATATATTGACTCATAGCAGAGACCATAAGAGCGATACCCAAAAGTAAAAATAGAGAGTGAAAAGTTATCTCTTCTCTGCTATGAGACCGAGACAACTTCTCCCCTACTTCATCTATGATAGATGTATCCGCACCACTCCATCGGTTAAACTTGCCTGCCAAAGGCACCAGTGCCAGCAGTATCATCACCCAGATAGCATAATCAACAGAGTCTATGAGAAGAGCATATCCCATCTTGGCATCGGGTACATTTAGAGCACCCTGTATCGCTACCATATTGGCAGTCCCGCCCATCCAGCTGCCACTCAATGCTGCAAATGCTCTCCACGCATCAGGCTCAAATAGAGTATGAAAGAGCAAAAACATCCCTATAAACCCTACTGCTATACTCATCGCAGCGAGAAAAAATGTCAAAATCATCTTTTTGCCGAGCTTCATAATCTGACGAAGATCAGCATGCAGAAGCATCAAAAATATCATAGCTGGCAAGATATTGGACTTGATACTCTTGTAGGTCTCTGTAACCTCACTACTCTTCTGCCACACCTCTAGTGTAGATAGCAGCATCACCACAAAATAGAGGATAACAATAGCAGGCAGATAGTCAAAGAGTCGCCATCTGTAGTACTTTTCACTATAGATTATAGCAGAAGCGATCACAATCAACAGAGACAAGTAGATAAAACCATTTTCAATCATTTAAACCTCATTTATTAGTGTGAATAATCATACTAAAAAAGTGCTTTAAGGAAGTTATTTATTATTTAAGGGGTCTGGTAACAACTACAACCTTCAATACCAATACCACCTCCAAAGCAAAACAAGCTAAAATAAAAAATGTCGCACAACCTAAGAGCCACACTGCACCGATTATTTATAAAAAGGCACAATATGATAGAGACTTTTTCTACTCAATCATTTAGACCTCATCTCTTAGTATGAGCCATCATACTCAAAAGGATGCTTTGATTACAACTTATTCACCATGTGTTAATAAAATAATCATACCATAAGATAATCTCAAATAAATTATGAAAGATAAATTATGAATAAAAAATTACTATTTACTCTACTATTTTCCGCTCAATCGCTCCTGCTGGCAAACTATACTCTATCGGAGGGGAAGCGTGCACCTAGCCAGATAGATCGTATGCCACAGGGGCAGATAGAAGATATGAAAAAGATCCCTCAAAACCCTGCTTTTTATGCCAAACAGCTCAAAAAAGTCTCATATAAAAAACAGTTGAAGTGGGACAGGGAATATAACAAAAAGTTTTTTAGACCTTGGAGTCTCAACAAGATAGATAAAGCACTCAATGAGATGGAGTGGCCATTTCGTTCTGTCACAAAAAAAACTATCTATGACAGCAGAGGTCGAGTCATCCCCTCTACTACCTATCAGCACTGGATCAAAAATGCCAATTTTGGCAAACTTGATACTATCCACCAGAGAGGCATCACAACCAAACATGTAAATCTCCGTGCTCTGCCTACAAGTAGACCTTTTTATAATGATCCCAAAAAAACAGGTGAAGGTTTCCCCTTTGACTATAACCAAAACAGCTCATACCATATCAATACGCCACTCTATATATCACACTACTCCATCGATAGGAAGTGGGCGTATGTGCGTGGATCTGCCACCTATGGATGGCTACCGATCTCTAGTATGGCTGTAGTCGATACTAAATTTATCAAAAAGTTCAAAAACAACCATTATGCTGTCGTCATCAGGGATGATCTCAAGCTATATAAAGATAAAAAATATCTCTCATTGGTGAAGTTGGGTGCTATCTTTCCTGTGATCAAAAGTCCTGTAGAGAAAAAAGCAAAAGCATATCTATTTGCAATACGAGGAGAAGGCGGAAAAGCCATCCTCCAATATACAACTGTTGCAAAAGCTGGATTGATCGCTAAAAAACCTATCGCTATGAGTAGCAAAAATGTGACGATGATCTCTAAGCAGTTCTATAATGAACCTTATGGATGGGGTGGATTGCTACAGACTAGGGACTGCTCCTCTTTTACAAAAGACTACTTTGCTCCATTTGGTATCTTCCTGCGTAGAAACTCCAGCAAACAGGCAAAAGATGGAAAATATAGCAACATCAAAGGTATCCCAAAAGAGAAGAAAAAGAGGACGATCATCACCAAAGCAAAACCATTTCAATCGATGCTCTATGTTCCTGGTCACATCGTCTTATATCTAGGTCAATACAGAGGTGAACCCGTAATCATGCATACCTACTGGGGTGCCAGGCTCAAAGATGGCAGCAAAAAGATATTGGGCAGAACAGTTATCACCACCACAGAACCAGGAAAAGAGTTGGGAAATATCAAAGAGTCAAGCAAACTTGCCAATACACTAAAGGCGATCGTAACGCCAGGGGGATAGGCACCTAAATTATGATCACAGTAAACCATAAAATTAAAAAAACAAAACAGAAATATATTATCATCACATTACACACTATGTTTGTTTCTAAAACAGCACAGATGCTAACTTTTTCTATAATTTATGCTAAAATTATTTTATGAAAAAATATGAAAAAATCAAACTTTTTACTACTACTATCATCGGTGGGAAGTATAGAGGCAAAACTTTAGAGATACCAGCTATCCATACTACACGAGGCTCCAAATCTATCCTCAAAGAGTCACTATTCAATACCCTACAGTTTGATATTGCAGAGAAGAACTTTGTTGAAGTATTCTCCGGTAGTGGCTCTATCGGGTTGGAGGCGCTGAGTCGTGGTGCGGGTGCATGCTACTTTATAGAGTATAACAAAGATGCTTATCATATCTTGGGGCAAAATGTCAAGAGATTGGACCCATCTAAGTGTCATATCTTTTATGGTGATAGTTTTGAGAAGTTCGCCATGGTACAGGAGATAGTCAAGAGGAGTGATGAGAAGAGTTACTTCTATTTTGATCCACCATTTTCTACTCGTGATGGGATGGATGAGGTCTATGACCAGACTATAGGGCTGATAGAGAGTATCGATCCTGAGTATTGCGAGATGGCGATCGTAGAGCATATGACCAAACTGGACTTGCCGGAGAGTATCGGTAGATTGAAGTTCGTCAAACGCAAAAAGTTTGGTAGAAGTACACTCAGCTACTATAGACCAAAGGAGTTATAATGGAGCGAAAGATACCCTATGTCAGTATAGCGATACTTTTAGGGATATTTCTACTCTCTTTTATAGCCCCTCTCTTCTATACGATCTCCCCTTTTGAGCTGGATAAAACTTTGATCCTAAGTATGCCCGACTTGGAACACCCAATGGGTACAGATAGACTAGGTAGAGATCTGCTAGCACGCGTTATGAATGGTGGTCAAGTCTCACTTATCATCGGTGTAGGTTCTGCTGTTATAGCTTCATTGGTAGGGCTGATTTTGGGGGTGAGTGCCGGATATTTCAAGGGTTATTTTGATAAGAGTTTTGTGGTAATAGTCGATCTTTTTCTCACTTTTCCGACCTTCTTTCTCCTGCTCGCTCTAGTGAGTTACATCTCTGCCTCTACTTTGATCTTGATCCTTGTCATCTCTATCACTGGGTGGATGGGAACATCACGACTCATAAGAGCAGAGAGTTATCGTATAGCTAACCAACCATATATCAAGGTACTTACTATAGCTGATGTCTCCAATATGAAGATCATCTTCAAATACTTTCTTCCTCTGTTGGCACCTATATTTTTTGTCAGTTTTACATTTGGTGTGAGTGGTGCTATACTTGCAGAGAGCGGACTGAGCTATCTAGGACTAGGCGTCACGCCTCCTGACATGAGCTGGGGGAGTATACTCAGCGAAGGCAAATCTGTCATGGAGATCGCATGGTGGGTGAGCTTTTTCCCTGGATTGATGATCTTTCTAGTGACCTTCTCTCTCATACAGATCAGTGACTATCTGCAGAAGATCACAAACCAAAAAGAGAGTGTAAAGTCATAAACAACTAGGAGTAATAATTTGAAAAATGAAGATCACATTGCCCTCTTTATAGATAGTGACAATATCAGTTACCACGCCATAGAGGGTATACTCAATGAGCTGAGCAAATATGGCATCGTCAATATCCGTCAAGCTTATGCCAACTGGACAAAAGAGAATTTAAAAAACTGGGAATCTATCCTCCTGAAGTATGCCATCAAACCGATACAGCAGTTTGACTACACTAAAGGCAAAAACGCTACAGATATACTTATGACCATCGATGCTATGGATATGCTCCACACCAAAAAGATAGATGCTTTTGCTTTTGCTACTAGCGATAGTGACTTTACCCCTGTCGTGATGCGTGTCCAAGCAGAAGGTATCAAAGTATTCGGTTTTGGAGAGAAGAAGACACCCAAATCATTTATGGCTGCCTGTTCACAGTTTATCTTTACAGAGAAACTTATGAACAACAAAGAGGATAAGTGGCAAACACAAGGAGAGATCAAAGAGATATCCGCACGCAAGAGTGGTAAAGATATGCGTGCGGATACTTGGCTGGTCAATATCCTGCGTACTGCACTAGAGCAGACTATGGATGAGGATGGCTGGGCAAACCTAGCAGAGATAGGTGCCTACATAGGCAACAGCTCATCCTTTTCGCCCATCAACTATGGATACAAAAAACTCAGCAGTCTCATCAGAGCAACAGAACTTTTCGACATCTACATGGACGAAGAGAGCAAGCTGATGAGCATAAGAGACAAACGATTTAAACCATCACTGTTTGAGGCATAACTGATCTCTACTGGGCATCTTCATCTTTGGAGCTGATGAATATTTAGAGATCGTAGCAGACTCATAGTGTTTCTTATCATCTGCCCGTATGGTGTGAGTGGAGTCAAGAACAGAAAAGTAGAGATATAGCTTAGATTTTAGATATAATCACAACAAAGGAGAACAGATGCAAACGCTAACTATAAAAATAGATGATGACTATCTCAAACAAATTCTTGACTTTTTGCAACAAATCCCTAAAAATAAAAGAGAAGTGTACCAACATACAAAGCTAGACATTATTTCACAAATACCTCAGGGAAAAAAGATGATGATTTTTTGAATATTTTAAAAAATGGTCCAACTATATCAGAAGAAGAAGCAGAAGGTTGGGAGAGTAGTATTAATAAAGGATACAAATCATGGACGATAGAAGAGTTTTGATAGATACCTCGATTTTTATAGAGTATTTTAGAAAAAAGAACAAAGAAAATGCAAAACTTTATACTTTACAAAATTTAGAGGCTTTACACTGCATTGAACCATTCATCAAACTCCATAATAGCGTAAATAGATTTAAATTTGAGTATAATATTAGCCAAACAAGGAAGTGTAAAATGCATCACAAGATAGAGTTATCCTATTTTTTTCATATACTGGTACTAGGTATTATCATCCTTCTCTTTTCAGCCTGTACCCATACTGTGCCTGCTCCAGATATCGCCAAACAAAAGAGCTTTACCAAGCTTCCCAAAGCTAAAGCACCGCTCCTTGACTACCTGAACAATATAGATCAAAAACTTGGTGACAATTCTGCTTTTCACTCTCTTTCAGAGCCTAGAGATGCATTTGCCGCGAGGATCTTTTTGGTCGATCAAGCCAAAACCAGTCTGGATGTACAGTACTATATATGAAAATGACCGTACCGGAAAATTTTTTGCTTATCATCTCTTGAGGGCAGCCCAAAGGGGAGTAAAAGTCCGTATTTTGATCGATGACTTAAGTACATCAGACAAAGATATTGAGTGGAAGATGATGGCAGCACATCCCAATGTTGAGCTGCGTCTCTTCAACCCAAATCGCCTAAGAAGTTCTATGCGAAACTTGGCACTGCTGTTTGATGTAAACCGTCTTGGCAAACGAATGCACAATAAAGCACTGATCGCTGATGGTGCTGCTGCGATCATAGGAGGGAGAAATATCGGTGATGTCTATTATGCTGTTGACAAAGATAGACTATTTTTTGACTATGACATCCTCTCCACTGGAAAAGTAGTAAAAGATATCTATCGATCTTTTGATCTCTACTGGAACAGCAAGGAGGCAGTACCCTCTTATGAGATACTAGAGGGACAGTTTAGTACTGCTGAGTATCGAAAGGCAACACAAAAACTTAAAAAGAGTGCATATGAGTTCCGGCAGAGCAGTATAGGAGAAGCTATGTTGCGTTCTGATTTTGCAAAAGATATATTTCGGGGAAAGGTAGATATGACTGTGGCGAAACGGGCTGATTTTTACTACGACTATCCTGAAAAAGTCAATAGTGATGAAGATGACGATCGAACCCATATCTCAGTACAGATAAGTAGTAACTTCGAACATGCCACAAACGATCTGATCATCATCTCTCCCTATTTTATCCCTAGCAGAGAGATGATGAAGAGACTTAAAGGATTGCGAGAGAGAGATGTAGAGGTCACTGTCATCACCAACTCATTGGCATCGACAGATGTCTTTGCTGTCTATAGCGGATATCGGTGGTATATCAAAGATCTAGTTGGAATGGGGGTCAAACTCTATGAGTTGAAGCCAAAAAGTTTCAAGAAGCTAATCAGATCAAAGAGATGGCTAAAGAGTCGTAATACCTCTCTGCATACCAAGATGATGATCATCGATGAGGATCGTCTTGTGGTAGGCTCAGCCAATATCGACCCTAGATCGGACAAGCTCAATACAGAGCTGATGATGATTATCAGCTCTAAGAAACTCACAAAAGCACAGCGATCAAAATTGACAAATATTTTGACAGAGGAGAATCTATATCGTGTCACTTGGGAAAAACACCCTCTAGATCCAGAGGACGATGGTGTCCCAATCTATGGACCAGTTTGGCACTCTACCAAAGATGGTGTGGAAAAAGTCTACTATTCACCGCCTCATGCAGGCTACTGGAGAAGATTGGGGACGGATATTCTCTCGTATTTACCGATAGAGGGATATCTATGATATTATGATCTAGATTGGGCTCCTCTCACAACTCCCCTCCACCAATGAAGAGGATAAGGCTACACCACGGAAATAAACAACCAAATAGAAGCCAAAACAGTATTAATAGTTTATTAGTTATCCTCTATCGATACTGGCTTAAAATATATTCTCAATGTATCTTCTGAGATAAAAATCTTATCACTATCGCTTCTGAACTCAACAAGTACATAATCTTTTTTTAAGCCATCAAAACCACGATGATAAATCGTAAGCACCTCAGCATGGTCAGAGTAGTTGGCACAATCTTCTACTTTTATATAATAGTCACGCCCAAGACCAAGAAGCTTGTAAAAGTCTCTATTCTCTAAAGTATGAATCTTTTTATTTTTAAATTTATATCGTTTCTTCTGCTTTTTTCGTCTCTTTGCATCGAGCTCTTCTAATATCTTTTGCTTTTTTTCCGGATCATATTTGGAACCCCTCATTGTTTGAAGCTCTTTTTGGCGTTGACGCTCCAATCTCTCTTGACTCAACTTCTTTAAAATCATCTTTTTCTCTTCGGGAGAATAGTCATTTTCTATCTTTATCGTCTCTATCATCTCATTAGCTCCTCTCTTTTTTCTAATAATAGCATAAAACTACAAATTGTCAAATTATGCAAGCAGTTTCAGCATCATTGGTGCAGTCAAAATACTGGCAAAGAGTGTCACAAATACCAGCTTGGCAGCCAACTTGGCATCACATCCATATCGGTTTGCCAAAACTACGCTGAGCATAGCTGAAGGCATAGCCGATTCAAGTATGAGTACCTGTAGTTGCCATATCTCCAGATCCATAAACCCGGCAGGTATCCAAACCAATATTGGAGATAGGATCAGTTTGAGTATTATCGTAGCTACTATAATATAAATAATATCTCTCAATGAACTAAAATTTAGCATAACTCCAACAGTCAAAGCGACAATAAAAGTATTTGATTTTGCGATGATATGGATCATATCAAAGAGAGGCTCTATCACTATACCCTGTGTCGGCAGAGAGAGAGTAGACCACAAGATACCTAAAACTATGGACAAAAAGATAGGTGAACGAAAAAATGGCAATATACCCTCAAGCAGTGTGATCTCCTCTCTATCTGTACTGCCATAGTAGATAGCTATCATCACCCCGATCGTAAAGATAGGCAAGCCTACCCCAAGCTCTGAGACAAAAGCAGCCTCTACAAGTACAGCACTATTGCCAGGGAAGAGCTCTGCGATCAGTGCATACCCCAACAGTGCAGAACTCCCAAATGTAGAGACTATCAAAAAAGTACCCATCTGTTCACTCTTGAGCTTCAAAAATCTACCAACACCCCAAGAGGTCAGCAGTAAAATCATCTCCGCACCAAACATAATCAAAAAAAGCAGGAGATAGTGCCACTCCATAGCAGAGTGAGCCAAGGCAGTAAAGAGAAGTGCAGGAAGTGTGACCTGCATCACAAGCCAAGAGAAGAGAGCACCACTCTCCTGCTTGAGATGCCCTCTATGACGCAAATATGCAACAAAAAGTATCAACAGTACCAAGACCAGTATAGAGGTTAGAGTATGGATATATATCTGCACTATCTCCTACCGCCTCTGCCTGATCCTTTATCACTTTTAGCTATAGGCTTTGAGTTGGATTGATATCCATCTCTTTTGGTTGTTTTTCGTTTTTTTGTTACTGTAGCTGTTTTTTTCTTCCCAAAAGCTCCGGCTGTTTTTGGTTTTTTTGCATTAGGATTTTTTCTGGCTCCTCTGCGTTCTGCCTGAACTGGGGGTGCATATCCGGGTATCACCTCTATGGGTATAGATCGACCCATCATCCGCTCTACCGATCTGAGTGCAACCGATTCGTCTGCTGAACTCAGAGTGATAGCCAACCCCTCTCTGCCTGCTCTGCCTGTTCGTCCGATACGGTGGATAAAATCTTGTGTAACATGAGGGATATCATAGTTGATCACTACATCTAACTCTTTGATATCCAACCCTCTAGCAGCTATGTCTGTAGCCACTAGAACACGGATCTTTCTCTCTTTGAAGTCACTCAATGCACGGCTTCTGTTGCCTGATGTTTTATCTCCATGTATCACTGCTGTCTTGAGACCTGATGCTATAAGCTCAGCAGTGACTTCATCTGCTTGGGCTTTTTTTCTCACAAAGACCAGTACCTGCGGATAGTTTTGTGAACCGATGAGATATGAGAGCAGCTCTAGCTTCCTCTCCATCTCTACAGGATGCAAAATCTGTCTGACTAGAGCAGCACTACTCCCCATCGTCGCTATCTCGATCTCTATAGGTCTATGGAGCAGTTCCAGACTTAGTGTTTTTACTGCATGCGGCAGTGTAGCGGAGATGAGTATATTTTGTCGTTTTGATTTGAGTGAATATATTATCCTAGATACCTCTCTCAGAAAACCCATATCCAATATAGTGTCAGCCTCATCCAATATGAAGTAGTCCACACTCTTCAAGTCAAGATTGTTCTCTCCTAGATGCTCTAGTACACGCCCCGGTGTACCTACCACTATATCTACCCCCTCTGCCAATCGCCTCGCTTGGGCTGCGATAGGTGCACCACCGTATATGGCAGTACTCTTTAGAGATAGATATCTACTATACGCTTCTGTATGCTCTGCGACCTGTTTTGCCAACTCTCTAGTCGGTACCAATATCAATGCCCTGACCGCTATAGAAGTACTCTCATCTCGGTTTGGTTGTTGCTCTTTTTTTTGCATTATCATCTGCATCACAGGCAATACAAACCCAGCTGTCTTTCCAGTACCTGTCTGAGCACTTGCCAAGAGATCTCTACCTCCCATAATCGTTGGTATCAACTCTTTTTGTATAGGTGTAGGTGCTTGGTAGCCTCTCTCTTCTAGTGCTTTGAGAATAGCCGATGAGAGCTTCAGAGAAGAGAATGGCATCACTAAAAAGTCTTTTCTAATTTAACTGTACCATCTTTATGGTACTCTTTTCCCATACCTTTTGGTTTGGTATGAACATATGGTACTTCTGATTGCAGTTCACCTGTAGGATAGTAAGTCTTTACTATACCCTCAATACTCCCTTGAACATAGGGTGACTCAGACTGTACCGTGCCGTCTTTGTAGTAATATATCATCATACCCTCTGGCTGACCCTCAACCCAAGAGGTTTCACTCTTCAACTCCCCACTCTTGTAGTATGACTTGACTTTACCATCTATATTTCCATTTTTGTATGGTGTTGACTGCATGAGCATGCCATCTTCTCTATACATATTTTTATCACCATGCCGCACACCATCTATGCGAGGTGACTCTACCATGATTTTGCCATTAGGATGGTATGATTTTTTGACTATCACCTCTCCAGTTCCAACACTGCTACTGCTATCTCCACTCGTGCAACCCAAAAGGAGAACACTCAAAAGCCCAGCCCCCAAGACTAACCTGATCCTTCTATATATCATCGGTAAAATCCTTTTTATATAAATTAGAAATATAGTATCGAAAGTTTATTAACAACAAGGTTGACGGAATTTTATATTAAAAACTATCAATAAATTATATATTAGCGTATCCTTAAACCGTTACGATATCATATCGAGTATAAAATAGGTAAAAAAGGATAGAAGTCAAATATCATCAGAACACCAACCAAGATCAATATCGCTTCATTTGGAAACTATATGCCACATGTGCATTGGCATATTATGGCTCGTTTTGCAGAAGATAGCTATTTCCCTGAACCGATGTGGGGAGAGAAGCAGAGAGAAGCAAATCTCACACTCCCCTCTATGGAGACCTTTCTTGAGCAAATAAGAGAGATAGATTAGACAGATCTATAGATCTAGCTTCTTCCGATTTCACCCCAACCTTATCAAAGTCAAAACAAGCTAAAATAAAGCTATAATTAAGTATTAATATATAGGAGATTTTGCGTAATGGATACTTTGATTCAAGAGTTTGAAGATGCTCTGCTCTCTCTAGATAGGATAAAAATTAGAGAAATTTTATCCTCCAGGTCTGATAGTGGTGGTGCTATACCACTGCTGGAAGATGTTGTCATACCGGCTATGGATAGCATAGGTCAGAGGTGGGAAGATGGTGGCGTAGCACTCTCTCAGGTATATATGGGTGGTAAGATCCTCGAAGAGATTGTTGATGAGTTGATACCAAAAAAAAGTATCAAAAGAGTAGATCAACCCAATATCGCCATACTTGTTTACAAAGATTACCATCTTTTAGGAAAGCGTATAGTATATACATTTTTAAAATCCAATGGTTATGATGTGATTGATTATGGTCTGCAGCATAGTATAGAATCGATAATTAAAAAGATAAAACAAGACAAGATACAGATCCTTCTCATCTCAGTGCTAATGTTAAACTCTGCGATAAATACAAAAGAGCTTATCTCAAAGATAAAAGATGAAAAGTTAAATACCAAGGTTGTAGTTGGCGGTGCACCGTTTAGGTTTGATGCAGATCTGTATAGAGAAGTGGGTGCTGATGCGTATGCAACCAATGCTTTTCAAGCGGTAGATATCATAGAAAAACTCAAAGGATTGTTATGACATCGATGCAGAGAGTATTGACAGCTATAGGTCAAGAGGAAGCTGATAGAGTTCCATATTTTTTACTGTTGTCTATGCATGGAGCAAAAGAGTTAAATCTCTCTATTGAGGAGTATTTCTCAAGTGCCAAAAATGTTTTTGAGGGGCAGTTGAAGCTTCGCGAAAAATATGGACATGATTGCTACTACTCTCTCTTTTATGCTCCCATAGATACTGAAGCATTTGGTGCTGATGTTATCTATAGTGAAGATGGTCCGCCAAATGCCGGAGAGCCTTTTCTCAAAAAAGAGATGATCGATTCACTAAGAGCTCCAACCGTAGGTGAATCTAAAGTATTAAAAAAAGTTTTAGATGCTACATCCATGCTAAAAGAGGTAGCCAAAGATGAGGTACCTATCATCGGTGTAGTTGTGTCACCATTTTCACTGCCGGTTATGCAGATGGGATTTAGCAGTTATCTGGACCTTATCTATGATGATAGGAAACTATTTGAAAAGCTTATGAGGGTCAATATAGGATTTTGTATCAATTGGGCAAATGCACAGCTCGAAGCTGGTGCTACTGCTATCACATACTTTGATCCGATATCCTCCACAACTATTATTCCGCGTGAACTCTATCTGGAGACTGGATTTAAAGTCGCAAAAGAGACAATTTCACAGATCAATGGACCAACAGCAACTCATTTTGCCTCAGGAGATTGTCTGCCGATCATGAAAGATATCATAGAGACTGGTACAGCTGTTGTTGGTGTTAGCATATTTGAGGATTTGAGAGATTTGAAGAGTGCAGCAGATAAGAGATTGACACTTTTGGGAAATTTAAATGCTATAGAGATGAGACACTGGAGTGTTGAACAGACAAAACAGTATGTAAAAGAGGCTATCGATAGTGCTGCAAAAGGTGGAGGATTTATCTTGGCAGATAATCACGGTGAAATTCCATGGGATATCAAAGAGGAGACTCTACTTGCAATAAGAGAGGCGGTTTATGAGTATGGAAAATATCCGATCAAATAGGGTAACTACATTTTATATATGTGAAAGCTATACAGCAGAGCTTAAAGCAGTCACAAAGAGATATGATAATGTTGTTATAGAGCCATATAGAGCCAAGTGTAAATATCATAATATTGATGATCCTTTTGAGAAGCTTAAGCCCCAAAAAGATGCTTTTATACTTGGGGGATGCACAATTGAGCCAGATAACATAGTCGGCTCTACAGCATTTCACAAAGAGGAGAACTGCTTTTATATGTTTGCACCCAAAACACTGGTGCAGAGCTATATGGAAAATGGTGCTTATATCATTACTCCCGGCTGGCTAAGTCACTGGAGGAGATATGTTACAGAGTTATGGGGATTTGAGAGAGATAATGCTCAAATATTTTTTAAAGAATTTTGTAAAAAGTTGGTTTTACTAAATACTCAGGTCAATAACAAATCAAACGAACAGTTAAGAGAGTTTGCAAAATTTGTTGATAGACCATATGAAATAGTCCCTATAGGATTGGAGTTTTTTCAATTATATGTTGACAGCATTATCAATCAGGAGAAACTAAAAAATTCCAACAGAGAGATCAAATCAAGACTTGATGAATCACTGCGAGATACAGCAAACTATGCAATGGCATTTGACCTTCTCAGCATAATCAATAAAAAAGTAGATGAGAAAGAGATTACAGATAGTATAAAAGAGATATTTACTATGCTGTTTGCATCAGAAAACATCACCTATATGGCGATAAAAGATTCTAAAATAATCGAAAATCTCTCAAGCAGTATTGATAGTGAGACATCTGCCTATCTTTTTAATATAGAAGATAGCTACAGACTATATGATGATGGCTTTGCTGTTAAACTGATATATGACAATCAGACAGTTGGTATTGTCAGTGTAGAGAATATTGCTTTTGTTCAGTATATCTATCAATATCTTAATCTAGCGATATCTATCAGCAGTGTGTGTGCTTTGGCTATTGAAAATGCAAGAAGCAAACTAAAAACCAAAGAGATTGAGGCACAACTTATACAACATGCCAAATTAGTTGAGATGGGTGAGATGATGGGTTCTATCGCCCATCAATGGAGACAACCTCTAAATGAGTTGAACATAAACATAGAGATGCTTGAAGAGTATTATAACCTAGAAGAGATAGATGAAAATTTTATCGATGCATTTATAGAAAAAAATATAAAAATCATATATTTCTTATCTAAGACCATTACAGATTTTAGTAACTTTTTTAGAATTAATAAACAAAAAGTTCATTTTAGTATAAAAGAGAGTATAGAAAACACACTAGATATCATACAGATGCAGCTCAACAAACACAACATCATATTTGAAATGAGTGGCGAAGATAGTAAAGTGTTTGGTTTGCCTAGTGAATTTCAACAAGTGATTTTA
>JAYEOM010000018.1:17466-23240 GCA_034722955.1 Campylobacterota bacterium
GAGAAAGAACTTAAAAATATTCAAGAGTTAAACAAGCTATATCTAAATGCCAGCAGTGCTTTTATGATAGCACTTGATAGAGATGCAAATATAACGATGATCAATAAGACCGCTTCAGAGATGCTTGGATTTACAGAGAAAGAGATTTTGGGTAAAAACTGGTTTGAGATCGGTGTGTTGCCCCCATTGAGTATCAAAGAGGGAAAAACTATTTTTTCAAAATTTATTTCAGGTGACTGTGAGTCGGATCAACAGACACATCAAGGTGGGATCTTATCAAAAGATGGCAAAAGTTTTGTATTGACATGGTCTACTAGTCTATTGAGAGAAGATGATGAGATTGTAGGGGTGCTGGGTTCCGCACTTGATACTACAGAACTCTACAATACCCAAAGAGAGCTAAAAAAGCAAACATATATAGATGCACTCACAAATACCTATAATAGAAAGTATTATAATCTAAAGATATCAGAGTCACTCTCTCTTTATGAGAGAAACCAGACACCATTTACTGTCCTGATGTATGATATAGATGATTTTAAAAAGATTAATGACAGTTATGGGCATCTTGCTGGAGATGATATATTAACTGAAATGAGCCAACTGATCCAATCAAATATCAGAAAGAGTGACTATCTCTTCAGAGTAGGTGGGGAAGAGTTCGTTATAATATTTGCAGATACACATCTAAAGCAAGCCAAGATTGTTGCAGAAAAAATCAGAAAAAGCGTAGAAGAGTCTCTCGAAAATCTAAAAAATGAAACAATAACCATAAGTATAGGGGTAACCCAAGTACAAAAAAGTGATAATGCAGATGATATCTACAAAAGAGTTGATGATCTACTCTATATATCTAAGAAAAATGGGAAAAATATGGTGAGTTTTTAAATTGACTACAAAAATATACTGACAGCTCTTGTCACCGACATAGTGGGCTTCTTGTGCATTGATAGCTATGGATAGAGCGAGGATTAGTAGTAGTTGTTTCATTGTGTTCCTTTTATGTTATTGAGAGGAATATTTGCATCAAATGTCACTACACTTGGTGATCCTCTCTCTATATTGAATATCCATCAATTTGAAATGTTTTTTAGCATATGCTATTTGCCACTTTTCATGAGCTCTCAGTTCACTCTCTTTTTCACTCCCTTTGGTCTCTACTATGAACGAACCTTCACTCTCATCAAATTTGATCACAGCAAAATCAGGACTATAGTTACCAAGTGGTGTTTTGATTTTAAACCTTTTAGGCAGTTTTGCAAAAAACTTAAAATGAGTATCTGCACACTTTATAAACTCTTTTTCTATATTTGAGTCCCACTGCTCTGTGTCATACAATCCCCTCTTGCATGCCTGTAGATCATACCCCTCTAGCATCTCAGGAAAGAGATTGGTAAAAGCATAATACTCTCCACTCTCTCTATAGACTATACCATCACTACTCTCTGTCAGTATCTCATGTTTTGCATCTTCAAAAGCCTCAAGTGCTTTTCTGATATAAGCATCACTATTTCGTATGAAAGGAGTCAAATCTACTCTATTCAATATCTCAATAATCATCCTTCGTGTGACACCAATCTCTCTTTCTATCAGAGAGACCAAGTCAGGCAAGGTTTGCTTGAAGTTTAATGTATAACTCTTCTCTTCCGCAACATAGCCATAGACATCATTCTCTATCGTCCCCAACTGTTTTACTATTTTCTGTTCAGTAGTTTCAATATTTTGTAATTTACCGATAACTTTCTCTATATATTTCTCTTCATCTAGTTTGAGTTCAAAGATGGTTCTTTTTTTTAGTTTATCCCATAGCTCTTTGAACTCTTTGCTGAGTGAGGATTCGTCATATTGTCGTTTTGCTACTATCTTCTTCTTTAGATTATTTGGTATCTGACCTTCTGAAACACCACTCACCTCATACTCTTGTTGGAGACTTTTGGCAAACTCATCGAAACTCTCATTGGCTATCACGGTGAGTCTGTTGAGCTCTCTCTCCTCCACTCTGTTGCCATGCACATCTACAGCCAACCGCACACCTCGTCCGAGTATTTGTCGTTTTTTCATTTCAGATTTGGTATCGTTGAGTGTTGTGATGAAAAATACATTTGGGTTATCCCAGCCCTCCCTCAATGCACTATGAGAAAATATAAAACTAGTTTTTTCTTCAAAACTCAAAAGATTCTCTTTCTCTTTCATGATGAGATCATAAGTCTTTTTGGCGAGTCTCCTGTCACTATCGCTATTTTTCAGATCATCTATGTAGCCAGATTTTCTTTTTGCAAAATAGTATCTATACACTTCATCATCTTTCACATCTCGAAAGCTCTCATAGTCTACTTTGAGTCTATTAAACTCTTTACAAAAGTGACCCTGCATCCAACCCTCTTCTTGGGTCAAAAAATTTGCCACTCTATCGACAAAAAAGAGGCTCAAGACTTTGACATTCCTCTTTTTTAACTGCTCAAATTTTTGCATATGCAAGGCTATGGCTTCGCTGATCTGCTGCTTTTGTATCTGTCTTTTTACCTCTCCGTTGATTTGACTGAGTTCTAGTCTCAATCCATTTTCAAACTGTAGGAACATCTCTCTAGCATTGATCTCATCCACGATGAAGCCTGTGTAGATTGGGTTTTTTGTCTTATCTTTGAGGGAATCGTTTCCTTTTATCTTCACTGATTTGGTCACAAACTCATCTCTGTTTTTTACTATCAGCTCTAGTGTCGCTACGGGTCTTTTGGATCTTTTGTCTATCTCTATTTTTTTCACATGTATATAGATGTCATTTACTGTTTGGTTTTCACTCAATGCCAATACATCTATCTGCTTCACCAATCCTTGTGCCAATGCTTCTTTGGGAGTAAGTGTATAGAGTAGATTGTAGTAGTTTTTGTGAGTTGCAGAAAACCTAAGCGTAAAGAGAGGATTGAGTTCACTGATAGAAGTTTTACTGAGTTCACTCTCCATATTTTGTGGTTCATCGAGTATGAGGATAGGGTTTGTCTTGCGTAGACTCTGTTTGGGTGTGCCTGCGAAACCCTCTTGTGTCATGTTGAGTATAGTGTTGGCTCGCTTGAAGCTATCGATAGTCATGACCATGATCTGCAAACCATCATCACGGATAAAATGCTTCAAGCTCCCCAAACGAGAAGAGTCATACTCGAAATAGTCATAAGGAAACTTATAACTATCAGCAAAATGTTTTTTCATACTCTCCAGAGAACTCAATACCCCCTCTCGTATAGCGATCGAAGGGGTTATGATGATATATTTATTCCACCCATACTCTGCATAGAGTTCTAGTATAGATTTGATATATACATAGGTTTTGCCAGTCCCTGTCTCCATCTCTACAGAAAAATCACGACTCTCCAACACCAAAGATGCTTCTATACCGTTTCTCTTTTGTATGGAGTGCAGATTGTCCAATATCGCCATATCATCGAGTATATACCTATTGCCACATACGGCTTCTCCATCAAAGATATCATATTCAGAGACTTGTCTGCTCTGCCCTCGAAATAGCTCCACGATGGACTCTATGGCTTTGGTTTGGTGGGGTTGGGTAGTGTATTTTATTTGCATCTATAATCCAATTTTAATGAAGAAGTAATCTAATGAAGCATTTTTTACTCTATCAATACTTCTCCTTGAATCAATAAATTTTTTTAAAAGTTCTTTTTCATTCAAAGATTTTTTAGTTTTAAAATGTTTCTCTAAATCTTGCTTAGATTTATTGTTACTATTTTCCCATGCTGATAACATCCAAGCCTCTATCTCTTTTGAAACTATAGTTACTGCTACATTATCTTTTGTCTCTAGGGATACTTTTTTCCTATACCACTTTTTTAACTCTACAATACAAGTAAATTTTTTCCCTCTATCACATTGCGTATCCAAATCAATCAAAATATGAACTTCTTTGCATCCTCTAGCAAAAAGAGCTTTTATGTCTTGATGGATTTTTTCTCTATTGAGTATCTTGCAAATTCCTTTCTTACCAGGAGAAGTTACTATAATATCTCTTTTGAAATTAGGTTTGAAATATTTTTCAAAAAAATCTTTATCGCTATCCCCTTCAACAATCAAACCTATTTTCATATATCTTCCTCTAGGTTTAAATCATCTAAAATACCTGTTTTCAACATCTCTACTAAATCATCTTTATATATTTTCATAATTTTTTCTATATTATATATATCTTTTGCTCTTTTGCTTTGAGTGTCTCCATCATAATCTCTGTAGAGGAAAATAATCTCGTCAAGTTTAAGCTGTTGCAGTAACTCCATACTATGCGTAGTAAAAAATATCTGCTTATCATCGTCTCTCATAGTGTCCAAAATATAAGTGAGTACTTTCATGTGCATATGTCGTTCAGGTTCTTCTATCATCACTCCTATAGCTTGCTTATTGCCAATGATCACACTCATGATAGCTACAAAATGTACCGTGCCATCAGATATGTCTCGTATCCCCACAGGATATATCTTTCCATTAACTTCTTCTTCAAATATCAATTTAGGTACAGCACCTTTTTCTATGTGTATGCCCTGTACAAGCTCCACTTCACCTATAAGGGAAATAGATATATCTGCAAATACTTCTTCATCTAATGTTTCTAAAAATTCTGGTAAATTCTTACCGTTTTCCATGAGTAATGGCATACCCGTCATTTCAGGTCTTTTCATACTATCAGCTTTGAAATAGTGAGAAGAGAAGAGATAATTTTTGTTGAAAATAAATGTGAGATTCATTGCTCTGTTAAGCGTCTCATTTTTATTCTCTATCTGTAATGCAAATAGATTTGCTATGCTCTCTTCGGTTTTTTCATATCTAGTCGATATTTCATATCTCAATGAAATATGGTTATATTTGAAATCAAAACTTTGATAATTTTTCTTCTGTAGTACTTCATCATAATAATCTCCATATCTCTCTATGTGTGACTCAAAATCACCTATGATCCTAGTACTCAATCCTTGCATTAAATCTGCTCTATCTATCTCTATAGATTTTATTTTTCCAGTGATGCTGATATCAATATTGGCTACATTAGTCTCAAAGTTAAATCCATAATGAAAATATAGAATAATATCATAATCAATCAATTCATTACCTACAAGCACTCTGTTTTTCACTATAAAATCAGCTCTTATTACAGTCAACTCTTCATCATAGTGATAATTTCTCAGCCTCTTCATACCTACTTTTGAGATAGCTACCACACTGTTTTGGTAAATAATATCATCTAAAAATTTCAATGCCTCTATTAGGTTGCTTTTGCCTACATTGTTAGGAGCTATGAGACAGTTCAGTTTTCCAAACTCAAACTCACTCTCCCAAAAGCTTTTGAAATTATGTAGATACAATCGTTTTAGCATTACCCCTGACATCACAATACCTCCAAATCCAAATTTTTTCTCAAATTCAGCTTGACATTGCTAGTGAGTGCCTTTTCATAGCAGATGAGTTTCGCATCGTGTGGAACGGAGTAAACGATGTCATCCTCGACAATCTTATCAAAACAGAAGCAAAAGCTCCTCTCATCTTCGCTCAAAGTGACAAAGCTGTACTTGTCACCCTTTATCTCAGCCACCTCTGCACTGAGAGTAAACCCATTTTTGAGTCCTAGCTCATAGACGATATCTAACTCCTTGGCTCCTTGGGTCAAGATATTCTCATGAAAGATACTCATTTTGAGCATCTTCTCTATCTCTTCATAGCTCATATCTGGGTGTTTTTTGACCTCTTTAAATATCTGAAAGTTGGAGTTATCAAGT
>JAYEOM010000019.1:0-5442 GCA_034722955.1 Campylobacterota bacterium
CTCTATCTATATTTTAAACTTTTTTCAAAAACCTGACATTTTTATGATATAATACGATAAATACAAATGCCACTCCTGTTGCGAAACAGGTTCGGAAAGCCAAGGGTCTCTTTGAGATAGCCGGTTGTTATTTGCTAAACTCTAAAGAAAAAGGAAAGTAAATGCGAAAAATGAAAATGTTTTTGACTAGTGTAATATTAGTTACGACTTTACCAGTTAGTGCGGCTATTTTTGAAACCAATGCAACAGGCTGTAACTTTGGAGAGGTTGGTGGTTGTGAGGCAAAAGATATTGGTGTTAATTATATTAAACTTGTTGACTTCACTGATGGTTGTATATCTTCTGATGATAATGCGATAGTTAATATAGAAGTAGAGGTGTCTGCGGCTAATGCTAATCGTTATGATATGGGTATTTTTCTTGCGACAGATGGCAAACAGTTTGAGGATACTGCTACGAATACAAACACCGTTACTCAGTGTGTACACGAAGCATTATTCCCTGTGACAACTGTAGATGCTGATACAGATTTAACATCAGGTGTAGGACCATTTTATGATTTAAGTGATACTACCACTACTGATACATGTGGTGACGGCAAAGGTAAAACAGGTGCTATAACTAGATTATTGGTAGCCGGAGACATAAGTGATAATAGCACTACAGCATTAGAAATACCTGTAAAATGTGAAGATATAAGTGGTAATGGATTTACAGATATAGCTTGGTTGGTTTCTTACAATCAAAATAACAATAGAGGTTGTACTACCATTGCTCAAGCTGTACAAAATAGTCCGACTGGACCAAAATGTAAGCAGGGTATTTTTGATACGAATTCAGTGGGTAACCCGTACCCAATTGGTATACCTGAACTCACATTGACAATAGTCTGCTCCCCTGATGGAGTAAAAGCCGGAGAGACAACAACATGTACGGTAGACTATGCGAATGCAAATAATGCAAATACCGGACCAGCAGATTTTATAGAGTTTCATATCGACTACGATCAGGCATACGGTAGTGTCAGTGAGCTAACAATTGTAACAAATCCAAGTAACAATGATGTAGCCTCGGATGTGGATGGTGATTATATCAACTGGATCATAAATGCCGATACAACCAACCCAGATCGTAGTACACTGGCAAGTATTCCCAAAAATACAACGGGTCAATTTACATTTAAGTATACAGTTGATGCTCGTTATGATGATCTAAATGAGAGGGCTATAGATTTTGTAGCAACAGCATTTTTCAACAATAGCGGTACCGGAGTTGCACAAAGTCTCACAGCTAGCGATACTGTCTACCTGCCTGTAACAGTCAGCTATGTATATCCGAAAAAAAGCGGAAATAGTATAGATATAGACTTCAGTACAGCATCTGAGACGGCCAATATAGGCTTCGATATCTATGCAGTCCAAGGCAAAAAATGGACGAAGCTCAACAGTGCGATCATTCCCGGTTCATTGGATTCGTTTGAGCCTATGGATTATCATGCTAGCGTCACTATTCCTGATGGTATGAAGGTTGAAAAGATCGGTATAGCAGGCATAGATCCCAATGGCGTAGAGGATCGCCATGGACCGTTCAAGATAGATGAAGAGAGTGGAGCCAAGGAGATAGTCAGTAAGGTAGACTGGGTTAAGGTACGCAGTGAGCTAAAAGAGAACCGCAGAGCCAAAATGACATCTAGAGAAGCAGTGAGCAGAAAAAGAAAATCTAAAGATCAATCTATCACGCTGAGTCTATCGGAAAATGCCGTCTATCGTGTGACGCATGATGATCTGATGGAGGCAAGTGTAGACTTCATAGGAGAAAGGGTAAAAAACATTGCTATATCATTTCGAGGCAAAGGTGTAGCTCGTCATATAGATGGAGTTGGCAAAGGGGGCAAATGGACCAAAGATAGTTGGATCGAGTTTGTGGGAACAAAGCCGGATGCCATAGATGCTCTCTATGTAGATGCCAACCGTTATCAACTGACACTTAACAAGAAGCTTGCTATTGATAGTGACGCAATAGAGCCGACGACAGCGAAAGAGATCGTTGTCGGCAAAAATAACAGATATACCTATGCAACTTCAAGTAATGATCCCTTCTATGAAGGATATATGATCACTCGTAGGCAATCAGATACTGCGAAATACACCAGTATTTTTGATATGCCGATCATTTCGACAGAGGGAGTTTCATTGGTGGAAGTCGACGCTTATGCTGTGACAGAAGGCAGACATCATATGACCATCACTCTCAATGGATCAGAGATAGCTAGCACAACAGCCCAAGATAAAGGTGCTTGGATCATAGAGACTGAAGTAGATAATACTCTTTTCAGAAAAAGTGGCAATGAGCTTAGTTTTTCTCTCTTTGGTGAAGCGGATGGTGCAGATATGGTTATCTATGACAAGATGATCATTGATTATGATGATGGAGAGGCAGTCGCAAGCATAACACCTACTATTGAAATAGGTGAAAAAGTATCAAAAGAAGAGCTGGAAACCAAAAAAGGCAGAAGAGGAACAAACTATGTAATGGTTGCTCATCCACTCTTTATCGGTGCTACACTTGATCGCTATGTCAAGCAGAGAGAGGGTGAGGGCTGGAGGATCAAAGTAGTCAATGTAGAGGATATCTATGCTGCCTATGACAACGGTATGGCGACACCTGTCGCGATCAAAGCATATCTGAAAGATGCTATCCAAAGAGGTGTGACGCATGTACAGCTAGTAGGGGCAGCGAGTTATGACTACCATAACTATCTGGGTCTAGGTTCATTGAGCTTCATCCCAAGTCTATATGCACTCACTAGCGAATATATAAAGTATACACCATGTGATGGCTGTTATGTGATGGGAGATGATGAGTTGCCATCTGTTGCGATAGGTCGTTGGCCTGTTCGTACATTGGGAGATTTTGAAAATCTTATCAACAAAACATTGGCTTGGAGGAGTTCAGGTCAGTCAACTAGCTATAGTGCACTACTAGTCGCTGATGCTATAGACAGTAGCGGATACAACTTCGCCAAACAGTTAGAGACTGTGGGTCTCAAGATGGAAGATAATGGATGGAACAGTGTAGAGCGTATCTATCTCGATGAGGTGATCAAAAGTCATAACGGCAACACAAATGCCGGTATTTTGGAAGCAAGAGCTTCGGTCAAGCAGAGCTTCTCTGATGGTCCCTCTCTGTTGGCGTACAATGGACACGCTGCTGCTTCTGTATGGTCATTTAGCCGACTTATTCATCAAAGTGATATCTCATCTATAGCCAACAGAGGCAAAACTGCAATAGCACTACCGTTTGCTTGTCAGTCAACCTTCGCTGATAGCCCATATATAAATACAATGGCACACCAACTGTTAGCAGCAGGAGAAAATGGTGCTGTCGCCATCTATGGTGCAGCAGTAATGAGCAGCTATGGTGACAATGGTGCATCTATGGGTATGGTGCTTGATGGTTTGATGAGAGGTGAGACACTAGGTGAAGCGGTCAAAAATTCCAAGCACTCATTAGGTGCATCCTATAGAGATGTCATAAGAAACGGAAACCTACTTGGTGATGTAACTTTGGAGATGAAGTGATGGAGAGTCAAGAGAAGGTCTGTATGAAAACTATAGCAGATAAGACGAGTTCTGTTGAGCCGGAGAGGAGTGGTCGTGGTAAGGGGCTATATCTCTCTCCTACTATTACCAAGATAGGAGAGATCAACCGTAGTACAAAAGGCAAAAAGGACCTTGGGGGAGATCCTGGAAATTACTACGAGTCTTAATCTATAGATGGGTATATGGTGTGAGCAGTTTTTTGATACTACAGAGATACAAAAAGAGTCCGCCTTCAGTATATCTACGATCGATAGCTCAGGAGAGATATTTGAGTGGAGAGGTGAGGATACCCACCTTCTTTTTGCAATAGATGGAGAGATCGATAATCTTCATCGTTTATCATCCCAATTAAATCTACTCTCTGATGATATTGCTGATATCGTCAGCAGACTCTATCTGCGTTATGGATATGAGGGTTTGTATCGTCTTGAGGGTGCGGCTTCTATTATACTGCATGATGCAACTGCCAATACCACTCTCCTCTATAGACTATTTTTGCAGGGGCAACCACTCTATTTTGTCAACAAAAACAGGAGACTTACTATCTCTACCAATCCTATCTATCTATTTCGCCGTGGAGATGTCGAAGATAGAGTTGATGAGCAGGAGATCGCCAAGCTGTTTGCAGGAGATCCTACTGAGTTTGGAGAGTCTATATTTGCAGAGGTGTCGTCTGTTGGGCATGGAGATCTCATAGTGATTGGATCTGCAAATAGTGTAAAACGACACAAGAGACCACTGAAAGATATCTTCCCCGATGCTATAGCATATACTAGTGAGAAAAATTTATTTGAAATATATAGACATCTCTTGGATAGGGCAGCATCCAAAGTAGTCAAAGATGATAAGAGATATGGCATTATGCTCAGTAGCGGTATGGACTCTAGCACTATCGCCTATTTCTTAGCAGAAAAACTTCATGAAGATGATCGTGAACTCACCGCCTATAGCTGGGAGTTTCCAGGAGATAGTGCGGATGAATCACTCAACATCAAGCGTCTCGCTGATAAGCTTCAGATACCGCTGAAACTTTTCAATGCAGAACCATTTTGGACATTTGATGCACTTGAAAATATTTCTTTGGTTCCGGATACTCCATTGGTCAATCTCATGTGGGGTATCATAGAGGAGAACTACAGGAGAGCGAGTGAAGATGGTGCCGATGTGTTGATATCGGGAATATATGGAGATCTGCTCTTTAGGGACGATCGCCACAAGATGATAAAAGATATCATCATCCATAAGCGTTTTGACATTATCTCTGAGATTTGGCGAGAGAGGGGTCCTAGGGGGATAGCAGGAGATATCAAGAGATTTTTGATATCAGGGTATCAGCTATACACTAAACCCTCAACAGCTCTCACCAAAAAAGCAAAGAGACTTATCAAAAAAAATAATAGCTCTCTGATGGAGGATGGATTTGAGAACTATAGATTGGCATTGGGTCCTTTCTATACAAATTATCTCGGCAGAGATCGTTATCTAAGTGCCTCTTATGGGTTGGAGCGTATCGAACCATACCAAGATATAGAGTTGATGAATTTCTCTCTCAATGTTCCTGTTCATATGACATATCGTCACGGTTTAAAAAAGCACTTCACTAGAGAAGCGATGAGAGGAGTGCTACCGGAAGAAGTATTGGCACAGCCCAGAATAGGCACAGAGAGTAAGCTTATAGAGAAAAGTTTTTTAAGAAATCTGGATAGAGTCAAAGAAAAAATATGGGAAAACCCCTCATCTTGGAATGGCTACATCAGGGAAGAGTGGATGCGAGAAAAGCTGCAAGAGAGTGCAAAAGTAGATAACTATGATCTCTATGTCATCTGGCTCTGCATCACCC
>JAYEOM010000020.1:0-22890 GCA_034722955.1 Campylobacterota bacterium
TTTAAGTTTGGGATGGTTGGATGGGTTTTGATAGATACCTGAGTTTGTGTTCTGATTTTGAATGCAAAGTGTGTATTTTAATCCCAGCGAGGGACTTTCTGGCACTAAATGCCGATACCCCCGTCGCTAAAGCGTAGGCAGTAGGGGCAGTAGGGGTCAGGTAACAACTACAACTAATTAGTTGTAGTTGTTACCTGACCCCTTAATCTGGAAGATTCGGTTGAGTGGTATTTTTTGCTCTACGATAAACTCTAGTAGAGTGTTATAGAACCACAAGAGAGAGTCTCTTGTAGTGTGCCAAGAGAAGATCGACTATCTCTTTGAGAACTGCGGGCTTCTTCTCGCTTTTTTCTTGCCTGGTTTCTTTCTCTCGACGACTCTTGAGTCACGAGTCATGAGACCCATTGGCTTGAGGATTGCTCTAAAAGATGGTTCAAACTCTACTAGAGCTTTGGAGATACCATGCTTGAGTGCATCTGCTTGAGCTGAATATCCACCGCCAAGTGTTGTCGCTCTTACATTCATTGACTCTAACTGTTTAGTAGCTTCGAGTGGAAGTCTAACTTTCATCTTGAGTGCTTCGTGACCACCAAGCCACTGATCTAGTGTTTTGCCATTGATTACCATTTCGCCACTGCCTGGAGTCAACCAGACTTTAGCGATAGCAGCTTTTCTTTTACCTGTTGCATAGAGTGTTGCCATCTTAGTTTCCTTTGTTCAGCTGTGCAGTGTGTGGGTGTTCAGAACCTGCATATACTTTGAGTTTTTTAAGCATTTGACGACCGAGAGTTGTCTTTGGAAGCATCCCTCTTACTGCTAGTTTATAGAGTTTTTCCGTGTGATTTTCTAGCATATCATCAAGTTTTTTACTCTTTGTAGATCCAAAGTAGCCACTATAGGTAAAGTACTCTTTGTCTTCTAGTTTAACCCCTGAAAATTTTGCTTTCTCTGCATTGATAATAACAACAAAATCACCACAATCTACATTTGGAGTAAATGATGGCTTATGTTTACCTCTGAGAAGTGTCGCTACTTCAGTTAAGATACGACCAAAAGTTTTATCTTCTGCATCGATCAGAACCCAGTCTCTCTCAACTTCATGAGGTTTGATGACAGATGTCAATTTCATGATATTTCCTTATTTGTTTTATGGTGGGAATTTTAGCGTGTTAAACTTAAATGATGTTTAATTTTAGTTTATTTTAAGCTATCAAGCAGGATTTTATCTTTTAGCAGATAGATGATCATCCCCTCAGCTCTCATACCGGTAATACTCTTGATCGCCTTTTGATAAGCTGCCACTTGAAAGAGGTGCTCTTGATGATATTTTTGAGAACTCTTGTAGTCGATGACAAGATAGCTATCATCATACTCTAAAAGCAGGTCGATCTGTTTGAGTTTTCCGTCATAACTGAGAGATTGCTCTTTATGAATCGTGGCACCTTCCAATAGATCCTGGAAACTATGATCCTCGATCAATGATTTGACTCGTTGATAGATATCCTCTATCCTATCGCGATGCAGCAACTGACCATAGCGATTGAGCAGTGAGTCCATCCCCTCATCTAAACCAAACATATCAAAACTGCCCATCATCTCCAAGAGATAGTGCAGGGCAGTCCCCAGCAGTATCGCATCAAAATCTTTCATATCTTCATCATCGGGACGCTTCGGGATCTCCTGTGTTCCGTAGTGGGAGATCTCAACTGCTCTACTCTCTCTCCAGCTCTCACCACTCTGCTCTTTTGACTCATCGATCAGAGGCAGTGAACCCAATACCATAGGAGCCATGCCTATATCATCAAAGATAGAATCTTTTGGTTTTCTGATAACGATCAAACCATAAACTGCTCGTGTCAATGCAACATAGAGTACATTTTTGTGATCTTTCTCTTGGGATACTTTGCGAAGAGAGATGATCTCTCGATAGTGTTCATCAAAGTTATCTCTTTTTGCCATACGGTAGAGGATCTCATCGATATAGAGAGCATCATTGTAGTGGTAGATCAATGCAGACTTATCACTATTTTTGCGTGTCAACTTATCCAAAACTATCACATGATCAAACTCTAAACCTTTAGAGCCGTGGATAGTCATGATCTTTGCTCCTGAGAGTGTCTGACTCGCTACACTGATAGATGAACTCTCAAACTCATCTATAAATGTCGGGATATCCGAAAAGTTTGCAGCAAACTCAAGTAGTTTTAAGATATTGACATCTCTATCAAAGTATCCAAACTCTCTCACCAATCTATCGACCACTGCTACCGGCTCCATAAATGGATTGAACCAAGAGTACTCTATCTGCTTCTCCATCTTGCCCACTCTCTCTAGAAGTGGCTTGGCATCTATCTCCTCTCCATAAAATAGATAGGTCAACATAGCAACCAGTGCTGCGATCTTTGGATGGTTTTTGAGTGAGCTTGAAGTTTGTAAAAGTGTAGACATCCCCTCTCTTTGACACGCCTCCTGTAGTGCCATTCCATCTCTGTTGGTACTGACTAGGCAGGCGATACTATCTATATGAATACCTCTGTTCAGCAGCCGTTTCAACTGAGTGACAGACTCATCTATCAACTCTTCAGACTCCACCACTTCGACATACCCCTCTATGGCTTGGGGTTGACTCTTTTGGAGAGTATAGCCAGGCATCGTCGTCTCAAACCATCGGTTTACCTGCGATACCACTAGCCGACTACTTCTATAGTTTATATCCATCGGCTCCACCTTCACCCCATAATGCTCCGATACTTTATCAAATAGCTCCTCGACACCTCCACGGAAACGGTAGAGAGACTGCTTGGTATCTCCTACATAAAAGAAGCTTTTAAATTCACTCTGACCCTCACCAGAAAAGATCTCATCTATCAGTGGTTTTAGCAGTATGAACTGTAGAGTTGAAGTATCCTGAAACTCATCGAGCAGAATATGTTTGAACTTGGAGTCTATTTTAAAATAGAGAAACTCTTTGGATATGCTCTCATGTAGAAGCCTATAGGTGAAATATGTCAAATCATCAAAGCTCAATACCCCTGAAGATTTTGCATTGGTGATCGTGGCATTTCTATAGTAGTCATAGATATGAAAAAGTGCATAGAGTATGATAGACTCTTTGGTTTTTGCCCAAACTCCCAAAGCCTCCTTGAGCTGCAGATAGATCATCTCTATATCTTCATTGATACTCTTTTTGAACCAAGAGTGTTCCCCTAGAGTCTCTTTGGCAAATAGGGCTTTGGCAAACAGCTCTTTCACACTTTTTGTTTCAAACTGTCCTATGCATCGTTTGGCAGCATCTGCATCACTGAGTGCTTTTATCATACGCTCTCTTGATACCTCTATCTGCTCTTCTATCTTTGACAACGAAAGTGATACTCTGTTCTGCTGGGGCAGGAGGGGATCTACCTTGTAAAAATTCTGCATCAAATCAAAGATCTTCATGAAGCGTCTATCCTCGATATCCATCGAGAGTTTCACTAGAGAAGAGAGCAATCCCTCAGCCTGCAGCTCCTCTAGGAAATGTTTCTCCAGCTCATCATCTCCCTGCTCCTTTGTAGCAAAATCGGGCTCAAGCCCCAACTCCAAAGAGGCAGAACGCAACAC
Organism: Campylobacterota bacterium; assembly: GCA_034722955.1. Taxonomy (GTDB): domain Bacteria; phylum Campylobacterota; class Campylobacteria; order Campylobacterales; family Sulfurovaceae; genus SZUA-451. The sequence goes on from JAYEOM010000020.1 coordinate 3,601, forward strand.
GGAAGAGAAGAAGCTATCAAGAGTTACGATATATGACTTATGACTCAAAAACTTTGCCAACACTTCAGGCTGCCTAGAGATGAGCTCTCCCATCGACAAACCAGTCTGCAGCAAAAGAGCATCGACAAATGCTTGATTGTCGCCATCTCCCAATCTCCGTAAAGAGTCTACTACCCTCTGACGCATCTCTGCCGCTGCCTTGTTGGTAAATGTAGCTGCCAATATACTACCCGTAGATTCACCCATAAAGAGCAGAGATATGTACCTAACTGAGAGTGCAAAAGTTTTGCCGCTTCCTGCTGAGGCAGAGTAGGCGAGGAGTCGTTCAAAACTCATAGATACTCCCCCCTTTCACACATCAATGCAAACTCACAATATTTACACTTCTGTAGATTTTCACATCTACTCGCTGTAAACTGCTTGGTCTGTTTGAGTTCAGCAATATGCTCTGCCAATAGTCTACTCTTCTCCTCTAGCATCATGATCTCTTCTAGTCTGCCACCCTCTAGTATCTGCATAAATGCCAGAGTGATATTTTGGTAATTTTTTGCCAAAAGCTGATCATAGATACTCATCTGGAAATCACTCAAATTTTCTAGGTTTTTGACTCTGTTTGCCTCTTTGGTAGAGCCACTTTTGTAGTCGATGATGAGCGTAGCTGTATCATCTTGATCTATACGATCTATACGACCCCTAAATCGTAAACCGCCAATCTCTCCTGATACTTCATGCTCACGAGCAACAACATGCCATCCAGCTTCAAAATGTTCTATTTGAGCATCTGCAAAACCTTTGAGTTTCTCTCTCCACAAAAGTTTTAGATAGGCGATCTTTGCATCACTCTGAGGCAGAAGCTCATCTAGCACTCTACTGATGATGCTTCTCATCTCATCAGCAGAGTGATATCTATCCCTTTGCCGATAGAGGTGGTCAAGCAGTAGGTGCAATAGGGCACCCTCATTGGGTTCATCCTCTGATTTGGCTTTGATATTTTGGATATAGCTATAGTAGTACTTTCTCTTACACTCCAGATAGACTTTGAGTCTCGATGCAGACCAGACTACTGCTGAGGCATCGAAATCTTCCACAACAGGATCAACCATCTCTATGAGTTGTCCCTCTTCACTATAGAGTAGTGAGAGTTGAGCTGTTACTCGATCTATCTCCTCTATCCCCAGCTCATAGAGAAATTTGGAGGGGAGTCTATTTTCACTGCTGCAGTGGAGTATCACTGCATGTTTTGACTGCTCAAGCAGGCGTTTGTAGTACTGCTTTTGCAGTGACTCTCTATCGTGGAGGGTTGGGAGAGAGGCAAAGGTTCGTACTGCTGAACTGAGAAACTGATCTTTGCTAGAGCTAGCAGGAACGATGCCTTCGTTGAAGTCTATGATGACTACTGCATCAAAATGCACACCTCTAGTCTCCAGCACCCCCATCACTGTGATCTTTCCGCCCCTCACATCATCTATAGTGATCTTGGATAGTGCCTTCACCCACAAAAAGAGCCAATCCCTCCTGCTGAGCATCTCCCCCTCGAAGAGTTTCAAAAAGTAGAGTTGTTTTTCAAAAACCTGTTCATCTCCAACTGAAAAATCCTCTCCTCTCTCTTCAGCGTTGCACAGAGAGCAGTCCAAAAGATTCAACTGATCCAAGAGGAGAAAAAATGATCCAATATCACATTTTTGAGAAGATGAGTGTTTATCTATATCTTCTACTGCCAAGCCATATCGCTCCGATAGATATCGACTCTCCTGATCATAATGCTGCCAATATCCATAGAGTGCATCGACTCTCTTGTATGCCTCTGTTTTGCTGTAGTCAAATCCCATAGCAAAGTTGAGGTTGTGATATCTATCGTATAGTACAAAACTCTCTTTCATATCCTCATCAGGAAGGATCAATACGATAGAGTCAGGAGATATACCTGCACGAACAAACTCCTCTATCTTCTCAAAAGCGATACTTATCTGCTCATATCTCTCTTCTGCTTGAAGTACCTCCACATGGATATTGCCTGGGTTTGGCTCTTGTGATAAGATCTCTTTTCTGCTCAGGTCAAAGCTCAGTAGACTATCTTGTGGCAAACTGATACCATATGCTTCAAAACGCTCTTGCATCTTTTGGTTGAACTGACTGGTAGCATAGTGGACAATGAGAGGCTTCCTTTGGGCTATTTTTTCGATCAACTCCAGCTCATACCGGCTGAGATAACCCTCTAGGTAGATCTCAAATCTATCATATCCATCTATAAAGCCATCATTGAGTTGATAACTTTTAGGGACAAAAACCTTATCTGTCAACCCTCTTGCATTCAATATAGTATAGTAGTTGGTTAAAAGTTTCTCCAAAACAGCAAGATGAGTATCAAACTCAGCATAAGCATCCGCCTCCAGTAGAGTATCAAAACCAACACCCTCCTGTGCCAACTCCTCAAAAAACTTGAAAACTGCATCACTTTTTGTAAAAAACCGTATCAATTCACGATCTATATTCAGAGTATCAAACGCTTCAAACCCAGCCGCCTCTCGCAAAAATATGATCCTCTGCAGGGGATCGACCATCATTTTGCCAGGCAATAGAGTAGCACGATGCTCAAACTCATCCATCCGCATCAAGGTAGGAAGAAGAGCATCTTGCTCCTTAAGGTCTTCGGAAATAGCACGAAGTACTCTGGATGTTGGATAGATGAGCAATAAATTCATAGAGTGAGTATAGCTAAATAATCCCAAAATATAGAGTAGGTTTGGCACTGCCAAACGACTAATCATATTTTGGTCAACATAAGATGGTTATGATTTTACTGTAAAAGAGTTAGGGGCAGGGACTTTAGTCCCTGTAAAAACAGCTTACTTATGGGATTCGTGGACTAAAGTCCACGCCCCTAAAGAGGTTCTTTCACAGTCTCTCCGGCTGTGGAGTGCCTATTGGAGTCACGATAGCAAAAAAGATATCCTTTACCCGAAATATGCTTGCCCCTAAAATTTACACCGTATCTTCACTGCTTTTTTGGCTGTAGATAAGCCTCTGTAGAGATATATCCTGTTGCATCACCGATGATTGCACGAAACTGCAGCGTGTATCGTCCGGGTTTGGAGATATTGATATCCGGCGTTATATATTTGCCATCTCTGCTCTCTACTACCTCTATCATCTGATCATCCGCTACACTATGCGGACGGGTCAAGAGGAAACTCACTTTGGCACTGTTGAGGGCTTCTCCTGCTTTGTTAGTAACTAGATAGGAGAAGTTGTTTGCTCCCATAGTCAACTTTACCGGATTTGGCTGTGGACGATTACTGTGAATATTATCTGTCATCACCATCGTCTCTACCTCTATGAGCTTGATCAAGTAGTCATTGTCAAACAGCTGCTTGCGTGCCAATATATCATTGATATTCATATCTGACTCTTGGTACTTCATCATATAGTCATTGGTCTCTTGTACCGGCATAGATGATGCCGCCCTGATAGTCCAATAACTCAATACGATCGCAAGTACCAAAAAACCTATTATCATATGAGGCCAGTAGGTTTTTTCTCTATTTTTTTCCATTTTTAATCCTCATTACGATTGGTCTAATGATAAAAATCCATAGGACTAAAAAGCTACCGATAAAGACAAGAAATTTCAAGACATAAATAATCATCCGTGTATCATTGGGAATAGTCTTTGTCATCTCTATGCCTCTTGATTTTGCAATCTGGTCAGCTAACTCTGAATAGCCTTGGACTACGCCAATATTATACTTATCCTGTTTGGTGTTTTTATCTTTTACAGCTACGACATCGATAGTAGCATCTTTGACATCTCCTCCATCATAGAGATCTTTTATCTCTGATGAGGATGAGATCAATCCAACTCTGCCTCTCTCCTTTGATTTTGCTGTGATCAGTGCATTGGGTGCAAAGATCAAAATCACATAGGGCTTGCTTATATTGCTCTCGAACTTCTGACTATACGCTACCAAATTAAACTTTTCAGGAAAGTTCTCATTGGTCGCTATCACATAAGTATTGACTCCTGTTTTATCAGATAGCTCATCACCAATATCTTCGATTATTTTCGAAGCTTCTGAGTTTATCAAGTCATTTTGTATGAAATGTGACGCATTGAGTAGAAGTGGCAGCAGCAAAGCAAGCAGGGCGAACCCTACTCTTGTTTGCATCGAGATTAACCTACGAAAAGATGATTTGGTGTCAATACTGCCCATAGTGTATAAACAGCTGAAATAACCATAAACCAAGCCAATACTTTATCCATAATTGTGATCATTATTTATCCTTTATTTTTTTACATCTTGAAAAGCAAAGTTTTCATTCTCTACGCTGTTTGCTTTTATATTATTGAGATCTAAAATAGGTGCAGGATCATAATGATTGCTTGCACTTGTCTGCTGAACACCAATCCCCCATACAGTTAAGCCTACAAGAATAGAGAGTAGCAAAACTGTTGCGATCAGCATACCGGTTACACCGTGTAAACCAAAAACTGCTCTGTTTGTATTTTCTGTTGTTGACATCTTAATACTCTCCTTACTTCAATGTATTTAGGTATGTTGCCAATGCTTTCTCTTGCACTGGAGTCAATCTGCCCTTAAATGATGGCATACCACCGAGAGCACCCTTTTTACCATTTTCAAGTACGAGTTTTACCAATGTATCATCATACTCTATAAGATTTGGAGATTGACCGCTATTTCCTTTGCCATCAGCACCATGACAACCTGCACATACACCGAAAGAGGCAGGCTGTTCACCCTTCATACCACCAGCAACATAAGCTGCGATAGCTTCAGCATCAGCTCCGCTAGCCATAGCACCAGGCATTGCACCCATAGGGTATTTCAACTGATCAGAACCATTTTTGATCACATCGAGAACCTGCTCTTTTGTCATCCTGCCAGTAAAGTCATGTGCTTTGCCGGAGAGTCCATCACCAGTTTCACCATGACAAGGTGCACACTGTACTAAGAAGATAGATTCACCCATCTGCTGAAGCGTTGCCGCATCTGCATTTTTGTGAACCTCTTCAAACTTGGCATTGTATGCCAATACCTCTTCATTGTATTGACCAATCTGACTAAATCCATTGACAGGATAACCCCAGATCATATACCACATTGCCCAAACCATAGTACCAAAAAATGACCATGCCCAACCAGAAGGAAGTTCATTTTTATACTCACCTATACCATCCCAGTTCTCATCAGCAAGTTCACCTGATGCTGTATCTGTCTTCATCTGGTTGATGTATTTGATCGATACACCGACTGTCAATACTGCAATTGCAATTGCACCGATTATCGTGATCATGTTGATAGGATCACTGAGATCAATGTTCATGGACTTAACAACTGCAATCGTAGCACCGATCAGTATCGCTGCAAAGACAAGTCCTTTTATCATTAACGCATTCATTTATTTTGCTCCTCGTTTTCGCTTTGAGTTTTAGGATTTTTCTCTATGGGTGTACTGTCGATCTCATCGTCCAGTGCAATATTCCCATATTTTTCATAATCCTTCTCACCCTTTTTTTCACTCCTGTAGAGATGGACTATATATCCATACAATACAATTACCAAAAAGATAGTCATAAAAAAGTTGGCATAACCTTGAATATTTCTTATGTCCACTCTATATCCTGTTACTTCAATCTGTTCATATAAGCAATCAATGCGACAATCTCAGGAATATTTCCTGCCTCTACGGCATCTTTCACATCTTGATTTTTCATATCGGCAGCTATAAGTTTCGCTTCAGCAATAACTTTTGGTCTGTGTGCATCCCAAGCTGCTCTTGTACCTACAAACTCATCACCATAAGGAGTAGCAAATACATTTTTAACTGTAACAACTTCAGCGTAAGCTGTCTCTATATCAGCAATATTTGTAAACTGATGTTTATATGCTGGCATGATTGATTGTGGTACTACCGATGTAGGATCCCACATATGGTTCTCATGCCAATCTGTCGTTCTGTAGTTACCTACACGGTGAAGATCGGGACCTGTTCTCTTGGAGCCCCAAAGAAATGGCCTATCATAGGCATACTCACCCGAAAGCGAAACTTGACCATATCTGTCTGTCTCAGACTTGAACGGTCTGATCAACTGTGAGTGACACGCAATACAAGCATCTTTCTTGTAAACATTTTTTCCGGCAAGCTCAAGAACCGTATAAGGCTTAAGCCCTGCAACCGGGCGAGATGCCTCAGCAAAGTTTGGCAAGATCTCAACAAGACCTGCAAATGCGATAACGACAAATACTCCTACAGAGAAGAAGAATGGATTTTTTTCTAACCAATGAAACATAATAACCTACCTCCTTATGCCATAGGTGATCTAAATGTAAGACTACTTCCATCAATCTCTTTGGATGAAGTCATTGTTTTGATCATATTGTATGCGAACATAAAGAATCCTACAAGGTAAAGTACACCTGAAAGGGCTCTAATAGCATAGTAAGGCTGAAGTACTGCAACTGTATCGATGAATGAATACATCAAGTTACCATACTCATCAACCGCTCTCCACATCATACCCTGTGTGATTCCTGCGATCCACATAGAGGTAAAGTAGAGAACAACAGCTGTTGTTTGAAGCCAGAATTGAGTCTCCAACAATTTCTTGGAGTAGATCTCTCTATTGAACATTCTAGGAGCCATATGGAAGAGTGCTGCCATAATCATAAAGACAACCCAACCAAGTACACCATCGTGAACATGTCCAGGTATCCAGTCTGTAAAGTGTGCAATTGCATTGACTGACTTGATCGCCTGGATAGGACCTTCGAGAGTAGAGAGCATATAGAATGTAGATGCCAATACCATAAACTTGATCAGTGGGTTTTCAGTCAACTGATTCCACTCACCCTTCATAGTAAGGAGCATATTGATTGCACTACCCCAAGATGGAAGGATAAGAACTACAGAGAATACCGATCCCATTGTCTGCATCCAGTCAGGAACAGTAGAGTAGAGAAGGTGGTGAGAACCAGCCCAAAGATATACAAACATCAATCCCCAGAAAGAGAGCAATGAGAGCTTATAAGAGTAGATCGCTTGACCAGACTCTTTTGGAAGGAAGTAGTAGATCATAGCAACGATAGGCACAGTAAACCCAAATGCAACTGCGTTATGTCCATACCACCACTGTACCAATGCATCATTTGTACCTGAATACATAGAGACTGAGTGCATAATACTGCCAAGACCATCTGTCAAAAAGTAAGTAGGAACTGCCATATTGTTAAAGAGATAAAGCATAGCTATACCCAGGAATGTAGCTATATAATACCACATAGAGATATATAGACTCTTCTCTCTTCTAATCCCAATAAGACCAAAGAGTGAGATACCCCAGCTTACCCAAATCAGAACAACAACTATATCTAATGGCCACTCATACTGTGCATACTCTTTAGACTGACTATACCCCATAAGTAGAGAAATAGTTGCCAAGAGTGCACCCACAAAGTAGAGCCAAAAGTGAAACTTGCCCACAAACATGAGAAATTTCGACTCTGCCATAGAGACCTTGAGTACTCTCTGTCCGACATAATAGAATGTCGCAAAGACACCACTCAGTGTAAATCCAAAGATTACTGTATTTGTATGAACTGGTCTTAGTCTTGAGAATGTACCATACTCACCCAACATATAGTTAAGCTCCGGAAAAGCCATTTGAGCCGCGATAAGCGTACCAATTATCATACCCAATATTCCAAACAAAATTGTCGTATATGTAAACAGTTTTGCTACAGAATAATCATATTCCAATGCTGCATTTGATTGCATGCAATACCCCCTTAAAAAAATTGCTAATAGCCTAATCAAATAGACTAAACGGTGAATTATAAGATGATTTAATGAAAAAAAAGCTTAAGTACTAAGCTTTTAAATGAAATGGCATTATTTAAGTTTTAGTTAAATAAATTTGTTTAAAATTCCCAAAGGGATAGGGTTAAATAGGAGCTTTATTGTCGTATTAACTCTATCCTAGAGAGAGGCTTGGGTAATCTACAGAGAAATTCTGCTATATTATCTGATTTTTGAAGGAGTGTTTGTCCGCACACAACGAACTCTACGGTCATAACCTTTGCCGTTGGCATCTGTCGCACCATCCTTAAAATCTATACCCCAAACTTTATCTGGATCTCCCATATATTGAGTAGATGACCAGTAGTAGTTCGACTCTGCTATACTAAAACCGTCCAATATAGCTGGGTCATATTTTTTATAATCAATAATTGAGAGCAACTCTTTGATCGTTGGAATACGCCAGTCATCATAGTTTCCCAACCTCATCTCTCTGCATAGTTTCTCTGCTTGGGCATAGGTCACTCTCTGCGACTCTGCAAAGCGGTTATCCTGCCAAATTAGACCTGTACGATCATCTTGAGCCATATCACCCGCTATCAACAGACCGGTAGCCGATAGAATAAATAGTAATTTTTTCATAAAATCTCCTAGAATAATTTTATATATTGTAACAGAATAACTTTATACTATAAATTAAATTTTACTATCTTCTATGCTTTTCCTTTTGCGCTCTGTATAGAGTGTATATATTGATAATCTATCTCTATTCTCTTCTCTCTAGGCAGATTTTTTGCCAATCTCTCTACCATACCCTCAAAATCTTCGAAGAGATAGTTTGCCATCGATCCAGGGATCGGGTTGATCTCATTTAGCATCACTTCACCATCAACGACAAAAAAATCACAACGGATTATACTACCCAAAAAGAGAGGATCGTAGATCTTTTTGAAACATTCACCTATATCATCTCTTAGGCTATCACTGATATCTGCTGCCAATACTTGACTATCTCGTGCAAAATCCATATATTTTTTCTCAAAGTCAAGAAACTTCTCCTTCTGAGGCTCCTCAACTATAGAGAGTTCCCATATTTCTGTTTTGCATCCTGCTTGGTTGTACTCTTTGACACCATCTAGAAAGGGTTCTATCACCACATCACTGTCAAACTCAAAGGCTACATCCAGAGCATAATCCAACTCTTGAGGCTCTCTAGCTATAGTCACACCGATACTACTGCCAAGTCTCACAGGTTTGACGATCATAGGATAAGAGAGTGTTACAACACGATCATCATTTTTGGAGAGGTGCTGATAGGGTACAACCCTGACCCCTAAGCTTTCAGCCAAAAGTTTTGTATATAGTTTGTTGTAGCTCAATGCAGATGCTTCCATCCTAGGAGAGATAAAAGCAGTACCATAAAACTCCATCAGTGAAGCAACTTTTCCATCCTCTCCGTCACGCCCATGGATGAGATTGAGCAGGACATCCAGAGATATCTCTCTGCTCCCAAACATACCTTCGGCGAAGAACCCACCTCTTTTCAGTATCAGTTTTTTACCCCTCTTGTACTCACCTGAGCTGAAGAGTTTGGACTTCATAGCACTACCCTCTATGAGGTAAAAATCGCGATCTCTATCTACAAATATAAAAATCAAACTACTCTTGCTCAAAACCTTTTTCATTGTGATTGCACTCACGATACTGATCTCATGTTCAAAACTAGATCCACCAAACAAAACTGCTATCTTCATCTATACTATTCCTTTGGACTTATTGATGACATTTTATCATATTTATCAAAAAACCAGCCAATTCTCCATATTGAAGGCATCTTGGGTCATAGGCATACTCCTCCAGCCATTGCTCTCTAGGTACATCACACGCCCACCAAAATATCCTACTGCATACCGCTCTTTAAAGAGAGGAAAGGCTCCTGAGTGCAGAAGATGAAAGATCTCTTCATAGCACTTGGGCTCACGATAAAACTCAAAATTGATCTGATGTATAGCCTCTAGTGCTGCATGCAGCATCTCATTGGCGAACATGGATCTACTCAAGAGATAGTACGAGGGGTAACTCACCGCCGGATCACTCATAATGTCTGAAATATATAGTCGCTCTTTTTTATTCATGCTAAAAGTATAGGGGAGATCTCAGATGAGAGAGGAGATTATGTCAAATTGCAATATCAAGTTATCGGGCTATCTTCTCCTCAGGAAAACCCCACTCTCTATATGAGGAGTGTGTGGGAATTGGTCGAAGATAGCACTCTCTTCTACCTGGTGGGTTAGCTCCAATATCTTCAAATCTCTCGCTAGTGTCTCAGGGTTGCAAGATATGTATATGATATGATCAATCCCGCAGATCAATCCTATAGTCCCCTCATCCAGACCGGCTCTAGGAGGATCGACCAAGACTGTAGAGAAGTTATATCCATCCAGATCTACACCCTTGAGCCTGGTAAACTCACGAACTTTACCTAATGCCTCAGTCATCTCCTCGGATGATAGGCGTACAAAGGTGATATTATCTATACTATTTATGAGGCAATTCTCCTGTGCAGCATAGATAGATCTCTTGCTGACCTCTGTTGCCAATACTTTGTCAAAATAGCTAGAGAGAGGTATAGTGAAATTGCCCAAACCGCAATAGCTCTCTAGAAAATCCCCTCCTCCTACTCTCTTGACCTGTGATATCGCCCACTCTATCATCTTGATATTGAGAGTGGGGTTTGGCTGTGTAAAACCACTCTCATACTGTAGATATGTCACCTCTGTGCCATCTATCTCCAGCTTCTCTGTGACAAAATCATCAGAGAGTATCACCTTCTGCTTGCGACTTCTACCCATGATCTTGCAATCTAGCCAAGACTCCAATCCTCTAGCCTCCTCTTCCCACTCGCTATCTAATCTCTTATGATATAGCATAGTGATCAGACACTCATCTGTAGTAGTGACCAGAAACTCAATAGCAAAAAGTTTTCTTTTCAGCAGACTCGATCTATTGATCTTCTCCAGAAGAGTCCACATCCTCTTTTCGATTCCGCTGATAACCTTTGGACACTCTGTGATGGTTACCGCACCATTTTTATCTAGATTGCCCATAGCGTAGTCACATCTATCACCATCATGCCAAATACGGAACTCAGCTCTAGCCCGATAGTGATCTTCAGGAGAGTCAAAACAACTCAATGCTCCTTGATAAAAAGGAGCCAGCAACTCACCTACGCGAACCTCTTTCTCCTTGAGTTGTGTTGTATAGTCTATCTCATAGAGACTGCAAGAGCCACAACTTCCAAAATGTTTACAATCCAATCTTTATCCCTAACTTCACATATAATTTCAAAATGAGTATACTGTTATTCGGAGGTCAACTCAGCATCTTTGCAAAATCAGTGAATATATAGGCACTCTCATGCGGTCCTGGGCTTGACTCTGGGTGGTGTTGCACTGACATGACTGGTGCATCGTTGTAGCTCAGACCCTCTATAGTGTTGTCAAATAGATTGGTATGGGTGACTGTCGCTACCTCGGTGATATCGTCAGGTACATTATAGTTGTGATTTTGGGCTGTTATCTCTACTGTTCCTTTGGCTTCATTTTTGACAGGGTGGTTTCCTCCATGGTGACCAAACTTGAGCTTGTAGGTATCGTATCCATGAGATATAGATAGGAGTTGATGACCAAGGCAGATGCCAAACAGCGGTATCTTTGCAGCGATGAGTTTTTTGATCTTCGCTTGTTCCTCTTTGAGTATCAGAGGATCGCCCGGACCATTGGAGAGGAATACACCATCGATCTCTCTGGCTTCATATCGACTGATGATAGCCTCAGCCCCCATAGAGTTGGGTACTACCTCTACCTCCATACCTGCATGTGTCAACTCATTGAGGATATTTCTCTTGATTCCAAAGTCGAGAGCTATGATCTTTTTATCTGTTTTGGGTGCTTCATACAGAAAATCCATCGCGTTATAACGAGCTTGCTTATGTATGTAGGACTCTTTGGTGCTGACCTGCTCTATATAGTTGACATCTTCTATCCGTGGAGAGGAGTTTAGTATCTCTCTGAGTTCATCTATATCGTGTGTCTGAGTGGAGGCTATCATCATCATAGCACCCTCATCTCTCAGCATCTTAGTCAAAAAACGGGTATCGATCTCACAAATACCCATCACTCCATGCTCCTCTAGGAGTCTATGAAGAGTCTCTTGAGATCTGAAGTTTGAAGGTCTTGACTGATAACTTCGTACAATGATCCCCTTGCAGTAGGCACCACCGCTCTCCATATCCTGCTCATTGCATCCGACATTGCCGATCTCAGGCATTGTAAATGTCACAAACTGCCCTGCATAGCTAGGATCTGTAACGATCTCTTGGTATCCGGTCATAGATGTGTTGAAGACGATCTCACCGACACTTGTGCCTCTAGCACCAAAGCTCTCTGCTTCGAGGGTCACTCCATTTTCAAAGTAGAGTGTAACCTTTTCACGACTCGGCATTTTGCATCCTTTCATTTAGTGGAAGGCTTGCATTGGACTTTAACATTAAAAGTGCCTCCCTGCATTGAATTTCAATTCTTACCATTATAGCATTCCCCTTTTTGATAACTCTTCTTGATATAGTCGCTCATACAGCAGCTCATAATCCTGTGTACCAGGGATCACTTCCCTCTCCATATGTCTGATCTTTGCATATACGATATCATCTATCTGATCATATGCATCAGCAAAAGCTTTGAATGCTTTGAAGATGACATTTTTGATCTGATTTTCATTGACTTCGTACTCGATGAGATAGTTTTCGTAGAGTTCATCTAGAATCGTATGTGCCAAATCATTGTAGCGATCATCATAATTCATAATGACACCATGCTCCGCTGCCATCCTCTTTTTTATCATAAAAAATAGTTGACGCTCATCTGCATGCTGAAACTCGATCTCATCATAATTATCATCAATAATATCTTTGACCTTTTCATCGAGAGCATGCTCTTTTTCCAGATTTTTATCGATAATTTTTTTTATCGCTTCAACAGCAGCATCTCTACCTTTTGACATCGTAATAAACGGTGCATTTGCAAGATCGATGCCGATCTTTGTTGCGACATACCCTGTCTGTTGTGGTTTTAATCTCATAATGAACTCCCCTGAATCAATAATTTATCATTTTCATGACTTAGCGAATGATAGTATCTTCTCTCTGCGGACTTGTAGAGATGATACCCATCTTGGTGCCGATCATCTCTTCTAGTGCTTCGATATACGATCTTGCTGTATTGGGCAGTGCATCGAAACTCTTCACACCCTCTGTCTTGTCCCATCCGGGAAAAGATCTATAGAGTGGTTTTGCATCTTCCAGATCATAAGGCACATGAGTGATCTCTCTGCCATCAACCTCATAAGCTACACAGACTTTGACCTCATCAAAACCATCCAATACATCGAGCTTCATCAATGCTACCTGATCTACACCATTGATACGCACTGCATGCTTCATCGCCACAGCATCGAACCAGCCACAGCGTCTCGGACGACCTGTAGTCGTACCAAACTCATGACCGTTTTTGCGTAGTCTCTCACCCTCTTCGCCAAAATCCTCACTAGGGAAAGGACCATTTCCCACGCGTGTACAGTAAGCTTTTGCAATACCTGTAACTCTGCCTATATCCTTTGGGTTGAGTCCCAATCCACTGCATGCACCTGCACTGACTGTAGTAGAGCTAGTAACATACGGATAAGTTCCATGGTCTATATCGAGCATAGTACCTTGAGCCCCCTCTAGTAGCATCTTTTTGCCATCATCCAGTGCTTCCCAAACCAGCAGGGTAGTATCTACTATATATGGTGACAATATACTCTCATAACCCTTCAGCTCCTCAAGTAGAGAGAGTTCATCTGGAGTCTCTACACCCATCACATCAAATATCGCACGATTCTCATCAAAGTAAGCCATGATCTTCTTGGCCAACTTCTTAGGATGGTGCAACTCTCCCACTCTATGTCCCACTCTAGCTATCTTGTTACCATAAGCAGGACCGATACCCTTGCCTGTAGTACCTATAGCTTTGTCGCCCTTCATCTTCTCTTTCGCCTGATCGATCAGAGCATGATAGGGGAGAAGCAGATGTGCTTTATCTGAGATAAAGAGTCTGCCCTCAAGATCATCAAACTGACTCATCTCTTTGATGAAATCCACAGGAGAGAGTACGACACCATTTCCCACAATATTTTTGGCTTTGGGGTTCAATACACCTGAGGGGATCAGGTGTAGTGCATATACCTTGTCGCCTACTACGATCGTATGACCAGCATTGTGACCACCTGCAAAACGACACACTATATCATGTGTCTGTGCCATGTGATCGACTATCTTACCCTTACCTTCATCTCCCCACTGGAGTCCTACGATTAGATCTGCTCTATTCATCTCTCTTCTCATCCTTATTCTCTACTCATTTTGTTGGCTATGCACTCATCTGTATAGAGTGCAAACCCTGCTGCTTTCATACCATCTACACTATAGATCCCACCCATTGCCAAAAGAGTATTTGCATCGAACATCTTGAAGGTCAATGACTCATAATAACGCAGCCTTGCATAGTATAGTGGTGAGATAACTACATCTTCATAGACGATCTCATCTGCAGCTCTCCTGATCTGCTCTAACTCAACGGCTATATCTTCCGGAAAGATAGTCAAGTCTGACAGATCTTCTCTCTTGTGGAGATGCACCAAACTCTCTATCCACGGAAAATCCGCCTTTAGTATCTGCTCTATATTGGTCGAACGCAAAAGATCCAGAGATATGCCATACTTCTCATTCAGTAGATGCGGGATACGGATATTGGCTAGTTGCAGTACAGGAGAGAGTTCAAGTTCACGCATCAAACGCACTGTTGTATTGGCTATCTCGGCAAAACTCCCACCTATAACTTCAGCACCGACTTGATACTGCTCTCTTGTGGGAAAAGTCACTGTAGGCTGGATATAAAACCACCTCTTAGACTCCATACTCCGACCAAGTCTTTTGGTCACAATACGAACTACATCGACTGTACTGTCTGCACGCAGTGTCACTTCATGGTTCTCTTCATCATTGAGTCTGATCAACGGCTTGAGAGTAGAAAAACTCTCATGCTGATGATATGAAAATATCGGTGTTACGATCTCTTCAAAGCCCAACTCCTCAAGAGTATCACCGGCTATATTTTCAATCTTTCGTTTGAGCTTGGCACTCTTGCCAAAATAGAGTCTGCTTCCGCTTGGTATCTCATGTTCAAATATCATCGCCCTGCTTCTGTTTAATATTATTTTTTAATCGTATAATTCAAAGGATTATATCCAAAGAGTATTTAGGGACTGGTAAAACCAAAGTCAAAATCAATATCGCACTTTTTGGTTTCAATATGAGGTTTTTCATAGGCGAGGCAATCAACTGCAGAGCTACCCCAACTCCACACTCTCCTGACCGATCTCTTTGTATCTTTTGTAGTAGTACTCTACAAACTCTCGCACCAACTCATCTTTGGGTAGATAGATACCATCCTCTTTTACGACATATTGATAGAGATAAGTAGCTGCATCTGCTCTACGCAGATAGTGTGATACTAGAGCTTTATAAGCAGTTTGATAGTATGCCTTCATAACTTCATAGCGACTATAGTCGATCTGTATAGTCTCGCTGTAGCTGATAGCCCCACTCCTAAATAGTAGCTCCAGATGTATCAACCCTTCACAGTAGTATGGAAGCACTTCACCCACTTCACGCCAAGCCATCAGACCAACGGCACGAGAGACTAGATCATCTATCACATGTTTTTTGAGTTGGATATCTTCATCTTCAAAAAATGCCATCAATCCACCTGCTGTCGCTTTGAACTCTTCTATATTTTTAAATTGTCCCGCCACATTCATCCTGCTCTCTGTATCATTTTCAATCCATAGTATATGACCAAATTCGTGACCAATAGTAGAGATATCGTAGACTCTATGCCAAAGCTTGGACTCCTCCTCTGCCAATCGCTTCTGCTTCTTGACAAACTCCTCTCCCATCACCTCAAGACTCAGACGCATTACAGGCTTTGCCTTTTTGGATGCCAGCACAAAGTCAGCATAAGCAAAGATCTTTTTACCCAACTCAGATGAGACCTCTTCATCATTTGGTACCACCTGTGCTGAGAAGAGTCCATTGAACTGGGCACCATAGTAGAGTGCGGGTTGTCCGATATAGAGCTGTGTCTCCTCCACCTGCATCAGATTGTTTTTTATCACTTCTGGAGCATTGCCTCCAATATTTTCTGCTAGCCTAAAAGCAAAAGATTTGATATTGGTACGAGTAGATGAGCTCTCTTGGAGCTTGGGATTGATAATACGCAGATCCCACTCCAGTGCTACTGCCTTGCGGTAGTGATCTTCATAATACTCCAGAGGATGCCCTATCTGAAGTGGTGTCGTTATATTCATCCAAGCTCTATCTACATCTGCCCAGTACCCGATCAACTCATCGGGATGAGTATGTTTAAATGCCATCTTCATCGCAAGTAGATAGGCTATCCACTGATCTTTTTGGTTAAATACAATATCCTCTTCCTCTTCAAGTGCGATGATAAAACCATCCAGAGCTTCAGATACTTCAGCAACCTCTGATGCAAAAGCTTCCGCATAAGAGACTCTACGATAATCTCCATCTGATCCGCAATGCAAAACAGAGTAGCAGCGATCACCGATGCAGCCGTTCTCGTCTAGATCGTAGAGACCATCTCTTTGCAGTTTTTCATAGATCTCCTCTTCGTTCCCATTGAAACTTCGATAGAGATCACGATTGATTCCATGTATGATATGTGATGTCCAGACACTCTGCCATCCGCTCATAGCTTGCCCGACTACATCAACACCGGATATCAGTGTACGATAAAAACTATTTAGGAGTTGATGCTCCTCAATCCATGAGAACAGAGAGGTGTGGCGATTGAGATAAAAACGGCTCACAAAGAGATATGCTTTCTCTTTTTTGACAATGATGTCATCTTCATTAAAACCTGCTTTTTCCAGCACTTGCTCTAGCGAATCCTCTCTCAGATTGATGATCCGCACTAGTGCTGCCATATCAGTTTCATCACTACGCTCCAGTCCTATATCAGATAAAAACAGCTCTACTATTCGTTCGGCCTCTCTATGTGTCCCATGGATCAAAGTATAATAACTATTTAACTCAGCTTGTCTCTCTTGTAGTTGATCATAAATCTTTTGTAGATCATCCATAAACTGCTGCTTGACTCTATCTCTACTCTTCTCTATATCCTGCATTGTCAACCTTTCATTTATATCTTTCGATCACTTTTGATATGATAGGTTTTGCCAATCTCAACGCTTTCCCACGATGTGAAATCTGAGATTTTTCCACCTCATCGAGCTCACCAAGCGTCTGACTATAACCTGTCGGGATAAATATAGGATCGTATCCAAAACCTTTATCTCCTCTCATCTCACCTATTACATCTCCATGCATCCAGCCATGCACTACAGACTCACCATATCTGCTGACTATAGCGATAGCCGCTGTATAGTATGCCGGAGTAGACTCTATTCCCCTCTCTTTGATGACATCTATTAGTTTATAGAGATTGTCTCTATCTGTCGCACTCTCCCCTGCATATCGTGCGGAGTATATGCCCGGTGCACCATCTAAAATCGGTAGAGATATCCCACTATCATCAGATATGACGAGATACTCTTCACCAAGCTTTTCATATATGGTTCTCGCTTTTATGAGTGCATTTTGTGCAAAGCTATCTCCATCTTCAATGATATCAAACTCTCCTAATAGATCACTGAAGCCTATCACCTCTACTTGGCACATCTGTTTAAATTCACGCAATTTACCGCTGTTTCCTGTGGCTAAAACGATTTTCATTTACTATTAACCTTTTTGATATATAATGAGACAAATTTTATCGTATTTAAGGTATTACTATGTTTAAGCAGATATTACCCCTAAGTTCCATAGTGGCACTTAGATTTTTTGGACTCTTTATCGTCCTCCCTGTACTCTCCATCTATGCACTGGATATGGAGGGTGCCACGACATTTTTGGCAGGGCTTGTTGTGGGGGGATATGCTCTTACTCAAGCACTCTTTCAAGTCCCTTTTGGTCTCATGAGTGACAAGATAGGTCGCAAAAAGACACTTCTGTTAGGACTGCTCATCTTTATAGTAGGATCAGTGATCTGTGCACTCAGTGACAACATCTATATGCTTTTGATTGGTCGCTTCCTACAGGGAGCCGGTGCGATAGGCTCTGTCGTCTCTGCTATGATAGCTGACCTCGTCAAGGAGGAGCAGAGAGCCCATGCTATGGCGATCATGGGTGGAACGATAGCGATCAGTTTTGCTGCTGCTATGATCATAGCTCCTGTAGTGGGTGGTGCTTGGGGGATAGACAAGCTATTTTGGTTGACTGCTATTTTGTCCGTCATGGCGATAGGTATTCTCTTTACAGCTGTACCTCAGCCACCCAAGATCATCCACAGCTATGCAGAGGAGGAGTCCAAGATGGTGGAGGTATTCAAGGATAGATCATTGACGCGGATGTATATCACTTTCCTCTTTCACTCATCTATCATGACGATGGCATTTTTCATCATCCCGCTTGTCATGACCGAGTCACTCGAAGATGGCGGTTTCGGATGGGGGAAGTCTGAGCTATGGAAAGTCTATCTGCCTGCGATGGTCTTTGGACTTTTGTCCATGGGGCCTGCTGCTGTTTTTGGTGAAAAGTATGGAAAGGGGAGAGAGGTCTTTATGATCTCTATAGCCTCTATACTGTTCGGATTTGTCTTGATGGGGTTTGGTACAGTGCCTTGGGTCTTTATAGTAGGTGTTGTTCTCTTCTTTATAGGCTTCAATATGTTTGAGCCTCTACTCCAAAGTTTTGTCAGCAAATTTGCCAAAGTACACCAAAAAGGTGCTGCTCTTGGTGTAGCAAACACCTTTGCCTATACCGGTATCTTTATCGGAGGATTGTTGGCAGGTTACCTTATGGATCACTTTGACAGGGGAGCACTTGCTATGGTTGTTGCCGGACTCTCTATCCTATGGTTCATCTGGGTTGCTACGATGCCAAACCCCAACAACAGAGGCAATGTCTATCTCCCTCTGGATATATTTGAACGAGACAGAGTAGTAGCCCTCACAGAGCATGAAGCTATAGTAGAGAGTTATGTCAATGAGACAGAAAATATAGCCGTAGTCAAGTATGAGAAAGAGATGATAGACGAAGATGTCATACGAGGAATGCTACTCAAAGAGGAGTAATCAAAATTAGGTTTCCATCTACCCTCTGGTGGTAAGGCTACCCCAATTGGGTGCCACAAGATTCTGCTATCTTCCCACGGCATGATCTAGTCGTGCCAAGGAGATATAGTAGTCATAGTAGCTGCGAACCAAATCCGAGAGTGACTCTATATACCCTTG
>JAYEOM010000021.1:0-14218 GCA_034722955.1 Campylobacterota bacterium
CTACTGCTGTCAGAGATGCTTTTTGGTTATACTCTTTTGGATTTCAAGGATCTGCATATCAGCAGAAGGGTCAAAAAACTACTGAGCAAAAAAAGTTGCATCTTGAGCTAGGTCAAAACCTAGATGAAGATTTTCAAGTCATATCTGTACTCATTATAGAAGATGGGGAGGTGATCTCAGGTGAAGTAGGTTACGCCATAGGCAAAACATATACAAGCCTGAGTGGATTTAGCAGAAAAGAGAGGAGATATCGTAGCTACGGAGCAGCCCAGCTTGTTCTGCTTGCCAAGTACCTAGAGGAGAAGGGTTTTGCTTTTTGGAATTTGGGACAGCCATTTATGGCCTACAAATTTGCACTTGGTGCTAGAGTTTATGAGCGAAAAGAGTTTCTGGAACGCTGGAGTTCTCAAACGGACAATAGATCTCTGGAGACTCCCAAGGGGTTTAGCAGTCTGCTGGATTGACCCCACCAAAACCAATAAATCAGTAAAAACTCTAATAATCTCTTTTTACTGTTATCTCCACTCTTCTGTTTTTCTCTCTTCCTTCGGGATTGTCTCTGCCATCTTTGTGTCTATTTTGTGCTATTGGTCTTCTCTCTCCCAACCCTTTTGCCCAGATGATCTTTTTGTCTATCTCGGCATTTTTAACAAGCCAATTTTTGACTGATTGGGCGCGTGCCTTGGAGAGTTTTAGATTGTATCTATCTGAACCTTTTTCATCAGTGTGTCCCTCTATCAAAACACTTTTTGCATGGTATTCGCCTATCACTCTCGCGATATCCCTCAGGGTTGGCTCTGCTTTTTCTCTTATGCTTGCTTTGTCAAAATCAAATAGAATATCTCCAGACATCTCTATCTTGATCTCTGTATCGCTCACTTTGGCATTTAAATCTTTTAAAATCGCCTCAACCCCAAGCACCACACCTGTAATCCCAATAACCTTTCCCTTCTCAATGCTGACTATTTTAGCACTGGAGAGTGCATTTTGGGCGATACTTTCCAACTCTGGAGAGTCTGCATCCAAATATTTATCTTCAGCATTTATGCTTGAAAAAACCAAACATAATGCAAATATGACCCCACGCATTACTTATCCGTTATGGGAACATCTTCGAATGGCAGTACCTCTGGAATGATGATATTTATCTCCTTTATTTCGGCTGGGGGTGCAGGAAATTTTGCCCACCAGGTATGACTTCCTCCTTTTTTGATGCGAGTATTTATATTTTGAGGAGCCAATGCTTCCCCCTCTGCATCTTCCAGGATAAAATACTTTTTATTTTCTGCTGTCAGATAAAACTTCTCATAAGAAGAACCTGTACCTAAATAGAGTGATACTTCATCGTCACTCTTATTTGTAAATCTGATTTTTATGGTCAGGACACCCTTCTTGCGTTTGCACTCTATCACTTCGGCATTTATACCTGCGATGTTTGTGGTCTGCATCTGTATAACATCACTCTGCCCAACAAGCAACGATGGCACCCCAAACAATAACGCTGAAACAGATAAAAACCAAACAAAATTTTTCATCTTAACTCCTTTGAAATAATTTATATAGTTAAATTATTGCATAGTATAAAGATAAGATCAAAGCATTTTTGCAACTTCCTTCTCACTCTCACCAGTTTGTATCAATTTTTCTCAAAATTCTCATTGATATCTACAGCGAGCCACAAGGTACCGCTTTTTGCAGTGAGTACTCTATCTCTGGTTAGTGCCGAGATGATCAGAGATCAATATAGTGCCTGCATCTTATCGATATCATCCCAGCTCATAGACTTTTTGGCAGAGCGGTGCTGTAGGATATGGTCTATATATCTGGCAAAAAGATCAGTCTCTATATTGACTTTAGTTCCTATCTTGTAGTCGGATATCAGTGTCTCTTTGAGAGTGTGTGGGATGATAGTGAGGCGGAAGCTATCACTATAGACATCGTTTATAGTCAGGCTGACACCATCTATGGTGATGGAGCCTTTGGGGATGATGTATGTTATATATTTGGGATCAACTTTGATGATGAAGTCAGTAGCATTGCTGCGGGGAGTAATGGTGCTGACAACGCCTACGCAGTCTACATGCCCCTGCACCACATGCCCCTCAAACCTGTCATCCAACTGCATAGCTGGCTCCATATGGACTCTACCTCTGATCTTGCTCTCGTCGATGATAGAGCGGGTCTCATCTGCCAACTCCAGATCAAAACCATCACTGTTGACTTTTATCACAGTAAGGCAGACACCATTGATGGCGATGCTATCCCCTATATCTGCTCTATATTTAGATTTGATTGTCAAGATATTGTTGCTATAACCTTTGACAGTTGCGATTTCTCGTATAAGACCTGTAAACATATGACCTCTATTTGTAGATAAGTTTTGCTATAATCCCGAATTATAGCAAAAGATACAAAGAGGATAATAAATGAATTATGATGTGATTGTCATAGGTGGAGGTCATGCAGGTATAGAAGCCTCCTTGGCAAGTGCCAGGATGGGTGCAGAGACACTACTCGTGACGATATTGGTAGAGCAGATAGGTGCATCGAGTTGCAATCCTGCCATTGGCGGATTGGCAAAGGGGCATTTGGTCAAAGAGGTCGATGCACTAGGCGGGGAGATGGGACTGGCTACAGATGCGACAGGGCTACAGTTTCGCATGCTCAATGCCTCCAAAGGACCAGCGGTACGCGGTTCTCGTGCTCAGATCGATATGGATCGTTATCGTATCTACATGCGTGATGTTGTGATGAATACGGAGAACCTAGAGGTCAAGCAGGAGATCGTCACAGGGTTGATCATAGATGATCTTCAAGTCAGAGGAGTTGAGACACAACTAGGAGACCGATACTCTGCGCCCAAGGTGATCATAACAGCAGGTACTTTTCTGGATGGAACGATCCACATCGGTGACAAACAGCAGAAGGCAGGACGACAAGGGGAGTTTGCCTCTATAGAACTAGCCCACTATCTGCGTGAACTTGGACTCACTATAGGCAGGCTCAAGACAGGTACTTGTGCTCGTATAGATGGAAAGAGTATCGACTTCTCTGTGATGGAGACTCAAGATGGTGATGAGCCGCCTATTCCATTCTCTTTTCGAACAGATCGTGCATCATTTCATCCCAAACAACTCCCATGTCATGTCACCTACACCAATGAAGGGACACATGCCATCATAGAGAATAACTTTGACCGTGCACCTCTCTTCTCTGGACAGATTGAAGGGGTGGGTCCACGATACTGTCCTAGTATAGAGGATAAGATCAGTCGATTTAGAGATAGACCAAGGCACCAGATCTTTGTAGAGCCACAGACGATGGAGGCAACAGAGTACTATATCAACGGCATGAGTACTTCTCTGCCGACCGATGTCCAGCTAGATATGATCCGCTCCGTAGAGGGGATGGAGAGTGCAGATATCGTCAGATATGGCTATGCGATAGAGTATGATTTTGTTCAGCCCACCGATCTGAAACATACACTAGAGACCAAAAAAATTGCAGGATTATATTGTGCTGGCCAGATCAATGGAACGACAGGGTATGAGGAGGCAGCAGCTCAGGGGCTGATGGCAGGCATCAATGCAGCACTATCTATACAAAAGAGAGAAGCCTTTATACTAGGACGAGATGAGGCATATATCGGCGTATTGATCGATGATCTAGTGACCAAAGGAACCAAAGAGCCATATCGTATGTTTACTAGTCGTGCAGAGTATAGACTGCTGCTTCGTGAAGACAATGCTGATCTGAGGCTATCCCACTATGGCAAAGTACTGGGGCTCTTAGATCAAGACTACTCATCCAAAGTAGAAGATAAAAAAGAGATGATCAATAGAGCACTTCTTTTTCTCAGAGAAAACTATGCCACTCCAACCAAAGCATTTCTCACAGAGCTTGAGTCGATTGGTGAGATGAAGATAAATGACAAAACCTACTGGATGGATATCATCGGGAGGGGTGAGTTTGATCGCTCCAAGTTGGTAGCTCTGCTTCCTGAGTTTGACCACTATAGTGATGAGGTCATAGAGCAGATACTTGTAGAGGCTAAATATAGTCGATATATCGAAAAGCAGCAAATGCAGATAGATCGCATGCATGATAGACTCAAGATAAAGATCCCCAAAGATTTCGCATATGAGAGTGTATCCGGACTCAGCAATGAGATCGTAGAGAAGCTTCAGCGGGCTACACCCCCGACACTCTTCGGGGCATCACAGATCTCAGGGGTGACACCTGCAGCACTGGAGATAATTCATATATATATCAAAATGACACAAAGGAGATAAGATGGCAATTTACTATTATGCGTATAGCGGACATAAATATGGACTAGATCGAGTAAAAAGAGGTGTTGCATTGATCAAAGCAATGCAGGCTCAAGGTGTAGAGGTGAACCTGCTGCTCAATGATTTCAGAGCTGGCTTGGCAGCCAAAGAGCTAGGGGCAGTAGACTCTGTAACTATAGAGACTATACTGGATATTGATGTTATAGCAGAAAAAGGGGATACTCTTTTTATCGATAGTCCAGAAGATGATAGAGGAAAACTTGAAAAGTATAGCAGTGAGTATAAGCCTCTATTTCGTGTAGTGGACTCTAGTGATGAGATAGCCTCTTATGGTGAAGTGTTGATGAAGCCTTATTGCAAAGATGGGCTGGAGTCTCTCTCCTCTATCATAGTAGATCGAGACTACTTTACTGCCGGCACTAAAGAGGAGAGAGTGCTATTTTTCTTTGGTGATGCGGATTATGATAAAGTTATACTCTCAAATGCAGAATTTTTTGAGGGTATGGAGATGGATCTTCTCTTGGGGCAGTACTTTTTTGTGAAATATGAAGATGATCTAGCCCAGATATTTGAGAGACTTCATGAGCCTGAAGAGTATAGGGATCTCATATGCAGCAGTAGCAGAGTAGTGACATCTTCACTGCAGACTGCTCTCGATGCCAGGGCAGCAGAGGCAGATGTAATATATATAAAAAAACCGGCAGATGCGGAGTCTCTACTGCATCAGCTTGAGAGATTTGGTATTAAGATTATCGAAGGGTTTGATAGAGAAGAGTTGATCAAAGCACTCGATGCTCAGAAAGATGTGAAAAAAGTACCCAATGATATTGATATAACAGCTAAAAATATTATAGATAGTATATTTTTATAAAGTATTAATGGTCTCTCCACTATAATCAATTGATTAAAATTATTTTAAAGGAAGGGTATGAGTAATAGAAGAGACTTTATGGGTATGGCTCTGGGCGGTTTCACTGCACTGGGCGGCATCGCCGCACTGTATGCGATGAAGCGATCCTGGGATCCATTGCCAAGTGTAAAGGCTGCCGGCTTTACGACAGTTGATGTTAGTGGTGCACAAGATAATGTTCTAAATGTGGAGAAGTGGAGAGGGAAGCCTATCTTTGTTTTGAAAAAATCAAAAGATATGAAAGCAGATGATAGAGATGTCATCGTTGGTTCTGACAGGTTCCATGTCTCTATCGGACTCTGTACACACTTGGGATGTATCCCTGCTTATAAGCCAGATGAGCATATATTTTTATGTGCCTGCCATGGTGGAGAGTTTGATGTAAGTGGTCATGAGATCTTCGGGCCACCACCAAGTCCACTGGAGATTCCGCCATTCAAGGTAGATGGAACAACGATTGTACTTGGCGAAGCGGGACCTGAGTATGAAAAAATGCTAGCTGCTGGCTTGACGGTATAAGGGGTATAGTATGGCAAAATTTGAAAAAGCAAATAGCATAAACGAATGGATGGATCAGCGGTTAGCGGTTAATACGCTTAAAAAAGTAATGCAGACTGAATACTGGATCCCAAAAAATATCAATTTCCTCTGGGCGATGGGTATGGTCTTGGCAGCAACATTTGGACTGCTGCTTGTAAGTGGTATCTTCCTCTTGATGTACTACAAGCCGGACACAGCGACAGCATTTGATAGCGTTAACTATGTTATTATGACTGAAGTTGGTTATGGTTGGTTGTGGAGACATATTCACGGTGTAGGTGCTTCATTGGTATTCTTGGTCATCTATATTCACATGTTGACAGGGATCTATTACGGCTCATATAAAAAAGGTCGTGAGTTGATATGGCTCTCCGGTATGGGACTTTTTGTTGCATTCTCAGCAGAGGCATTCTCTGGATATATGCTTCCTTGGGGACAGATGAGTTACTGGGCTGGTATGGTTATTACCAATCTATTCTCTGGTGGATCACTTGAAGCCTATGGTTTGGTTGAGTGGATTAGAGGGGATTATGTTCCAGCTGATGCATTTTTGACTAGATTCTTTATGTTGCATGTACTATTGATTCCTTTGGCTATCATCGGTCTGATTGTACTTCACTTTGGTACATTGAGAATACCACATGTTAACAACCAAGATGGTGAAGAGTTTGACTATGAAGAGGCTGCAGAGCTCTATAAAGCAGGAAAAGTAAAAGAGTCCAAAGTGATTCCTTTCAGTCCAGTATTCTTGAGTAAAGATGTCTTTGTAATGGGTGTATACTTTATACTCTTCTTCTACTTGACATTCTACCACTTCCAGTTTGCTATGGATCCTGTAAACTTCGACCCTGCAGATGGACTCAAGACACCGGCACACATCTACCCTGAGTGGTATTTCTTGTGGAGTTATGAGATATTGAGACCATTTAGTAAAGACCTTGGTTTGATAGCATTCGCTATAGCTCAGGTTATCTTCTTTGCACTTCCGTTCCTTGATAGAAGTCCAAATGTTGCTCCGGCAAGCAGAAGAGGGCTCTTTAAGTATTGGTTCTGGATTATGTTGTTGGATTTGATTGTCTTGACTTTTATGGGTAAACTTCCACCTGAGGGTATTTGGAATCATATTGGTCTTGTCTCTGCACTCATATTCTTTGCATTGTGGATTGCACTGCCGATCATTACTAAATCAGAAAAAAAACTATAAGGAGTAGGGAATGAAAGAACTTAAAATATTCGGAGTAGTAGCATTCTTTACACTCTTGC
This sequence comes from Campylobacterota bacterium, assembly GCA_034722955.1. Classification (GTDB taxonomy): domain Bacteria; phylum Campylobacterota; class Campylobacteria; order Campylobacterales; family Sulfurovaceae; genus SZUA-451. Next base: position 7,006 of record JAYEOM010000021.1, read on the forward strand.
TATACTGGGGAGTTGAGCCGTTTGCTCACTCTCAGATGCATAAGCATGTAGAGTTTAATGGATTTAAATATGACGGTGTTGTTGATATTCAAGAGGCTGAGCAGAAGGTAGCGAAGTGGAAAGAGGCAAAAAATGCCGATAAGGTTAAATCTGCTGAAGCGACTCTAGCTGCTAAAAAAACTTTTTGGGCAGATGTAGATAAGATCTCTAAACTCAAAGGTGATGTAGTAGCAGGTGAAGCTGGATTTGCTATGTGTGCAGGCTGTCATATGGATGGTGCTGCCAATATGGGAGGTGTGATACCTCCATCACTTGATCACTCTGGTGCGATCTATGATAAAAACTATCTTATCGCTCTCATCAAAGATCCGGCGATGGCATCCAATGTTGATCATAAGTATGCAGACACTATGATGCACCCAATGGGTTCAGTATCATCTATGTTCCCTGATGCTCAGCAGATTGCTGATGTTGTTGCCTATATCAAAGCGAAAAAAGCTGGTGAAGTGACAACAAAAGAGGCATTTAGTGAAGCTTGTGGACGATGTCACGCAATGCGTTATGCAAAAACTTCACAGTTGGGAGATATCCCTAAGTTTAAATTTATGAAAGATGAGTTAGCTTACAATATCAAGATTATTGAAGAGCAAGATCTTGTGAAAGACTATATGGGTAAATTGCCACCGGATCTATCTATGATCAACAGAGCTAGATCTCATCATTTCCTAGAGACTTTCATAGAGAATCCTCAGGGACAACTACCGGGTAGCTCTATGCCTAGAGTTGGTTTGAGCCCAGAGGGGTACGAGAAGGTTGATGCCTATATGACTGAGATCGGTGATCCTAGCAAGCCTGCTAGAGAAGCGATCGGTCCATGGGTTATCCTATTCTTTGTAATCTTCACAATTTTGGCATACTTGTGGAAAAAAGAGAAGTGGAGAGATCTTCACTAAAAGATTTAGTCAAGAGCTCCCGCTCTTGATAGCACGATAGCATACTTAATCGTTTTTTGCGATTAGGTATCATTTTACTTCACATATTATCTCACTCTTATCAACATTTCGATACTCTAAACAAAAATTTATTATGGAAAAAAATAATGCTTATAGATGGACATGGTCGAACAGTTAATTACCTTAGAGTATCTGTCACCGAACGATGTAACTTTCGATGTCAATACTGCATGCCAGAGAAACCTTTTTCTTGGGTTCCACGCGAAAATCTTTTGAGCTTTGAAGAGCTCTTTCTGTTTATGAAAGTAGCTATCGATGAGGGCGTCACAAAGATACGCATTACTGGTGGTGAGCCACTGCTTCGTGAGGGCTTAGATACTTTTATCAAAATGATTCATGACTACAGCCCAGATATAGATCTAGCTCTCACTACCAATGCATATCTTCTTCCTCAAACTGCTCAGAAGCTCAAAGATGCAGGACTCAAGAGATTAAATATCTCCCTTGATTCACTCAAGCCAGAGGTAGCACAACTCATAGCACAAAAAGATGTATTGGCTCAAGTCCTAGAGGGTATAGATAAGGCATTAGAGGTAGGCTTGGGTATCAAGATCAATATGGTACCACTCAAAGGTATCAATGATGATGAGATTTTAGATATCATAGAGTACTGTAAAGCACGAAATATTAAAGTAAGATTTATTGAGTATATGGAAAACCAACATGCCAGCAAGTCTATCGAAGGGATGCATGGCAGAGAGATCCTTGATAAGATTAAAGAGAAGCATGTCATTAGAGCATTGGGGCGTGAAGGTGCTAGTCCTTCATTTAACTATGTACTTGAGGATGGGACAGAGTTTGGACTCATCGACCCACACAAGCATGATTTTTGTGAAAACTGCAACCGTATCAGACTTACAGCCGAGGGCAATCTCATACCATGTCTATATTTTGATGAAGCTATGAGTATCGCACAATCAGTCAAAAAGGGTGATATAGAGGCTGCTTCACAAGTCCTAGCTCAAGTTCTCAGAGACAAGCCCAAAGAGAATCGATGGAATGAGGAGGAGAACAGTGGTGAACATGAAGCTTCTACTAGAGCTTTTTATGAAACTGGTGGCTAATGTTTTATCTAACAGAGCAGTTTTTTTCGATACAAGGTGAGGGTAAATATGCTGGTATGCCATCCTATTTTTTGAGAACAGGGGGATGCAACCTCAACTGTCCAGGGTTTGGTGCAGAGTACAAAATAGATGGTGAGGAGCGATGGGGTTGCGATACCTATTTTGCAGTAGATAGTGGATTTGCTTCACAATGGAGCGGGCTGGAGTCATCTGAGAGTTTGATCTCTGATCTCAAAGAGGAGTTTGCAAAGATAGGTTACAACCCTCATATCGTGATCACAGGTGGTGAACCTCTGATCTATCATAAAGATAGTGCTTTCTATGCTCTTGTAGAGTGGTTAGTCTCTGAGGGTATTATGATCACTTTTGAAACCAATGGTACCATTGAGATTGATTTTGATAAGTTTCCTGCATATAGAGAGTCTATCTTTGCACTATCGATCAAGCTCTCGAACAGTGGAGAGTCTAAAGAGAGACGGATCAACACAGGAGCCGTATCTGCGATCAAAAACCATGCAAAAGAGTCATTTTTCAAATTTACGATAGATCACAAATTGGTAGAGACAACAGCTTATGATGAGATAGTTGAGATCACAAAACCTTTTTTTAAGAGTGATATATTTTGTATGCCCGTAGGAGAGAGTAGAGATACTATCTGGAAAAATGACAAAAGAGTATTTGAGTTTTGCATGGATCACAACTACAGATATAGTGACCGTTTGCATATACGAGTATTTGATACAACACAAGGAGTCTAGATGATCATCAGGAAGTTATTTAAATTTGAAAATGCTCATATCGTACGGGATTGTTCGACTAAGCGATGTAGTGAAAATATCCATGGCCACTCCTATAAAGTAGAGGTACTTTTGGAGTCGAACTACCTAGATCATGGTCAGATGGTCTATGATTTTGGCTTGACAAAACTCTCTATCAGAGAGATGATCGACTCATTTGATCATGCGATTACACTATGGAGTGGAGACGACCCTGAGTATATAGATTCGATAAAGTACTTTAGTCATCGTTGGGTTGAGCTTCCAGTCTCTCCATCGGCAGAGCAGCTCTCTCGGGTGATATATCTCATGGTTGAGAGGATACTATCTTGTACGCAGATGCAAAATGGTGAACGAGAAGTGACACTTCACAGTATCATCATACATGAGACAGAGACAGGTTATGCCCAGTGCTTCAAAGAGGATGCACACAGCCCATTGATGGGAGTGATATCACTTGAAGATATTATATTTTCTGCTCAAGTGATGGATGAGTGGAGCGATAGTGCACTGTGGAGTAGGCTATTAACCCATCAACCCATAACTCACCCAACCAAAATATAAGAGAGTTCAAATAGAAAAAAGCCTGCATAGTTTGGGTAGATTTTGAATTATGATATAATAGTCTAATGGCAACTTCAACTCTTTTGATTTTGTCAAATTAATCTCTGGAGACTCTTATGAAAAAAACAATGATTTTACTTTCGGTACTTCTCTCTGCACAACTTTTTGCCAGTGATCTGAAACTGCCTCCTATTTTAGAGCCTAACACAAAAGTAGACGATGCACTTCCTCAAGGCAAATTTATACGAACAGGACCTACGATACAGATAGCTATACTGCTAGATACTAGTAACAGTATGGATGGTTTGATCACGCAAGTAAAGGAGCAGATTTGGAATATAGTCAATGAGGTCTCAAGAGCAAACAAAAACAGTCAAGATATAACTATGCAAGTTGCACTATATGAGTATGGTAAAAACACTCTTCCTGCTCATACCGGTTATATACAGATGCTCTCCCCTCTCACTAATGATTTGGACTTTTTATCAGAAAAACTCTTTGCACTCAAGACTAGAGGGGGATTGGAGTATGCTGGTGAAGTGATAGAAAAAGCGAGTAACAATCTCTACTGGAGCAAAAATAGAGATGATCTTAGGATCATCATCATCGCAGGAAATGAGGAGTTTGATCAGGGCAGTGTCAACTATAGACAATCTATAGCCAATGCAAAAAAGAGAGATATTGTAGTCAATACAATTTTCTGCGGTCCCCACAAAAGAGGTATCTATCTAGGGTGGGAAGATGGAGCCAAAAAAGGGGGAGGAAAGTATATGAATATTGACTCTGACAGAAGAGTCGTGCATATCCCTACCCCTCAAGATAGTCAAATTATTATACTCAACAATCAACTCAATAGTACCTATATCGGATATGGTCAAAGGGGCAAAGAGAAAAAGCAGAGACAGCTAAAAGAGGATGAAAAAAGTAAAAATCTATCGATAGGTTCTTATGTAAGCAGGACAGTCTCAAAATCATCCAGGCAGTATAAAACAGAGTCTTGGGATGCCGTATCCTCCTATGACAAAGGGAACAAGTCTATAGCCAAAGAGCTAAAGCAGAGCAATATTGCATTCAGTGACAAGAGTGAAGAGGAGATCGATAAGATAGTTGCCGCAAAATCAGAAGATCGAAAAAAGATAAAGAGTGAGATACAGGAGTTAGAGAAAAAAAGGAGACTCTACATCAAAAACAATCAACCCAAAGGAGAGCAAACTTTTGGAGAGAGAATTATCAAAGAGATCAAGAGCCAAATGGAAGAGAGTGGGTTCTCATTTAAGAGTTCAAAATAACTATTATCTGATACTTGCAAGCAGATGAGAGAGATTGCTATGAAGAGACGCTTTTTTTTGACACTTTTGGGAGCTAGCGGTGCTACTCTGCTATTGTCATCTCCTCAGAAGGCTAGAGGGTACTTGTCTGCTGATACTTTGGCTCTAATCCATGCCGTTCAGCAGCATATGTTTCCTGAGGGCACCACTATGCCTAGTGCAAAGAGTTTTAATGCTACAGAGTTTTTGAATGAGACAGTATCCCACTCATCTTTTGATAAAGATATTCGAAAGTTTATCATTGATGGCAGTGAAAAGTTGCAAAAGAGAGAAGAGAGTCGTTTTCTGCACTATAGCAGCAGAGAGAGGGAGAGAGCATTGAGATCATATGAGGAGACACCGTTTGGCAGTGGTTGGCTTGATCGTATCATGCTGCTCTCCCTAGAGGGGTTGTTGAGTGATCCTATCTATGGAGGCAATAGCAAACAGTCTGGCTGGAGAGCTTTAGCGACTAGAGGAGGGGAGCCTCGTCCCACTTCACGATATATTGAACTATGATCTATGATGCTATCGTTATCGGATCAGGTGCGAGTGGTGGTGCAGTAGCACACCAGCTCTGCCAAGCAGGCTTCAAGGTAGCCCTTCTGGAGAAAGGCAGATTGATTCGAAGAGAGGAGTTCTCCAAGGATGAGTTAGCCTATTGCAGGAGGGATATTGTCACACCCAGTCTCTTTGATGAGTATCATACGATAGAGGAGTTCAAAGATGGAAAATGGATAGAGACTCCTACCTATGACTCTAACCGCAGTTTCTGGAATGGCAATATTGTCGGAGGCTCTTCCAACCTGATGAGCGGAATGTTTCATAGGATGCACCCTGATGATTTTAGATTGCTGAGTAGATTTGGAGAGATAGAGGGTGCCAATATCGTTGATTGGCCTATCAGCTATAGAGATATGGAGCCCTACTATAGACTAGCAGAAGAGCTGGTAGGTGTCTCAGGAAAAGCACAAAGCCACCCACATAAACCACCTAGGAGTACTCTGGATCTCCCTCTGCCACCAACTAGTGAAAACATGATCACCACACTTTTTGACAAGAGTTGCAGAAGATTGAAGATCACTCCGCTTATCACATCTCGTGCTGTTCTCTCGCAGGAGAGAGGTGATAGAAAAGCATGTTACTACTCCAACTTTTGTGGTAGCTATGGCTGTAGCTCAGGTGCCAAAGGCAGCTCTCTAGAAGCCTTTGTCAACCCTGCATTGGCAACTGGAAATTTGACACTTCTGACAAATAGTTATGTTAAACGACTAGAGAGCAACCAAGAGAGTGTCACCGCTGTAGAGGTGATAGATACGATAACAGGAGAGAGCCATAAGCTTCACGCAGAGATCTATGTGGTTGCAGCACAGGCACATGAGAGTAGTAGATTGCTTTTGAACTCTGCCAACTCATTCCATCCTGATGGTTTAGGCAACAGCAGTGGAGAGCTTGGAAAAAATCTGATCTTCTCTGCCGGTGGTTTTGGGCAGGGACTACTCAGTAAAAAGAGTCTCAAAGATATCTCTTTTGATGCGTTCATGCAGAGAGGACTCTTTATCAACCGCTCTATTTTGGATTGGTATATGATCGATCCTTGGTGGGGGAGAGTGACAAAAGGTGGTTTGGTAGAGTTCATGTTTGAACACCAAAACAATATCTCTCGTGCAGCAAAAACACGGTATAGCGGAGAGAGACTGCTCTGGGGAGAGGATCTAGCTCTCAAACTGCGAGATCTATTTACTGAGGGAAAAAGTATCCGTTTTGAGATTTTCAATGATTGGTTGCCTACAGATGACTGTTTTGTCTCATTAGATCTTAAGCGAAGAGATAAGTATGGCATGCCGGTAGGTAAACTTCGTATACATGGACATCCTCATGATCTAAAGATCGCATCTAAGATTTCAGAAAAATGTGAGCAGCTACTAGCAGAGATGGGTGCTGAAGATATATATAGCTCCATATCTGCCACCCCTCCGCAAAACCTAGTGGCAGGCGGATGTCGATTTGGCAGAGATCCGAAAAGGTCTCTGCTTAACCCATACTGTCAGTCACATGATATCCCAAATCTTTTTGTTGCTGATGCAAGCTTTATGCCCACAGGAGGAAGTACTCCTTATACATGGACGATCTATGCCAATGCTCTTCGTATCTCTGACTATATGATTGGTGAACTTCAAAAAGGGCGTTTCTCTTAAAGGTTAAGCTTATTTTTTGTTGATTGTTTGTTAATCTTTTTACGATAAGATACTGAACAGATATTCTTATATATTTAATAATATGAAATGGAGATATGATGAAGCGTGTTTATGCCTTACTAGTTAATGTTACCCTGCTCTCTTCCTATGGAGTAGCAAAAACCAGTACATCAAAAAACAGTAAAATTGATGCTAAATATGAAACAAATAAAAATAGTACAGCTATTTACAACCGTATAAAACTTGCTGATTATAAAATAGAAAATGGAGATACACTATTTATCATCGCAA
>JAYEOM010000021.1:14318-22861 GCA_034722955.1 Campylobacterota bacterium
GAAAACACCACACAACGATAGCAGAGGTAGAGTCTGCCAACAGTATGGAGAAGGGTGAAAATCTCAAAGTAGGCAGATCCCTCAAGGTTCCTGTAGATACATATTTTCCAGAGAGAAAGTCAGAGAGCACAAAGGTCGCCTCCTCTAAAAAAACCCCTCAAAAAAGTACAAAAATTGCTGACTATAAAGTTCAGAGTGGAGATACACTATTTATCATCGCAAGAAAACACCACACAACGATAGCAGAGGTAGAGTCTGCCAACAGTATGGAGAAGGGTGAAAATCTCAAAGTAGGCAGATCCCTCAAGGTTCCTGTAGATACATATTTTCCAGAGAGAAAGTCAGAGAGTACAAAGGTCGCCTCTTCTAAAAAAACATCTCCATATACAGTAAAATCAGGTGATACACTCTCAGAAATTGCTGAACTGCACAGTGTAACAGTTGCACAACTCAAAAAAGCAAATAACTTAAAATCAGAAAAACTCAAACTTGGACAAGTTATCGTGATGAAGGGTAGTCCAAAATCTTCAAAAAAGATAGCAAAAGCAAAAACTAAGAAAAAGTCTACATCGTATACTGTCAAATCAGGTGATACACTCTATGAGATCGCACTCAAACACAACACTACTGTTGATAAACTCAAAAAAGCAAATAACTTAAAATCAGAAAAACTCAAACTTGGACAAGTTATCGCAATGAAGGGTAGTCCAAAATCTTCAAAAAAGGTAGCAAAAGCAAAAACTAAACCTCGCAAGAGAGTGGCATCTTCCAAAAAATCATCCCCTAGAAAATTGGTCCTGGAAGCAGGTTCTAAAAAAAGTCTCTTTTCAAAATGGAGTAGAGGCGGTAGTTCGCTAAAGTTGGGAGATGCTAAAAAACATCTTGGCAAACGATATGTTTGGGGTGCAGCGGGACCTTCTACTTTTGACTGTTCCGGCTTTACAAGCTATATCTGTAAAAAGAGCGGTGTTTCTGTACCTAGAACATCCATAAAACAATCCAAAGTAGGCAAAAGAGTAAAGCGTAAAAATCTAAAAGCCGGTGATCTTGTCTTCTTTGATACCTCCAAGAGACATAGAGGATATGTAAATCATGTAGGTATATATATAGGCAATAATAAGTTCATTCACGCTTCAAGTGCAAAGAAAAGAGTTGTCATAACTAGTCTAAATAAACCTTTTTATAAATCAAGATTCAAGTGGGGCAGCAGAGTAAAGGGGTAAGAAAATCCTAACCCCCCCCCTCACTCCTTTAGGCTTACACTCCTTGGAGTAGCCTCTCCTCCCTCTATTCAGCCTCCAGCATAGCACCATTGCTGGCATTAGTAACCAGTGTTCTATACTGCTTTAGCCAAGAGCTGGTCAGAGGTTTTATGAGTGGCTTGAAATCTGCTCTCCTTTGAGCTATCTCATCCTCACTAAGTTTCACCTCCAAGATATACTGGTCTACATCTATATGAATCTCATCACCATCTTTGAGCAATCCTATCATGCCGCCCTCAGCAGCTTCTGGACTCACATGACCTATGCTAGCACCTCTAGTAGCACCAGAGAAGCGTCCATCTGTGATGAGAGCGACATCATCGCCTAGACCCATACCCATGATGAGACTAGTAGGGGACAACATCTCTTGCATGCCTGGTCCACCTTTGGGTCCTTCGTATCGTATGACTACTACATTGCCGGCTTTCACTTCACCATTGATGATCCCCTTGATCGCCTCATCTTGAGAGTCAAAACATACAGCAGTTCCGGTAAAGACTCTATCTCCTGTAATACCGGCTGTTTTGATAACTGCTCCCTGCTCTGCAAGATTACCATATAGTATAGCAAGCCCTCCTACTTCTGAGAATGGATTATCTATAGTATGTATGATATTGGTATCGAGTATCTCTTTGTCCGCTATCTTCTCATAGGTAGTCTCACCGGTGATGGTCAGATTGTCCAGAAGTACATCATCTCCTCTTTTGGTCATCTCATGCATCACTGCACTTACGCCGCCTGCTTTGTTGATATCCTCCATATGTACAGTAGTGAGAGATGGAGATATCTTTGCTATATGTGAAACGCGTCTGCTCACTTTGTTGATGTCTGAGAGGTTGAAGTCTACTTTTGCCTCCTTGGCTATGGCTAGCATATGCAGTACAGTATTGGAGCTTCCACCCATTGCCATATCTACAGCAAAAGCATTGCGAACAGCATTTTCATTGAGGATATTGGTAAGTTTGAACTTTTTGCTTGCTTTGGTATCCTTGGCTATCTCGCAGATGCGTCTTGCTGCTTGTCTGTATAGCTCTGTTCTCTCTGGAGTGAGAGCTAATATCGTGCCGTTACCAGGTAGTGCGATACCCATAGCCTCCATCAGTGTATTCATCGAGTTGGCTGTAAACATACCGGAACAGCTCCCTCCGCTAGGGCAAGCATTGCACTCTATCTCTGTGAGTTTTGCCTCATCTATCTCACCAGCTTCAAATTGACCAACCGCTTCAAATGCAGTAGCGAGGTCGATAGGTGTACCGTCATGCATATGTCCGGCTGCCATCGGTCCACCTGATACAAAAACAGTAGGAACATCTACACGCAATGCACCCATAATCATGCCCGGTACTATCTTGTCGCAGTTGGGTATAGCGATCATGGCATCTAATTTGTGAGCGTTCATCACTGTCTCCATAGAGTTAGCTATGATCTCACGACTAGGGAGTGAATAGAGCATCCCATCATGCCCCATAGCGATACCATCATCTACGCCGATAGTATTAAACTCAAAGGGTACACAGCCATTAGCTCTAATCTCCTCTTTGATAACTTCAGAGACTTTATTGAGAAAGAAATGCCCTGGAATAATCTCTATAAAGGAGTTGGCTACACCTATAAATGGTTTGGCAAAATCTTCATCTTTGACTCCTGTAGCTCTCAACAAACTTCTGTGCGGTACCCTGCTAAAGCCCTCTTTTATCTCACTGCTTCTCATTTTTTATCCTAAAAATTAATTTTTTTGATTATAGCACTTTACTTTTAAAGTTTTAATGGGTATAATGGCAATCCTATTTTAGGTAAAGCCTAATAATAGTATGGATATGCGGGCGTAGCTCAGCGGTAGAGCATGACCTTGCCAAGGTCAGGGTCGACGGTTCGATCCCGTTCGCCCGCTCCATAAAATCGATCTTTAATTAAAACTTAAAATAAGAAAATATTGCCCGGATGGTGAAATTGGTAGACACAGGGGACTTAAAATCCCCCGGTCATTGCGACTGTGCCGGTTCAAGTCCGGCTCCGGGCACCATTGATAGACTCTTCAGCAGAGGGCTCAGCGACTAGTCGCTTTTGATGCTTTGTTTGTTTTGAAGACAAAGGTAGTTCACTTTAAAAAACCACTAGAATGCTATGGAGCCATCGCCAAGCGGTAAGGCCGCAGCCTGCAAAGCTGCTATCCCCGGTTCAAATCCGGGTGGCTCCTCCATATTTTCAATATATTTTTATCTTTTTTAGATAGAATTCTTTTTCACACTGCCGGGAGATGTCAGAGCGGTTGAATGTGCCAGTCTTGAAAACTGGTGAAGGTAACACTTCCGGGGGTTCGAATCCCCCTCTCCCGGCCACTAACTTTACAATACCCATTTACTTCCCAACACAACGAGCTTTTAGCGATTTTTAATAATTCTATCTCTTATAGCAATAGCTAGAGTTAAAAGTACTAGTAGTCTAAAAGGACAATAACTAATGCAAAAAACAACTCAAGAGACCATTAACAATATCGTATGGAGAGCATGTGATACTTTTAGAGGGACGATGGACAGTAGTAAGTATAAGGATTATGTACTTACGATGCTGTTTGTGAAGTATCTTTCTGATTTTTATAGAGAGAAGCTTGAGGAGCTGCATAAGAAGTATGATGGTAACCAGGAGCGTATAGGGAAGAGTCTGAAGCGTGAAAAATTTGTACTGGATGAGAGTTGTACTTTTGAGTATCTGCTCAAGCATAAAGAAGATGCTAATCTTGGAGAGGTTATTAATAAAGCTTTGGAACGCATAGAAGAGGATAACAAAGAGAAGCTAGAGGGTATTTTCCGTAATGTGGACTTCAGCTCTGACATCAGGCTAGGTAAGACCAAAGAGCGAAATGCCATTCTCAAACACCTCTTGGAAGATTTTTCAGATACAAAACTAGACCTTAGACCTTCGATGCTGAGTGGCAATGATGTGGTAGGTGATGCCTATGAGTATCTCATCTCTCACTTTGCCTCTGATGCGAGGGAAGAGGGGAGGAGAGTTCTTTACTCCAAGTGCTGTCTCTACACTTCTCGCCAAACTGGTAGAGGCTAAAGAGGGAGATCGCATCCATGATCCTACTTGTGGTTCCGGTTCTCTGCTCATCAAAGCGTATAAAGAGGTGGGTAACCATAACTTTACCCTCTATGGGCAAGAGAAAAATGGTCAAACCCAAGCACTTAGCAAGATGAATATGTTCCTTCATGAGATAAACGATGCCAAGATAGAGTGGGGCGATACTTTGCGTAATCCGTTACATATAGAGAATGACCATCTTATGAAGTTTGATGTGGTTGTTGCCAATCCTCCTTTTTCATTGGACAAATGGGGTGCAGATGATCTGGCTGATGACCACTGCCGCCGTTTTGGGTATGATTTGCCTCCTAAGTCCAAGGGTGACTACGCTTTTGTACAGCATATGTTGGCATCACTCAATGCTGAGGGGCGTATGGGTGTGGTGCTTCCTCATGGGGTACTCTTCAGAGGTGCGAGTGAAGGGAAGATACGAAAACAGATCATAGATGACAATCTTCTCAATGCAGTCATTGGTCTGCCACTCATTCAAGGTAATGCAGATTGTAAAAATAGAAAAACTTTACCACGAATGCATACAACTGAAAAAACAAAAGAGTGTTTTGTAAATGATACTATCATGACAGTAAGGGCACCAGTGGGAGCAGTTTCTAAATCTTCCCATAAGGTGTTGTAGAGAACATGACTGAAATAAAATAAAAAAAGTAAATCAAGGAATAGTATGCAACAAAAAACCTATATTCTAAAACATTTTGATAAAGCCATAGTCTCATTTCGCCTTAACACTAGTGCACTCTCTGGTAGCAGAATAGAGATAACACACATTTGTGAAGAGCACAAAGCCTTTTCCCCTCTGGGACTAGAGATGAATGATGCTAACTTACTCTCATGGATAAAGTCAAGAACAATACCTAAGAACAGAGAGTTCGTACATAAAGTACTCATGGAGCTAGGTTTGAGACTAGAGGATGTAGAGGGGATTGTTGCCATCTCTAAAAGTCTTTCACTTAATGACTGTTATTGGATAGTCGAAAAAGGCTTTGAAGGTATATTTGCAGACTATAACCTTTATGATAATGACTTTAACAAAACACTTTCCTTGCTCGCCTACACAGGGTATGCCTCTGTGAAACAAGAGGGCTTTCTCTCTAGCCCAGAGTTTACTACCAATGGTATGTTGGCAAAAGCATGGAGACGAAATCCACAAGGCAGAAAAGGAACTTTTCTTTATAAAGGGGGTTCTCATGGTTGTGCCAACTGTGGCAAAGAGCCTTACTCAGAGTTTTATGCTTCACAAGTAGCTAAGGCTATGGGGTTAAATGCCACAGCCTATACACTAGGAAAATGGAAAGGGAAGGTTAACTCTGTCTGTGCACTTTTTTCATCTAAAGAGTTTGCTTTTATACCCATCTACCACCTTGTGAAAGAGGGTGGATGGGAAGCTGTGTTGTCATACTACAAAAACTTAGGTGAGGAGTATTATGAAGCGTTGATAGAGATGCTTATCTTTGATGTGATCATACTCAATACCGATAGGCATTTTGGTAATTTAGGTCTTTTGGTAGATAACAGTAGCAATAAGATAGTAAGTGTTGCTCCTATCTTCGATAATGGACTATCTCTTTTTGCTGATGCCTTAGATGATGACTTGGACAATATAGAACAGTATACCAAGACAAAAAGTATGAAAAATGCAGGTGATTTTATGCTTTTTGCTAAAAAGATACTGACGAAAAAAGTCAAACAAAACATAAGAAAATTGATAGGCTTTAAATTTGATAAAAGCTCTAAATATAAACTCCCCAATAAAAGACTACGAAAGATAGAGGGATATATAGAAAAGAGGGTTGCTGCACTTTTGACATTGGATGAAGTGTGACTCCAGACACAAGCGAAACCCAAATACAAAACAACTTGCCCTTGCAGGTAACAACCACTCTCCAGTGACAAAATAGATGAAATCTTTTCTGTGAAAGAGATATCAAACTACAAAGCCAAAATGAAATTTTACTCTGAGCTTAGAAGAGCAGTAAAGATACGCTATTTTGAGCAGGTGGATTTTGGAAAGTATGAAAAACAGATGCAAAAGCTTTTAGATACATTTATCTCTGCAAACGATTGCCTTGTCTATGAAAAACCTCATAAAGCTATTTGTGTGTTTATCTCCTTGGGGTAGCCTTAAAAGAGTGGTATTTTATAAAAGCTGAAATTCATTTCTTGAAAGCCATAGAAAAATATAAGCCAGTGGTTAAAAAAGAGGTAGAGCACATCCGTATAAGAGAGATGAAGAGACGGTGGGGAAGTTGCAATCCTTCCAAAGGCTACATCAATTTAAATAGTGAGCTTATAAAAAAGCCTACCGAGTGCATAGAGTATGTTGTATTCCATGAATTAGCTCACTTGGTCTATTCTGATCATAGCAGTCAGTTCTACAATTACCTTTCTCTCTATATGCCTGACTGAAAGAAGAGGAAAAAAATATTGGAGAGTATCTATTAGCCACCATATTTCGGGTTCAATAATTGGAGTATATTTTATATAACTGCTTCGCCTCAGACAAATCTTTTGGCGTTATCATAACCCTATCTAGAGGAATTTCATTCTCTATGGAAAGTATAAAATCTTCATGAGGTTTCCAGTTTAACTCTTCTAGTTTCACAAGTTTACCTAGATTTTCATTGGTCACTTGCTTGTAGGATTTAAAGATAAGCTCCGAGCAGTAAATCTTCCCATCATCAAGTTCATACAAAAAATCATAAGGTTTGCCTAGAAATTTCTCACTCTCTACAATCATACTCTTTATATGCTTCTGATACTCACTTTTCAATCTATACACTGAAAAACTATCCTCTCTCCCTCTCAAAATCCAGAGATAGAGGGGTGTATCTTTGACCTCTCCAAGAGCTTCTCTCACATACCAAGATTTACCAATCTCCACAATAACTCCAACATGAGAATAGGGAGAGTTGGTAACACCCTCAATCACCTCTGTCAACTCAGCAAAAGGGAGTGATTGAAAAATCATATCTCCCTCTTTTGGCTCATACTCAAGATAACCAAATAGTGGTGATATAAATATATACAATAAAAACCCAATCAACAATGAAAACCGTGCTTTTCCCCATTTCGTGTCTGGCAAAAATTTCATTCTCTCTCCTCGTTTTGGAAATGTCGTCACTATATCGCCCAACATTGACTCCTGCGTTTTGTGGTATCTGGATAATAATTGGCAATCGGAGTACCTTTGGCTTTGAGTTGCTGACTCAGCTCGTCCCATAGAAGCATCGTCTCTGTATCAATCTCTGCGATTTTATTGTGAAATCTTGTAAGAAGATCATTGTTCAACCAAGAGAGAAGTTTCTCTTTTTTCTTTGAGTCGGGAAGTTTTTGGATACCAAATTGAATCTCACCAATAGTAATCACACTAATAAAAATATCATTCTCATCCAAACTATACTATGAAAGATATGACGGCACTATTGGGAGTAGGTTTTGTCAGTTCGGATATGATATTTGTATCAAGTAAATATCTCAAAAGTCTACTCTGCTTTGATATATCTCATCATCTCTCTCTAGTGAAACCTCTTGTAGCGGTGAATTATGAAAAAACTCTGTTAGTTTTTCTTGTTTTTGAGTAGTATCTATAGGTTTTTCACTATAGAGTTTGATATCTTTTGTTGAAAAACTTTGCAAAAAGAGCATCACTTTATCATAGATACTATCACTGACATCTAGTTTTATTGTTTGCATAATTTGCCTCCTCTTTTTAACTGAAATGATTATATCATAAGTTTTGATTTTACTCAAATTGTGTGGCTTGAAAATAATCCAACCCAAAAAGCTATAGTCTCTTCAATTAGAGATAAACCATAAGGGACTATTCTCCACTTATGGTAACTACTCACCCCCCCCATCTACCACCAAAACCTTAAACTAAAAAATCTCTAAAAAACACTAACACCAGCAATAACATCTCTTAAAGCTTCAAACTCATTCATACTTCTCTTGCGAGAGGTATCCACAATAGAACGGCAGTAGAGGGACAGTAGAGCCAGGTAGGCAGTAGGGAGGGGTAGAGGTGTCAGGGTGTGCCAAGAAGGCGTAACAACTAGTGTAAATTAGGAGGATTACATATAGCCATGCTATATAAGAGATGGTAGTAGGTCTACCGATATCGCTATGCAAGTAGAGGTATGACCAACGGAAATGCCCTTGTGGTGCAAACCACCTTAAGGTGCT
>JAYEOM010000022.1:0-22703 GCA_034722955.1 Campylobacterota bacterium
TAAAATCTACACAATTGCTCTAGAACTACACATGTAGTCAAGCTATAGTATTGTCAGTGAAGCGTAATATTGATATGATATAGTGTAAACCAAGGAGATCATATGAAAAAATCACTGAAAATTCTATTTGTTGCATCTGAAGCGGTTCCATTTGCAAAAACTGGCGGACTGGCAGATGTCTCTGGTGTTTTGCCAAAAGCTCTGAAAAAGCTAGGTCATGAGATTATCGTAGTTATGCCTCGCTACTACAGTATCGACAAGAGTGAGCTTACAGAGCTTCCCGGTGCATTGGGTGTCCCTATGGGACCGATGGGTGAACTCTGGGCAGGTATATATAGCTCAACACTGCCTGGCTCTGATGTACCTGTCTATTTTATCGATTATGAAGAGTTTTTTGGACGCAGCGGCCTATACGCTGATGAGAGCGGTGTCTCGTATGATGACAATGACAACCGCTTCGTCTTTCTCTCCAAAGCAGCCTTTCAGCTGGCTAAAAAACTAGACTTCAAGCCAGATATCATACATGGCAACGATTGGCATACGGCATCAGTACCTATCCTTAAAAATAGTAGATTTGCTCATGATGAGCATTTTGCCAATAGTGCTACCGTGTTGACCATACACAACATGCAGCATCAGGGATTTTTCTTTAAAGGGATAGTAGATGTGATGGAGATAGACTGGGAGCACTTCAACCCGATGGGACTAGAGAGTATGGATGGAGTCAACATGCTCAAAGGGGGTGTAGCATTTGCGGATGCTGTCACAACTGTCAGCAAGAAGTATGCCCAAGAGCTGCAGACGGCAGAGTTTGCCTTTGGGATGCAAGACCATATGTGGGCACACCGTGATAAGACTTTCGGTATCCTCAATGGTGTAGACTATGATGAGTGGAGTCCATCAGTTGATCCACTGATACCGGCAAAGTTTGATAGTGATGATATGAGAGGAAAAGGGATATGCAAAAATGATCTAAGAGAACATTTTGGGCTACCTGAGTGGGATGTGCCTCTCATCGGTTTTGTAGGACGATTTGCAGAGCAGAAAGGGATAGAGCTGATCGCAGGTATTATCGAAGGTGTACTTCATCTGGATGTACAGTTTGTCTTTTTAGGTACCGGGGAGAAGTGGGCAGAGGGCTTTTTCAGTGAAATATCGGCAAGATATCCTGACAAATTTGCCATTCATGTAGGCTACGATAATGAGCTGGCACATCAGATAGAAGCGGGGAGTGATCTATTCTTGATGCCATCACTATTTGAGCCTTGTGGTCTCAACCAGATCTATAGCCTTCGATATGGCACGCTCCCTATAGTTCGTGCAACAGGTGGTCTCGATGATACTATAGAGAACTATGACCCAGTTCACAACACAGGGACTGGTTTCAAGTTTGAGTTTCCGACAGAAGAGGCACTCTATCATACGATCAAGTGGTCAGTAGATGTCTGGCATAATGACAAAGTATCATTTGCCGAGATGCAAAAACGAGCCATGGAGGCTCGCTACAGCTGGGAAGAGGCTGCAAAAGGTTATGAAACAGTATACAACTGGATACTTATAAATCGTGAAATTAAGCAGTACCGTTAAGGAGGAACTATGTCTTACACTATACACTATGATGTGACCCGATTCGGGGATACTGATATCTATCTCTTTAAAGAGGGAACACACAGCAAGCTCTACAACCACTTTGGTGCTCATCCTATGAAGAGAGATGGTGTTGATGGTTACTACTTCTCTCTCTGGGCACCCAATGCCTCTCATGTCACCATAAGGGGTGATTTCAATGACTACGATCCCGACTCTCATCCTCTGCAGATCAGACTGGATGACTCGGGTATATGGGAGTGTTTCATTGAGGGTATATCCAAGGGTGAAACATACAAATTTCATATCCACTCTCATAATCAAGGCATAATACAGGACAAATCAGATCCATACGCCTACTATACAGAGAGGGCTCCCAATTCAGCTTCTCGTGTATGGAACCTAGAGGGGTATGAGTGGGATGACAGAGAGTGGATGCAAAAACGCCATAAACACAACAATCACCAATCCCCTATCTCCACCTATGAGATCCATCTCGGCTCTTGGCGTCGCAAAGGAGAGTTTGGTGAAGAGTATCTCACATATACAGAAGCTGCCGAAGCTCTAGCTATATATCTAACTGAGATGAACTATACCCATGTCGAGCTTATGCCCATCACAGAGTTCCCTTTCAAGGGCTCTTGGGGTTATCAAGTCACTGGTTATTTTGCACCTACCTCTAGGTTTGGTACACCTCAGGAGTTTATGGAGCTCGTAGATATACTGCACCGTCATGGTATCGGTATCATCTTGGACTGGGTACCCTCACACTTTGTCACCGATGGTCATGGACTTATGAACTTTGATGGTACTTGTCTCTTCGAGCATGAAGATCCTCGTCTGGGTTATCATCCTGAATGGGGCAGTGCTATATTTAACTATGAACGAAATGAAGTTCGTGCATTTCTCATCAGCTCTGCTATGTTCTGGTATGATATCTACCATATAGATGGTATCCGTGTAGATGCTGTAGCATCTATGCTTCATCTCGACTACGCTAGAGAGGATGGAGAGTGGATACCCAACAAAGATGGCGGCAACAAAAACCTAGGTGCCATCACTTTCCTCCGTCAACTCAACGAGACACTATACAGAGCATACCCCGATACCATGACTATCGCAGAGGAGTCTACAGCTTTCCCTATGGTGAGCCGACCTGTCAGCGAGGGGGGATTGGGGTTTGGGTTCAAGTGGAATATGGGGTGGATGCATGACACTCTCAAATATTTCAAACAAGACCCTATACACCGCCAACACCACCACAATACACTAAGTTTTAGCTTTGTATATATGTACAATGAAAACTATCTACTCCCACTCAGCCATGATGAAGTAGTTCATATGAAAGGCTCCCTCATCAACAAAATGCCCGGGGATGAGAAGCAGAAGTTTGCTCAGCTGCGAGCCCTATATGCACTGATGACTGCACACCCCGGTAAAAAACTCCTATTTATGGGTGGTGAGTTTGCCCAGTATGCAGAGTGGGATTTCGACAAGAGTCTCGACTGGCATCTTCTCGAACATGCCGATCATAGAGGTATACAGTTGGAGATATCCCAACTCAATGCACTCTATATCAAAGAGAGAGCACTGCACCTTTATGATTGTGAGCCGATGGGGTTTGAGTGGATAGATGAGACAGATTATCAGCACAACAATCTTGCCTTTATCCGGAGAAGTGATGAGGATGAACTGCTCATAGTATGCCACCTTGCCGATGAAGTACAGGAGAAGTATCGTATGGGTGTACCCAAGGCTGGAGACTACAAAGTCATCTTTGACTCCCAATCTCCAGAGTATGAAGGGTGGACAGGTGCCGTAGGTACCATACTGCAGAGTGAACCTGTAGAGTGTCATGGGAGAGAGAACTCTATCGTTTTTGATCTGCAACCCATCTCTGTCCTCTATCTCAGAGAGGTTTGATAGATGAGTACAAAACGCCGCAGTGGGATACTGCTGCACCCAACTTCACTGCCAAGTGCTTATGGCATAGGGGATCTTGGCTCATCCTCTTATGCTTTCATAGACTTCCTGAAGGAGTCTGGACAGAGTATATGGCAAATGCTGCCACTAGGACCCACAGGATATTCAAACTCACCCTACCAAGCCCTCTCTGCCTTTGCCGGAAATCCTGCACTAATCAGCCCTGAACTACTCATAGAAGATAGACTGCTCGATACTACAGAGACCTATATAGCTACAGATGATCTATCTATCGTTGATTTTGACAGAGTTATACCCTGCAAGCTTGAGCTACTTCAAAAAGCTTATGAGAGTTTCAAGCTTCAGCCACATCACCACTTGCGAGAGGAGTTTCATACTTTTTGCAGCAAAGAGAGCTATTGGCTTGATGACTTTGCACTCTTTTTGGCACTTAAATCTTATTATGAAAATACTCTATGGACAGAGTGGCCCGCAGATATCAGATCGCGTCAGCCCAAAGCACTCGAAGAGTATAGAGAGAAGCTGGATGATCGGATAGAGAGCTATTGCTTTATTCAATTTCTCTTTTTTCATCAATATGACAAGCTCCATCTATATGCACAGAAGCAAGGTATCGAACTCATCGGTGATATACCTATATTTGTAGCTCAAGATAGCAGTGATGTCTGGAGTCATCCTGAGTGGTTTTTACTAGATAAAGATGGCAACCCTACCGTAGTAGCCGGTGTTCCGCCAGACTACTTCAGCCAGACAGGACAGCGATGGGGTAATCCTATATACGACTGGAAACAATTGAAAAAAGAGGGATACTCTTTTTGGATTGATAGATTTAGACATACTTTTGCGATGTTTGATTGTGTTCGTATAGATCACTTTCGTGGTTTTGTAGACTACTGGGAGATTCCTGCCAGCCAAGAGACAGCTATCGATGGTGAGTGGCGTAGAGGACCTGGTCTCGATCTCTTTAAAACCATTATGCATGAGTTTGGCGGACTGATACCTGTTATCGCTGAAGATCTTGGTATCATCACAGATGATGTTATAGAGCTTCGTGATATGCTTGATTTTCCGGGGATGGCAGTTTTGCAGTTTGGTTTTGAGTCTATGCAGAGTAGTGACCCCTCCTCGTTTCTCCCCCATAACCTCAAGGTCAATCAAGTCGTCTATACGGGTACACACGACAACAACACCACGATAGGCTGGTGGAGTGAGCAACCCGAAGAGGTAGATGATTTCCTCCGTTGTTATCTCAATACAGATGCCAAACTTATAAATATGGATATGATCCGTGCTGCACTCAGAACTACCTGTCACATGGCGATATTTCCTATGCAAGACCTCCTTGGGTTGGGAAGCGACTCAAAGATGAATATGCCAGGCACTACATACGGAAATTGGCAATGGAGAATGCTCCCCGATGCGATCAACTCCTCTATAGAAAAAAATCTTCTGAGAATGACTAAACTCTATGGACGGTAAGGCTATAAGATAGTACGGGATTGTTTTTGTAAAGTGATTGGTTGCGGAAGGAGGATTTGAACCAACGACCTTCGGGTTATGAGCCCGACGAGCTACCGAACTGCTCTATTCCGCGACAATGAAGTTAAATATAAAAGATTTGGTTGCGGAAGGAGGATTTGAACCAACGACCTTTGGGTTATGAGCCCAACGAGCTACCGAACTGCTCTATTCCGCGACAAAAATTATAGTTAAGTAAAGATCAAACAGTGATCTGTATATTTGGATGGGGCGGAGGGATTCGAACCCCCGAGTACTGGTACCAAAAACCAGTGCCTTACCGCTTGGCCACGCCCCAATGGATACTAAGCTAAGCTAACTAGACTTGCTTTGTGGACGGCATTATAGCCCAAAAAATAAAATTTGTCAAGAGATTTCTAAAAAATGTAAAAATTTATTGGTATTGGGTATAATTCAAGTGATAACTATACCTATTAGATATGGAGAGACAAATGTCAACAGATGCAATTAAGAGAGTAGAGAGAGCGATCGAAGAGATCAAACGGGGCAATATGGTCATCATGATGGATGATGAAGATCGTGAAAATGAGGGTGATCTAGTCTATGCCGCGACTTTCAGTACTCCTGAGTTGGTCAACTTCATGGCAAAAGAGGCTAGAGGATTGATCTGCACGCCTATCACCAAGAGTTTGGCCAAGAGACTTGACCTGATGCCAATGGTAGTCAATAATGTATCTAACCATGAAACAGCATTTACCGTATCCATAGATTCGACTACTGCTACTACAGGTATATCTGCTGCTGAGAGGGATGACTGTATAGCCAAACTAGCAAACCCACTCACTACAGCAGGGGATTTCGTGCGTCCTGGACATATATTTCCTCTCATCGCCAAAGATGGTGGTGTATTGGTGCGTACAGGACATACAGAAGGTTCTGTCGATCTCTGCAAGTTGGCAGGATTGGCTCCTGCTGGTGTCATCTGTGAAATCATCAAAGATGATGGAACAATGGCAAGGAGAGATGACCTAGAGGAGTTCTCAGGTAAGTATCAGATGCCTATAGTCTATATATCCGATATAGTAGAGTATAGACTTGCCAATGAAAAACTGGTAAAGAGGATCTCTGAGGAGCAGATAGAGGTGATGGATGCGAAGGTCAACAAGATCAGCTATGAAGATCATCTAGGTCGTATCCATCAGGCTATACTCTTTTATAAGATCCATGATACATCCAATGTACGATTTCAAAATATTGGACTTGATATAGATCTCATACTAGATGCCAAACGCTTCGATGCGATGACACAATCACTAGAGTACCTCAAGCAAAATGGAGGAGTATTGATATTTCTGGATACTCAAGTCATCTCTAGTGAACAGGCGAAGGAGTTTGGTGTGGGGGCTCAGATACTCAAAGATATAGGGATTCAAAATATCAAGCTCTTGACGACCAACAAAGAGACAGAGTATGTAGGGTTGAGTGGTTTTGGATTGGATGTAGTAGAGAAGATTGAAATTATCTAAAAGTTTTCATAAAGTAACAAATAGGAGAAAATTACTCCTATTTAAATTTTTATTTGATATTTATTTTTATAAATCTGTATAATTATGCTACACTTATGACAATAAAAATGATTTAAAAGGAGTAGATAATGCTAGAAGAACTTTATCAGCCACACCAAGAGATCTCCAAAAATGCAGCGATCAAAAGTATGGATGAGTACTATGCTATGACGGCAAAAGCCAATAATGACTATGAGGGTTTCTGGGCAGAGTATGCCAACGAAAAGATAGACTGGTTTAAGCCATTTGACAGAGTACTCGATGAGAGTGATGCACCATTTTACAAGTGGTTTGGAGGTGGAGAGCTCAATGTAGCACACCAGTGTATAGATAGACATCTTGCTACCAAGAAAAACAAAGCAGCCATCATCTTTGAGGGTGACAATGGTGATCAGCAGATGCTAACCTATAGAGAACTTGCCTACGAAGTGAACAAAACAGCAAATATGTTCAAAAATCAATTTGATATAGGCAAAGGCGACAGAGTTGTCCTCTATATGCCTATGATCCCCGAAGCTGCTATCACTATGCTAGCTTGTGCAAAGATAGGTGCGATTCACTCTGTGGTATTTGGTGGTTTTTCTGCTGAAGCACTGCGTGATCGTATCATAGATGCCAAAGCAAAACTGGTCGTAACCGCAGATGGTGCGTTCAGAAAAGGCAAGCCATATATGCTCAAGCCTATAGTTGACAGTGCTCTTAGTAAAGGGTGTGAATGTGTCAATGCAGTCTGTATCGTAGAGAGAAATGGTGAAGATATTCACTGGGAGCCGGGGCGAGACTATGCCTATAATGAGTTGATCAAAAGCGAGTCTCCCAGGTGCGAAGCTGAAGTGATGGAGAGTGAAGATCCACTTTTTCTCCTCTATACCTCTGGTAGCACAGGCAAACCAAAGGGTGTACAGCACTCAAGTGCAGGGTATATCCTATGGGCTCAGATGACGATGGAGAGTGTCTTTGATCTCAAAGATAATGATACCTACTGGTGTACAGCAGATGTAGGCTGGATCACTGGACATACATATATAGTCTATGGACCGCTTGCTGCAGGTGCTACGACTGTGATGTTCGAGGGAGTTCCTACTTTCCCAGATGCCGGCAGATGCTGGCAGATGGTAGAGGAGTATCAAATCAACCAATTTTATACAGCACCAACCCTCATCAGACTCTTGCATAAAATGGGAGAGAATGAACCAGACAAATATGATCTCAGCTCTTTGAGGGTTCTTGGTACCGTAGGTGAGCCTATAGATCCACCTGCCTGGAAGTGGTATTATGAGAAGATAGGTGGCGGAAACTGTGCTCTAGTCGATACATATTGGCAGACAGAGACAGGCGGACATGTGATCTCTCCACTCCCTGGGGCTACACCGATCAAGCCAGCTTGTGCGACATTCCCACTGCCTGGCATCATAGCTGAAGTATTGGATGCCGATGGCAATCCAGCTGCTCCGGGAGAACAGGGTTTGATGTGTATCACCAAGCCATGGCCTAGTATGATCCGTACTATCTGGGGTGATCCTGAGAGATTTGTCAAGTCATATTTTGGTGACTGTACCAAGGATGGCAAAGCTGTCTATTTTACCGGTGATGGTGCGATCATCGATAAAGAGGGCTACATTACGATCACTGGTAGAACTGATGATGTCATCAATGTCTCAGGTCACCGTATGGGTACAGCAGAGGTAGAGGCAGCGATCAAAAAGCATCCAAATGTAGCTTCTGTAGCTGTAGTCGGCAAACCACACCCTATCAAAGGTGAGGGTATCTTTGCTTATGTAGTACTCAAAGGTGAAGATACTATAGGTGAAGAGATCGAAATGGTACAAGAGATCAACGCCATCATCAAACAAGAGATCGGTGCTATCGCACTATGTGACTCGATGATATTTGTGCCGGATCTACCAAAAACAAGATCTGGAAAGATTATGCGTCGTATCCTCAGAGCTCTTGCCAAAGGCGAAGAGATCACCCAAGATACTTCAACACTAGAAGATCCCTCTATCGTAGATACGATCAAGAACCGTTGCAATCAGGCAGGCGTTTAGGGGGCTACCAGACCCTATCTCATCAGACTCTTTATCAGCTTCATATCTGCAAATGCCTCTTTTTTTGCAGAGGGGTTTCTCAGTAGGTAGCTAGGATGGAAAGTCGGTACTATGGTATACCCGTCACGCTTCTGCAAGGTACCTCTGATCTGCGTGATGCTACTCTCATCCCCCGTCAAGTAGTGGTATGCTGTGCTACCTAGAGTGACTACAATGTGAGGTTTGATATTTTCGATCTGTTTTTGTAGGTATGAGATGCAAGTATGTGCCTCTGTAGCTGATGGGGTACGGTTATTTGGTGGTCGGCACTTGACTATATTGGCTATGTAAACTTCACTGCGAGGTACAAGTAGAACATTTTCGATCATCTTGGTCAGAACATCACCGGCACGCCCTACAAAAGGTCTACCTATATCATCCTCTGTCGCCCCAGGTCCCTCACCTACAAATAGTATCTGTGCATGTTCGTTACCTTCACCAAAGACTACATGGTTGCGTGATTTGCTAAGTTCACATAGATGACAATCCATAGCCTGCTTTTTGAGTGCTTCCATAGATGAGGGGAGTAGGAGTTCTGACTCTCCCTGCTGTGATACACTTAAGTCAGTATAGCGATATCCTAACTGCTTCAATTGAAGTAGATGTTTGAGTAGGAGAGCATTATGGAGATTTTTCATGTTGCTATTATATCCAAATTTACCACTTACTTTATCTTGATCGTAAATTGTTTTATCGCAAAACCCTGCTGATCATAAAGAAAGCTGTTTGTCGGTATTTCACGCAGATCATCTCTATTTTTGATCCATAAAACACCCCTGACATTTACTTTTAGAGTATTCAAATCTCTTGGTGCGACAAGCTCAACAGAGAAAGATTTTGCTCTTCCGTATGACCATCTTTTGCTTTGCCACCCCTCAATCATAAAATATTTAGCTTGCAAAGCTTTTCTTGCCTGTTTATTGTAAATCTTTTGTGGATAACTATATCCATCTATTCTGCTAAAGTTGTTTTCTAAAACTTTTACTCTCATTGACCTTATATCAGGAAAAGAGAGTGTTAGCCCGCCCTGTTTGGCACGACTATTACTATTTGTCATTCTCGCATGAATAGAAAACTTCTGCCCCGCTCCAATAACACTCGGATAAGTAAGATGGATATCTATACCATTTTCCTTAAAAGTAAACAGATCTTTTTGAAGCTTTTGTTTGCGCAGCTGTCTCTCTTCTATATCTCGTAATTGTGTCTTTTTTTCGAACTCTCTCAGGCGAGCAAGCTCTTCTCTATTTCTCTCTATCTGTTGTCTCTCTCTCAGTCTTAAATGTACCAACTCAGCTCTATCTGTATCTGACATACCTGAAGATACCAAAGGTGTTGATATAGGTTTATTGCCCTTTGATCTCTGCTCTGATTGAAAGTAAAAATCACCTATCACAGAGGAGCTTGTCCATGGGAGTTGATGATAATTACTCTCTTTATGTACAGAGGCTCTAGTCTTTTTAAAGACATCATTCAGTTTCAAATTATTTTGATCTATATTTTTGATGAGATGTTTTGTAAAAAGTCCATTTCTCCCGGCACCGCCATCACTTGCGATCTCTCCAGGTGCTGTAGCAAAGGCTATATACATACCCTTGGCATTATTGATAGCAGCAAGCCCACCAGCTCCACCTCTCCCCAAAGGATTATTTCTGCAAGCATCCAATACAATGATATTGAGTCTATTGTGGCTCTTTTCCATCTTGTTGATTATCATCTTGACAGGCAAAGTTTCAAACTCTACCTCTGTGCTATCGGGAATATCAGCTTTTGTAGGCACAAGATAGTTTTGCCCCTCCAATTCCATACCATGTCCTGCATAGTAGAAAAATCCCACACCACCTTTTCTAAGTTTATGGGCAAATTTCCTGACTATTTTTTTCATACTTCTCAAGTCCCCATTTTTTAAATAGAGCACATCGAAACCTTTTGCTTTGAGAATACGCTGCATATCTTCTGCATCATTTACCGGATTTTTAAGTGTAGTAAAGTGATCATAATCACTGTTACCAATGACCAATGCTACTCTATTTTCATCTCCATGCTTTTTTCTGTAGATGGATCGGTCATCGCCGGCTTCTATATGGAGAGTGAGCAGCAGTATGGAAAGTAGGAGCTTTATAATCTTCATTGAGTTTTCTTTTCATGTTTTTATGTCGATTGTACTATAAGCTAGAACTACTTATGACTTATATTCCCATAGGACTTACTGCACTACACTTGTTTAGTTTGACCATCAGATAAATACAGCATACCATCCTTTCAATGATAAACCAAGACTCCTGTTATCTCTTTTTACTCTTTTTTTTACTCTTCTTCTCTAATTTTTCTTTCTTCTTATAGTCTTTGATATTTTTTTTGATCTCCTGCTTCAACTCTTTTTTGAGCAAGCTATCCTTCTGTTTTTTGATGTTCTTTTTCATCTCTTTCTTTTTACCCATTTTCAATCCTTATAATATTTTAGGCTCTATTCTATCATATAGACCTTTGTATCTAATAGTAGGATAAAAAAACTTTGAATTTTATAAAACCTTCTTTTGGGAAGTTCAAAATGACCCAAATTAACTCCTCACTCCACTTTAACTTATTTTTAATCTACTACTGCTATCCTTAAGAAGTGTATAAATAAAGGGATATTATGACAAGTAAAAAACTCTATCTTCTCCGTCATGCCAAATCAAGCTGGAGTGATTTCTCGCTCGATGATTTCGACCGACCACTCAACAAGAGAGGCAAACGAGATGCACCATTGATGGCGGCACGCATGGGCGAAAGAGCCATTGACCCGGAAGTTATCATCTCAAGCCCCGCAAAAAGAGCCAAAACCACAGCCAAATACTTCTCTAAAATGCTCAATACTAAAGTCATTTACGATGAGAATATTTACGAAGCTAGTACTCTGCAACTCAAAGAGATCATCAATCAAGCATTTGAGGATCATGATACGATCATGTTAGTGGGTCACAATCCATCTTTGACGATGCTGAGCAACTCTCTCTGCGGATACCATATAGAGAACATTCCCACTGCTGGTATAGTAGGAGTAGCTTTTGATAACAAAGATATAGCTAGAACCAAAGGCACTCTGCTCTTCTTTGACTACCCGAAAAACAGTTAGGTTAACCTCTGTGTGGCTTCTATTTTGGTGTTTAGTTAGCCTAAATCACACATGCGGTACGGTTTGTCAGTAGACTCGTTAACTATTCAAAAAGGTTAGAAGTAATATGAAAGCAGAATTAGTAACAGGAAACATTCTTGACCAAAAAGTTGATGTTATCGTTAATAGTTGGAATCGTAATATCATTCCTTGGTGGCTATTGTTGCCACAGGGTGTTTCTGGAGCAATAAAAAAAGTTGGTGGGACAAAACCTTTTAAAGAGGTTGCTAAGTTTGGTCCAATACCTTTGGGTGAAGCGAGACTAACATCAGCGGGAAATCTTAATTTCAAAGCCATAATTCATGTAGCCGGTATCAATATGTTTTGGTTTGCCACTGAGTATTCGGTAAAGCAATCTGTAATCAATGCAGTTAAAATCGCAGAAGAACAAGGATTTGAAAGTATAGCTTTCCCCTTAATCGGCTCTGGCTCGGGTAATAAAGGGGATGACTGGTCATTAAAGTTAACGAATAGTGCTCTAGAATCTATTGATGGTAAGGTAAAAGTAATTATCGTGAAATTTACACCAGAAGTAGAGAAGATTTAAGTCAGATTATCTGGAAATAGGATGTAGCAGTATATAATGAAAAAGATAGACCTCTCTCTATTAACAATGCCCAACAGTAGGGCATTGCAGAGGTTTAGCTAACCGCTACTTCTACAGCTGTACCTTCCCAGATACCGTGTTTTGTGCAGTAACCGTGTGCTACAAGATTCAACTTCTTTCCTGTTGGAATGATAGTAAATGTAGTTGTGTTGTGAGCTTTTATATTTCCTAGTGTACCTGGAATATAAGTTGCTTGAGCTAGTTTTGTATCACCATTGAAAAGTGTAATAGACTCGATAAAGTGATCAAAATCATCAGGATGAGTATATTCGTTACCCATCTTGACAGTTACCTCAAATGGCTCTCCTGCTGTTGCAGTCTCCGCACATGTGATAAACGGTGAGTGTCTATCAATAAGGTCTTTTTTTGCTTCTCTATCTACTTCGCTGATGTCTATGTACTTGTTAATTTTTGGCATGTTGTATCCTTTTTTATATTTTTGTTATGAGGTAGTATAGCATAAAAAAAGTTAAATAGGATAAATTTAGTCTTATTTAGAATTTATAGTTAACTGTGTGTAGTATCGAAACACTGTAGCTACCCCAAAGGGTAGCTAAGATATCCAGAGTCTGAAGTTACGCAGTATATAGTTGTGTAGCTTTTTGGACATGGAAATCGAGACCGATCTCTCTCTCTGTACATCCAAGAGCTAAGGCAACCATCTGTGGCATATGAAGTACCGGCAGCTCTACATCACGACCCATCACTTTGCCTACATCATCCTGATATGTATCCATCTTCAGGTGGCATAGAGGGCAGGGTGTCACCATAATATCTGCATTGTTATCTATAGCGTCCAACAGGGCATTGCCTGCGAGTACCTCTGATGTATGGTTTGCTTGAAGCTCCACATGGAAACCACAGCACTTGTTTTTGTGAGTATAATCAACAGGGTGACCCTCTAGTGCATCTATAAGCTGATCTAGTGAAGTAGGATTATATGGGTTTTCACCACCATTACTACTGTTTTGAAGCTCAGAAGGTCGTATATTGTGACAACCATAGAAAGGTGCTATATTCAAGTGACTAAGGGGTACTGTGACTTTATCTTTGATATTCTCAAGTCCATACTCATCTATCAGAGTATACAAGAAGTGTTTGATTTGGGATGTACCTTTGTACTCTAGTCCAACCTCTGCAAGCTTCTCATTGACTCTTGCCTTGAGCTTTGGATCAGAGTCAAGTGCATGTTTGGTCATAGCAGAGTTGAGTTGACATGTATTGCAGATAGTGATCATAGTCAAGCCTAGCTTCTCTGCATAACAGATATTTCTGGCATTGAGTACATGTGCCAAGAACTCATCAAAGTCCTGAAGGTGACTCGCACCACAACAGCTCGCTTCCTCTAAGATGGTGATCTCGATCCCTAGCTTCTCTGCTACGGCAAGTGTAGAGGAGAGCAGTTCAGGTGTTGATTGTTTAGCTGTACAACCTGTAAACAGTGCATATTTTAATTGGCTCATTGTCTCTCCTTATATCTTAGGCAATTTGTTTGTTTGTGAAATTTTGATCAATTTCTGGATCTCATCAAGATTTTTGGACTTTGGCATGTTGTCTACAAATGGAAGTGCATCAGAGAAGTGGATCTTACCGGCTTTGAGCATCTTCATCGCGGTCTTGACATGTTTGTGCATACCCAATGGACCTTCGGAGTAGAGAACGATATCTGCTTCATCTAGGAAACCATTTTTCTTGATACTCTTCACAAAACCTTCTGCATGTTTGGTAGCTACATTGCGACGGGCAATATTTTGTGCAAACTGCATATTGTGTAGCTTTGTGATCTTCTCTATAGGGTTGACCTCTTTAGGACAAGCCTCTGCACACTCAAAGCACTTGACGCAGTCCCAGACACCCTGAGATGATTGTGATGTGAGCTCAAGTCTCTCTTTTGCTTCATCATCACGAGGATCTATGCTAAATCTATATGCAGCGGCAAATGCAGCCGGTCCAAAGAACTCTTCATTGGCTTCAAGGGCAGGACAAGCGTAGTGACAGTTTCCACACTGAATACAGTAGTCTGCATCGAGGAAATCTTCTACTTGTTCTGGTGACATCTTTGTCTCATGCTTTGGATGAGACTCTATATTGGCTATCACAAATGGTTTGACAGCAGCATGTTTCTCCCAGAAGTCTGTTTTGTCTATGATCATATCTTTGATGACTCGTTTTTTACTCTGCGGATCAAAGATCAACTCATCTCCAAAGAGATCTATCATATCCCAAGCATTCTCTTTGCAGGATAGTACAGGTTTGCCATTGACTTTGATAGAGCAGGAGCCGCATATACCGTGACGACATGATCTTCTATATGAGAATGAACCGTCATGTTCCCACTTGATACGGTTAAGCAGATCAAGGATCAGCTCATGGTTTTCAACTTCCATCTCATATGTTTTATAATAAGGAAGGTAGTCTGTCTCTGCATTAAATCGAAATGCTTTGATGGTTATTTTTTTGTATTTGTGTGTAAACATCTCTCTACTCCTTAGTATGTTCGCTCTTGAGGCTCAAATTTACCCTGAACTACATCTGCATATTCATGAGTCATATGGTAGTTTTCATCCATATAAGCATATGTATGTTTCATAAATTTCTCATCATCTCTAGTCGGGAAATCCTCACGGAAGTGAGCACCGCGACTCTCCTCTCTCGCCAATCCTCCCTCAACAATAAAGAGTGAAAACTCCAACATGTGCTCTAGCTCTATAGCCTCTTGGAGTTCGGTATTGAAGGTATTGCTCTTATCATCTATACGGATATTTTTAAAACGCTTAAGCAGCTTCTTGATGATATTGCTCTGGTGTTTGAGTGATTTCTCTGTTCTAAATACACCGGCATTGTCGGTCATACTCTGCTGAAGCTCCTCTCTCAGATCAGGAACCCTCTCTGTTCCATTGTTAGTTTTGATCCATTCGATCTCATCTAACATCTTTTGGGCATCATCGGTTGTGACCTCTCTAGTCTCTATATTGTCTATATCTCTGAGCATGCTCTCACCGGCATGTCGTCCAAAGAGCAGTGCCTCCAGAACAGAGTTGGCTCCGAGTCTGTTGGCACCATGTACAGATACACAGGAGCACTCACCTGCCGCATAGAAGCCCTCTACCAACTCATCTGGAGATCTCCTGACATGGCAGTTGATATCTGTAGGTATACCACCCATAGAGTAGTGTGCAGTTGCAGCGATCATGATAGGCTCTTTGAGCATATCCTGACCTAGGAATGTGATAGCAAGCTCTCTAAGTTCAGGTAGTTTGGTTAGGATGATATTGGGATCAAGATGAGTGAGATCGATCCATACGGCATCTTTCTCTGGTCCAATGCCACGACCCTCTAGTACCTCTTTGGTAATGGCTCGTGCAACTACATCGCGCGAAGCTAGTTCCATAGCATTGGGAGCATACTTTTCCATAAATCTCTCACCCTCTGAGTTGAATAGACGACCTCCCTCACCACGAGCTGCTTCTGATATAAGGATACCCGAACCACCTAGTCCGCTAGGGTGAAACTGTACAAACTCCATATCTTCTAGTGGCAATCCATGTCTAGCTACTATAGAGAGTGCATCTCCTGTGTTGGCGTGGGCATTTGAGTTGATCTTAAATGCTCTACCATATCCACCAGTAGCAAACATGACAACTTTCGCACCAAAAACAGCAGGTTTGCTATCTCTGATATCATAAGCAGCAACACCAGATACTTTGCCATCTTTGTATATGATGTCAGCGGCATACCACTCATCAAATACTTCAATGCCTGCACGGTCTGCCTGCTCATAGATAGTCTGAAGCAGTGTCAAACCTGTGCGGTCTTTGGCATAACATGCTCTAGGCTTGGATTGACCCCCAAAAGGTCTGATCGCGATATCACCCTCTTCATCCCTAGAGAAGACAGCACCCATTCTCTCAGCCCATCGAACGGTCTCTGGTGCCTTGCTGCAGAGCAGCTCTACACAATCCTGATCAGCGAGGTAGTCACTACCTTTGACTGTATCGAACTCATGTAGCTCAATGCTGTCATCTTTACCTAATGCTGCATTGATACCCCCCTGTGCTGCACCAGAGTGGCTTCTGAGCGGGTGAAGCTTGGTGATGACGGCTGTTTTTTTACCAGCTGCAGTCAGCTCTCTGGCGGCTGCGAGACCAGCCAAACCAGCACCAACAATGACAGCGTCATATTTGTAGATTTT
This sequence comes from Campylobacterota bacterium, assembly GCA_034722955.1. Taxonomy (GTDB): domain Bacteria; phylum Campylobacterota; class Campylobacteria; order Campylobacterales; family Sulfurovaceae; genus SZUA-451. The sequence goes on from JAYEOM010000022.1 coordinate 16,616, forward strand.
AACATCTGGGTTTGTATTCATAGTAACTACATCCTTATATTGTAATTTGCATTGATTATATCTATTTATGGATCTATTTTAGTTATAAAAGTAGATGATTTTTAAAGATATCTGAGGATGTGTTACACTTTTCCATACATCAGATATCCTGTTGGCTGAGATATTTGGGAGAATCCCTAGCAGTCTGCCTAGCTCATCTGATGAAATTTTGTAGCCAGTTGGGTGTGAGACCAACAGGCTTTGGAGTTATCTATACTTGCTCTGCGTTGCTAACTCGAATGAAATCTTCTGAAGAGATAAGTTCCAAGCGTATATCTCTACCGATAGTCTTCTCCATATCATTCAAATTTTTTCTAAACATATCATATGCTTTCTGCTCTTCTACTATGAGAACTTGAGCACCAGAATCCAGTGCATCCAACAGGGTAGTCGCTGCTTTGGTATAAGCCAAAGTTTTGTTCTCATCAATGATAGAGAGACCGGAAAGTTTGTTTGCTCTTGAGAATGGGACTACTGTTGAGTTTGCTTTGGCAATCTTATCATACATGCTTTCTCTGTTTCCGGTAACTGCACCTGCATAGTAGGCGATCTGTTTTCCCTCTACAGTCTCAAATGCTGGCTCTCTCTCCTCTTTTTTAAGGAGTTTATCTTTTTTCTCAGTAAATTGAACAACAAGATTATCTATAATAGAGGGGTTTTTGTGATGTTTTGCCATCATCTTGAGCTCCTCTATGGCATCTGTATGCTCTTGTGCATTGAAGAAGTTGTTCTCATATTCACAGTCAAATAGTCCAGAGTGTGGAGAGGTGATAGCTTTGAGTATCTCCTCTTTCTGCCCTGAGCCTTCACTTATCATCTTGTGTGCTAGCAGGAGTACTGCATCGCCTATGTAGTCACGGTCAAACTTCACTGTCTCGGAAGCATAGTGCAGATCATAGAGTGTTTTATAGTACTCCAGCTCCTCCTCGGAGGCAAAAGGTGCCAATAGTTCATAACTCTTCATGAAGTCACTATCGTCGATGTTGAGTCCATTGGTAGAGCGATAAGAGTCTACAGGATCGATCTGCAATGAAGTACCTAATCTCTCCACAACTTCACTCATACTCTGATCACTATCAACAATCAAATCATTGACCCTAAATAGAAGATTCTCTTTGGGATATGAAAAACTTTCATTTTGTTCTTTTATTGAAGTCAACAGGTCTCTGCTATTCATATCCTCTCTCAATTCAATACTAAAATTTTTATAGTAAGGGAGATAGTCTGTCTCTGAGTTAAAAAAGAATGCTTTGATCTTTAGTATAGTAGGTTGCATATGATACTCCTTGGGTGTTATTGCGGTGATTGTATCCTATATTATATATCGGTTTGATGATCTAGATCTATACTAGAGGTAAACAGGGTTAAGTATGTTACAATTCCTGCCATGAATAGATTAGATAAAGAACACTACCTTATAAATGCTCTCAGTTCGAAGTATATCGGGGATGATGCCGCTGTAGTCGGAGAGAGGCTCTATAGTATGGATGCTTTCTTTGAAGATGTACATTTTCACAGAGCTTGGATGACTCCACGGCAGATAGCCCGAAAAGCGATGCTGATCAATCTCTCAGATGCAATCGCTATGAATGCTACTCCCCTCTATGCGTTGGCTACTATCGCCATACCTAAAGATTTGGCTCTAGATGATATAGAGGAGCTTGCCCAAAGTCTGGAATCAACAGCTAGAGAGTATGGATGTGAAATTATCGGTGGAGATACGATAGGCGGTGACAAGCTCCATATTTCGATCACTATCATCTCAAAAAGTGATGACCCTCTACTACGAAAAGGTTTGCAAGAGGGTGATCTGCTAGCCTACACCGGCATACTTGGCAAAAGTAAACGAGATCTAGATAGACTCTTGCGTGGCGAAAAGATAGCCAATGATTCCAGATTTTATGAGCCGATACTAAGAAGAGAGTTCATCAGCAAAGCGAGATCATATCTCTGTGCCGGCATGGATATCTCAGATGGGCTATATTGTGACACTAACAAAATAGTCGACTATAACGATATGGGCTTTGAGCTTATGATGGATATTGATGATGAGATAGGCTTGAGTGGTGAAGAGTATGAGATGTTGGTAGGATTTTCACCTGCAAACAGAGAGAGAGTAATGAGAGTCGCAAAAGAGAGAGATCTACCACTGACTATATTTGCAACAGTTACAAAGAACCAAAGACGGTTTACCTGCAATAGCCATCATTTTTAGCCTTGGGTTAGCCCTATATCAACTCTGCACAAATATTTTTAACAATATCAATATATTCAGAGTTTTCTCTGTATAGTATATAGTACTTTTTTACAATGGGAGTATTGTTGATAGAGGATTCATATAGATGATTATATTTTAGTTCATACTCAATAGCGGTCTTAGAGACGATAGCTATATCGGTGATTGGGTTGCTTGGTCTTGACCATTTTATGCTTTGGATAATGGCTGTTTGGTTATCTACTTCTGATATGGAGTCGAAATCATAATAGAATAACCCCTGCTCTTCGAGGAGATCCTCAATAAATGCTCTACTAGATGAGCCTCTTTCGCTACTGATCAGTTGGCATCTGCTCAAATCATCTCTATCTAGTGAATTTGGCAGTCTCTTTTTGGAGCAGATAACCCACTCATCATCCATCCACTCTCTACAGACTAGACTATCATCAAAAACAGGAGACTCTACGAAGCCCAAATCAACTCTATTCTCTTTTATCGCTTTGGCTATCTCACTACAGGGGGCAATAGTCAATTTAATTTTACAATCTGCCTTCTGGTGAATAGTGTCAATTATCTCACCAGGGAGTATATGTGAGCCGATAGTATATGAAGCCCCAAGTCTAAATTTATCTTCTGTTTGTGTTGACATTATATCTCTTTTTTTATCTCGATATCTGCATGAAAAGCCATAGCCAAGTAGTTTAGAGAAGAGAAGAACTGTTTTTCATCCAGTGGCTTCATGATGTAAGCATCGATCTCTAACTCTAAAGCTTTCTCTTTGAACTCTGGCTCATTATATGCAGTAAATAGAGAGATTATCTGTTTGGGGTTGAGCTCTTTTATCTTCTCACTCATCTCTATCCCGTTCATATTTGGCATAACTATATCAGAGAGTACAATATTGGGGTGTATCTTTTTGTATAGAGCTAAACCCTCTATACCATCATTGGCGACAAAGACCTCTTTACAGTATCTATTGAGAATTTTCTCTATCAACTTCTGAGTAGCAAGATCATCTTCGACATACATTACAGTTGTATCATTCAAATACATACCTCTGCCTTTTAGCTTTTATTTATTTGACATAATAACTAAATATTATTTAAATATATGTTATTTTTTATATTATTGGAATTAGGAGTTGTACAAAAAACAAATATACTCAAATGACACAGGAATTTTGCCTCTAGTTGGATTGTCTCAAGAGGAGCATAGTGGTTCTGAGACTATTCAAATAGGAACAAAAGAACAAGTCAGATGGGTATATTTGTTTTTGGGAGACTCCTTAAACAATCATAAGCTATAATCAACAAAAAATAGGTAAACATAATGGAAAAGTTACTTTCAGAAAACAACAGTGAGTATATACAGTTTATTCTAGACTCACAAGAGAATATTTTGCTTCTTACAAATGGACATGAGCTAAAAAAGGCAAACCAGGCAATGTTAGATTTTTTGGGATTTGAAACAATAGATTATTTTCGTCATAAACATGAGTGTATTTGTGATTTTTTTATCGAAGAGGATGGCTATTTAAAAAAAAGGATGAATGGAGTTCTCTGGATAGATAGCATGTTAAATGATCAAGAGAATACTCCAAATATTGCCAAGATAAAGGGAATGGATGGCAAAATTCATCTCTTTAGAGTAAATATCAATGAAAAACAAGCAGATGAAAACTTCTACTCCATTACTCTGACAGATACTACTGAAATAGAGACATACAAGAGTGAGCTTCAAGAGAAGATTAAAAAAATAAGAGAGAAGCAGCAGATATTGATCCAAAATAGCAAAATGGCATCAATGGGAGAGATGATAGCCAACATAGCACACCAGTGGAGACAACCACTCAACTCACTCTCAGCACTGCATACAGTTTTGATGATGGACTATGAGGATAGTGGGAGACTTACACACGAGGAGCTAACTCAGTTCAAAGAGGAGTCAAGTCAGTATATCCACAAGATGAGTAGTACCATAGATGACTTTAGAAATTTTTTCTCTCCTACCAAAGAGAAGGAGCAGTTTGTAGTCTTAGATGCTATAAAGGAGTCTATAAAGTTCGTTAAAGACTCTTACCTAGATAGCGGTGTTGAGCTAATAGACAGAACTCAAGATAGAGATACCCAAATGTGTAGCTACAAAAATGAGCTGATGCAGGTGATCATGATCTTGCTCAACAACTCAAGAGATGCTGTTACAGGAAACAATATAGAAAATCCACAAGTTATCGTATATATTCTTGAGAATGATGGAGAGATAAAGATATGTATCAAAGATAACGGCGGGGGCATAGATGATGAGATCATGGATAGAATATTTGAGCCTTACTTTACGACAAAATTTAAAAGTGACGGAACAGGAGTGGGGCTCTATATGTCCAAGATGATCATAGAGGACTCCATAGGAGGAGAGCTGGTGCTTGAAAATGATGATGATGGAGTTTTAGCAACCTTGATTCTATCTCTATATAATAGTAGTATAGTATAGTTATAGTGTATTTTTAACGCCTCGTAGAGATAAAAATTATATGATATTATAATAGGAAAGGAGTTCATTATGATGCAACTATCAATACAAGAACCAAAGATAGAACAATTTTTTAATCACTCTAAAGATGAGATTATTAAAGCATTGAAATTTATTGTTGATAATAATATCAAAGATTTTGATGCCATTAAAAGTAATTTAGAACTTTCAATTGAGCAAAAAAAAGAATTAGATGTAAGAATAAAATCATTTCACAATAACCCATTAATGGGGCGTTCTTGGAGTGAAATTAAGGTTAGAGTGGCCTGGTGATCGTATCTAGCTCTATGATCACGATCACCAGACCCCTTTGCCTCCAATCTCCACTTTTATCACTCTTGATAATCATAGAAATAGCCGACTTAGACAAGCTCTCTACTTCAAATGTTTCTTCAACTCATCTATTGATATATTCAACTCTTTAGCTACATCTTCTACAGATAACTTGAATTTATTTATCATTGTAATAGCTGTTGTTATCATTCCTTGTGATATACCTCTCTCTTCCCCTCGCTCCAGAGCAATCTTATACCCTGGTAGCTCTTCTATCTTCATATCTCTTAGCATTCTCTCTACCTCCTCTAAGGTGTTTTGTAAGTTTCTGTTTGTTGATAGCTCTTCTAGGGCTAGCATATATTTACCTAACTTATGGTTATTATCTTTTGTCAACTCTCTCAATCTTGTGATGATGTAGGTTATAACATCTTTTTCATCTCTATCTTTAAAGTCACATAGTATAGCTAGTACTAGTGCATCAGGGCTATCCATAGAGAGAAACTTTTCACAGTCTATCGTATGCATATCTACAATATTATAGCTAAATGAGAGATTTGTTTCAACTATCTTTTTTTTCATTGATAGTTTTGGTCTCCCTATGTATACTACGAATTGATGTACAGGTAGCTTATCAAATCTCTGTTTTATATCTGTATAGTATCTAAGCATTCTATGGTGCATAGTTTTATCGTTATCATTTTGTATCTCTAAGTGTAGTATAGCTTTTATACCATTTATGGTTCCTTCTAAAAAAGTGTGGGTAATCCAAAATCCGCTATAATGCAAATATCTCTCAATGGTAGGAAAATATGAGGTAGAGGGAGAGGTAGAGGGGTCAGGTAGAGCAGGTAAAGGTAAAGGGGTCAGGTAAAGGGGTCAGGTGATGCCAATGCTACTATAATCTACAGAAGTAGAGGGGTCAGGTGATGCCAATGCTACTATAATCTAAACTACGCTACAATCCTCACAAAGGATTAGCCGATGCCAAGAAAACCACGCATAGAGATAGCAGGTTATTACCATATCATC
>JAYEOM010000023.1:0-5235 GCA_034722955.1 Campylobacterota bacterium
GGCATGAATCTCACCACCCAATTTGTAGTGTTCAAATGCAATAGCCAACTCACCAAGATCTTCAAATGCCTTAGCAGCAGCATAGTGAAGCTGTGCCCTATAGTCTAAAGAGAGATCTGCTATATGTGCTAGGGCAAAGTTCAATTTTTTAAATATATCACTCTCGTAAGTATATTTCTCCTCTATCCCTATGCCTCTCAATGATGAGATATGCATCGGATCCATACTGAGTGCTATTTTGTAGTGCTTGAGAGATCTCTCTGTATCTCCCTCTTGTTCATATATGACACCTAGATTGTAGTTGATGCCTACATTTTTTGGATCCAATTGATGTGCTTCTAAAAATATCTTCAATGCTTTTTTGAAATCAAAAAGAGCTTCATAACTTCTAGCATACTGAGTTTTTATAAAAGCATCTTTTGGATTAAGTTTGGATAATACTTTAATCCTCTTGTGTGCTCCTTGTGCTTGACCAAGAGTAATCATAAGCTTAAACCATTCACTAAGCGAGGAGTAGCTAATATCACCTCTGTCACTATATATGATTTTGTCATACTCTGCCAATGCCTCTTTGATTTTACCCATGCTGTTGAGAAATTTGGCATACTCCTCGCGATAGATATTATTTTTGCTATCTATTTTGGTGAGTCTCTCTATGGTGGCAAGTGCGGAGGTTTGACTACCTAGCTTGGTGTGTATATTGAAGATTTCGTACAGTATCTGCTCATCATCTTCTTGTAGAGAGAGCATCTTCTCAAAAGCCTTTAGTGCAGGTACCCAGCTCTGATGTTTTTTGTAGTGATACGCGGCCAATCTCCAGCTCTGGATATCTTCTGGTGTCAACTCTAGAGCCTTGTTGAGATAAGGGAGAGCATTTTGTGGAGTATTGGAACCTAGCAAAATAGACGCTATCTCTCTATACGCCGGTGCATAGTTGGGGTCAGCTTTGATGATACTGTCAAGAGTTGCAACGGCTTGATTGTACTCTTTTTTATTAAGTGCCTTTTTTGCCTCTCTCATCTGTCGTGTGATCTCTTTGGGTGTAAGTGCCATAGATATGCCTCGTTTTTTTAGATAGAGTTATTATATCAAATTTTAGATTTAATTAATTGAAGAGTAAATAAATTTAGATATAATGGAAAATATTACCTAATATTAAATCCTAAGGAGATTGGTATGATAGCAACTAGAGAAGAGGTAGCGGAGCTATATGTAGCATTTTTTTTAAGAGCACCTGATGCTAACGGCTTAGATTTTTGGGTAGGATCAGGAATGAGTGCAGAGATGATATCTGCTAGTTTTTTTGATCAGCCTGAGACAAAAGAGAAATATCCTGATAGTATGATAAATTCTGAATTTATAGATACTATATATCGCAATATGTTTGATCATGGTCCTGATGTTGAGGGTGCTTTGTATTGGGATGGAGAGTTAAAAAGTGGAAATATCACAAGAGCCAATATGATTTTGGCTATTGCAAATGGTGCACTTGGAAGTGACAATGATATGTTAGAGAATAAAACAGAAGTGGGTATCTATTTTGCAGATGCTGGTATAAATGACCAAGGGAGAGCTTTGGCTATTATGACGGGTGTTACTTCTGATTATACTACTGTGATAGTTGCAGAGGCACAGGTAGATGTCTGGGCTGATGATGTAGCATCATATATCTTGAAGACAATCAGAGACGAATATGTAGGTACAGAGGGTGATGATGTTATCAAAGGGGTAACCGATAACAGTGGTACAACATACCAAGGTATTGACAGTATAGATGGTGGATCAGGCAATGATCGTCTGAGTATCACAGAGCTAGATGAAATTATCTATACGACAAAAACTACACAAGCTGCCAGTGTTAAAAATATAGAGATATTGGAAGTCAAGGATAACCATAAAGGAGACTCTGCCTATAGTGTTGATCTGACTTATTATGATATGAGTGTTGCAAAAGTTATCTCGGGAGGGACATCCACCAATACTGCATTTGGTACAGGTGTAGCAGGACAAAATTTTGATAATGTTGTTGCAGAACTAAAGATCACCAAGAGTGTTGCAGCAAAAACTACAGTCACTTATGAGGTAGGTACCACCGTGGGTAAATCTGATATGATGGATATCACCATGGCTGCTGCTGAAGGGACACTTCAGAGTGTATTTACCAATGGAATCGAGAACTTTACTATCCATGCAGGCAGTGGCAATCTATCGATCAATGATAGTGATACTTATCATTTAAATCAAATCATAATCGATGGTGCCGGATCTATCGCTATGACAAGTTCGCGTTCGACAGTAACAACTATCGATGCATCAGAAGCAACAGGATCTATAGTAGTAGGAACTGGTTTATTTAATATAGTAAGTGGAACAACCTACAGTGGTGGTTCAGGTACGGATGATGTGACAGCATCTAGAGGTAACGACAGAGTATCGGGTCATGCAGGAAATGACAAATTGAATGGTGGCAATGGTAATGATGAGATTTCAGGTGGTCTTGGTGTAGATACATTGAGAGGTGGAGAGGGTCAAGATAAGTTTAATTTTGCAAATAGTGGAGATACCGGTATCACACGGGCAACTGCAGATCATATTATGGATTTTTCATCCGGCAGTGACAAGATCGATTTTGGTAGTTTGGCAGCAGGTTCCAGTGATACATTTGATCCCTACAATGCTCTTGCCAGAAATTTTTCAGAGGCTCTGCTCGCAGCCAATGAAGCTCTCTCCCATAAAAATACCCTTATTTACTCTTTTCATAGTGATGGCATAGATGGATACCTATTTGTAGATAACAATGGAGACCATCTAGTTGATGAAGTTATTGTTTTATCTGGTTTGACAAGGGTAGATAGTATGACATATGGAGATATTGTAGGGTAAGGTTACCCCAAGGAGATAAGATGTGAGGGCAACAGCAAGAGATCTCCTCTACGATATTTGTGTGTTTATCTCCTTGGGGTAGCCTCAGATTCATACTCCTCTACTAGATCACCTATTTCATCCAGCAGGGGCTGAAGATATGGTTCGTATCTTCTCCATCTATTTATCGAAGTTTTGTATATAGGTTGTCTCACTTGTGACAGGCTGGCTGTCCGTACGGCTCTCTCATTTTTGTGAAATGCCAAGCACTTCTCATCCCACTCTACGCCTATATAGTCTGCCAGTCGTCTCGACTCTCTCTCCAGATCATCTACCATATCTTCATAGCGGACATCCAGTATAGCACCCTCTGGAAGTACACTCTTCCAGTACTGCATAAGTTCGTGGTAGAGACGATAGTATCTGCCCATAGCTTGTAGATCATCAGACCAGTAGTGACCAGATCTAAAATGAAGCCTATAGGCAGAGAGGCAGATCTCTACAGGGTGTCTGCGAGAGTGGATGATAGAGGCATTTGGAAGGATGAGTTTGAGCTGTCCAAGTGTTTTGAAGTTATCTGGCATTTTGTCAATGATATGTTTTGTCCCTTCTGGTGCCAGTCTCTCTATAAGATTTAGATAGTGCTCTCCACGGTCAGTATAGCTCAAATTTTGTTTTTGCGAACTATTATCAGATTTTATTTGGAATCCATTGGTGTCTAGCTGATCGAGAGCATCTATACTGTATGATAACTCTCCCGCACCATATACTCCATCTATCCCTGATAAAACTTGCTCGATCAGAGTAGTTCCAGAGCGAGGCATTCCTAAGATAAAGATGGGTTTATTACTTTTATGACCTTTACTCTTATTATGCTCAAAGAATGTTTTAGTAAATGCTTTTTGTATAGCTTTTTTGTTGTGAAGCAACTCTGTATACTCTTGCTCCTCTTTGCCATTGGCATGCAGTTTTCCTGCCAACTTATAGTGTTCATACGCTATATCCAGCATATCAAGATCATCGTATGCTTTGCCGGCAGTGTAGTGAAGTTCTGATCTATCCTCTATAGATAACTCAGCTAGATGTGCCAAAGCGATATTGAGATATCTAAAGTTATCACTATCAAGAGTATATCTTTCTGTTAAACCTAAGGCTCTCAAAGAGGTAATATATAGTGGATTGTTTTCAATTACCAACTTGTAGTGATATATGGATCTCTCCTTGTTTCCCAATTGGTTATATAGACCTGCTATGAAATTATTGATATCTCTATCCTGCGGCTCTATTTTATGAGCTTCAAGACACAGTTGCAGGGCTTTTTCTGTATCCATCATATCTTCACAACTTCTAGCATATAGTGCTCTGAGAGTAGCATTTTTGTTGTTGTTCTCTGACAATATACGAAGCTTGTCTTGTGCCTCTTGTTCGAGTTGAAAATATACCATCAGCTCATACCACTCAAATATGGATCCGACAGGAATACTTCTGTCTTGTGTGTTGATTAGAATTTTATATTGTTCCAATGCCTCTTTTTTATTCTCTGTAGCCACTAGAAGCTTAGCGTATTCCCAACGATAATAGGTATCATTTGGTTCCATTTTCAATATTTTTTGAATAATATTTAATGCATGATTGTGATTGTTTAGTATACGGTGTATCTCCATAGCCTCATAATATACCTGAGCACTGTCTCCTGTAAGTTGCAGAGATTTTTGAAAAGCGTTGAGAGCCTCTTCCCATGATTTGAAATGTTTGTGATGTCTCCCCAGAGCATTCCAGTTTTCTGCATCATCGGGAGCAAGCTCTATAGCTCTATTAAGATATCCAAGAGCGTTCTGTGGTGTCTGAGTCTGCATCAGGATGGAACCTATCTTTCTATAGGCTGGTGCATAGTCGGGATTTGTCTTGATGAGAGTGTTGAGGATGCCAGCTGCTTGATTGTACTCTTTATCTTTTAGTGCTTGATCTGATAAAATAATCTGCTGATTTATCTCTTTTGAAGTGAGTCTCATTTTTAGTGCCCTTATCATCTATGGTATTCTATAATCGTAGAGATATTATATCTAAAATTGAATATATGGTCGATAAATCGACCCTACGGTTGCAACAATTATAATATAAGGCATATCATGCATAGGGTCGGTGAACCGACCAAACACATGCATACAGATAGATCAAATGGAACAAATAGCCAAGCAATCATAAATATTATTTTCATTTGGTTGACAAATTAAACTTTTTTACGGTATACTTTGGACGAAAGTGCTGAATATCGGATTTTTAGGCACTTAAAATCTTATTTTTTAATATGGAATCTATAAGGAGATCAAAATGGCAGCAAGTAGAGAGCAAATAGCAGAGCTATATGTAGCA
>JAYEOM010000024.1:0-22380 GCA_034722955.1 Campylobacterota bacterium
GGGGTTGACAATCGTCAAAAAAGAGAAGTTAGCAGAAGCTTTGCAGTATCCCAAACTCTTGCCTAAAAGTAAAATCATGAGAAGATCCAATCTCGCACCAATTCTCCAAGAGATAGAAAGTGTTTTAAGTCACTAAAAAAGGATAAAAAGATGCAGAAAGCCTATAAGCTTCTAGCTCAACAACAGGGTATATCCAACAATAAGGCAAAACAGCTTATAGATAGAGGTTTAGTCTATGTCGGGGATAAAAAAGTCAAAATAGCGAGAGCTGAGTTGCCGGATGATACGCGTTTTCGTGTAGAGGATGTAGCAGATGTCAAGATCCTCTATGAGGATGAAAATATCGTCGCTATCAATAAGCCTGCTCAGGTCGATAGCTATGATATCCAAGATGCTATCGAGGGGGCGGAGCTTCTGCACCGCTTGGATCGTGATACTAGCGGTGTACTTCTACTTGGCAGAGATGAAGAGTTTATCAAAGATGCTATCAATGAATTTAAAAATCGCCGTGTCAAAAAAGAGTATGTAGCTTGGGTAGAGGGTGTGATTTTTGAAGAGATTGAGATAGAGTCACCCATATTGACTATAAAAAAAGGTAAAGCCTTTTCCCGTATTGATGAGTTGAGAGGAAGAGCTGCTTATACAAAGGTAAAGCCACTGGAGATACAGGGCAAAAAGAGTAAAGTTGCTATAGAGATAACCACAGGACGAACACATCAGATACGAGTACATCTAGCGAGCATAGGGCATCCTGTAGTAGGGGATGAGCAGTATGGAAGTCGTACTCAGAGCAGACGAATTTTACTGCACTCTGCTAGGATGAGTATCTTTGACTATGCTTTTGAAGCAGGTGAACCCAAGGATATCTTGAGATATAAATAGCCAGATGTCCAAGGAGCCTCCAAAGGGTATTTAGGATAAAATTACATAAAAAATAGAGAGAAGAGATGTTTGATACTTTAACCGACAGTTTTAAAAATGCCATTGGAAAGATCCGTTTTCATGATGATGAGAAAGCACTAAAAAAAGCGACCCTAGAGCTTAAGAAATCACTGCTTAAAGCAGATGTACACCATAAAGTGGTAAAAGAGCTTATTACTGTTGTAGAGAAAGAGACTAAAAATAGTAGCAGCGGTATAGGAAAAGATAGTTTCCTCTTAGCACTTAAAAATGAGCTTACAAGGATTTTGACCGTTGAGGGCAATCAAGGTTTTGTCTTTGCCTCCAAGCCTCCAACCGTAGTGTTGATGATAGGTCTACAGGGATCAGGTAAGACTACAACAACAGGTAAATTAGCCTATTTCCTCAAAGAGCAAAAGAAGAAAAAGGTTTTAGTAGTAGCAGCAGACCTACAGAGACTTGCAGCAGTTGAGCAGTTGAGACAGATCACAAGCAGTATTGAGATAGAGCTGGTAGCAGATGAAAATGCTACACCGGTCGATATCGTAAAAACTGCTTTGAAGAGAGCAGAAAAAGAGCTCTATGATGTAGTGTTGATAGATACGGCCGGTCGTTTGGCAATCGATGATGAGCTGATGGATGAGTTGTCACAGATACAGAAAGTTGCCAATCCTGATGAACTCTTTTATGTTGCGGATGCTATGACAGGTCAAGATGCAGTAAGAACAGCACAAACATTTAAAGAGAAGATCGGTATCACTGGTGTGATCTTGAGTAAATTTGATGGCGACAGCAAGGGTGGAGTAGCATTGGGGTTGGCTCAGCAAGTTGGTGTGCCGCTTCGTTTCATAGGTGCAGGTGAAAAGATGCCTGATATCGATCAGTTTCTCCCCGATAGGATCGTTAGTCGTTTGATGGGAGCGGGGGATATAGAGTCACTAGCAGAGAAGACATCTGCTGTGATAGATGAGAAGCAGGCGAAGCGTATCACCCAAAAGATCAAAAAAGGTCAATTTAACTTCAACGATTTTGTAGAGCAGATGGAGCAGATGAAGAAGCTAGGATCTATGAAGTCTATAATGGGTATGATCCCAGGTATGGGTGCTATGTCGAAACAGATTGGAGATATGGACTTGGATAACTCAGATGAGATCAAGCGTATCAAGGCACTCATCTCATCTATGACCCCAAAAGAGAGAGAAAATCCAGATCTACTCACCAACAGTAGAAAACGGAGGATATCGGCTGGTGCCGGACTAGGGCAGCAGCAGGTAAATCGCATACTCAAACAGTTCAAAAATGCTGCCAAGATGGCAAAAAAACTCTCAGGCAAGGGTGGAATGAAGCAGATGCAAGATATGATGCAGCAGATGCAAGGCGGTGGCGGTGGCGGATTCCCAGGATTGCCACGCTAAATAGAGAACTAGACCCCTTGAGATATCCACATAGATACCTATATTTGATCCATCAAAGGGAACCCCTAAAGTTATTTTTAGTCTCTTTGTGGTATTATTCCGCTTCCAAAAGTGTTGATGAGTGCTTTAGTCATTAAAAAGCAGTTGTCAGGACTTTAGAGATGCATTAAATTTTATATATAACAAAGGAAATACCATGACAATGATCAGAATGACAAGAATGGGAAGAAAGAAGAAGCCATTTTATAGAATCGTAGTAACAGATAGCAGAAAAAGAAGAGATAGCGGTTGGATCGAATCAATCGGTCACTATAACCCAATCAGTGCCAATAAAGAGTTGGTATTGGATGAAGAGAGATTGAACTATTGGTTAAGCGTAGGTGCACAGATAAGTCCTACAGTCAAAAGATTGGCTGGTAAGTAATCCTACATGACTCAAGATTTTGTCTCCTCATATGCGAAGCTTTTAGTTAAGCATCCAGAGGCCATAAAGGTAGAGATCACTTCTATAGATGATGGATTTGATGAGATCACCATCTATGCCAAGAGTGAAGATGTCGGTAAACTTATCGGCAGAGAAGGTCGAATGATCAACGCAGTCAAAACAGTCATCTCAGGCTGTAAAGCAAAAGGCGGTAAAAACTACCGTGTAAATGTAAAATCCCTAGAGAGTTAATGGATCGTTTTATTATCGCTCAGATAGGCAAAACGGTTGGGCTCTGGGGAGAGCTCAAATTTCATCTATATACAGATTTTCCAGAACAGTTCAAAATAGGGCAAACTTATCAAAGTGGTCGTGGCTCTTTGGAGATCCTAGATATCGATCAATCACGAGCTCTAATAAAGTTTCGTGGTTATGAGACAGTTGAGAGTGCCAAAAAATTGACAAATACCAAACTCTATGCAGATAAAAAGCAGACACTCCAAAACTGCATACTAAGTGAAGGTGAACATTTTTGGTTTGATATGATTGGTGTATCTGTTTTAGAGGATGATGAGGTGTTGGGTAGTGTCACAGAGATACAGCGTTGGATGGAGACAGACTACCTGCTAGTCCAAACTAATCAGCAACTAGTTAATGCTGGGATGCCCTCCTCATTTTTGATCCCTTATATACCTAGATATATTATTGAGATGGATAGTGTATCAAATACTCTTTTGACTCAAGATACCAAAGAGATACTTGAGGCTAGTTAATGCGTTTTACATTTGTGACACTCTTCCCATCTATAGTGCAAGGATATTTCTCTGACTCTATTTTGGCTAGAGCTGTAGAGAGTGGCAAGGTAAGTATAGATTTTTTAAACCCGCGAAGATATAGCACCAACAGACATCAAAAAGTTGATGCACCTATGATAGGCGGAGGTGCTGGGATGTTGATGACACCTCAACCACTCTCTGATGCTATCTTGGATATCAAAGTTAAATCTCCCGATGCACATGTGATCTTTTTGACACCAGTAGGCAAGAGATTTGAACAAAATGATGCAAAGAGGTTAGCAGGCAAGAGACATATTGTTTTGGTTTCAGGGCGATATGAGGGTATTGATGAACGAGTGATAGAGTCAAAAGCGGATGAACTCTTCTCTATAGGTGATTTTATCCTTACTGGAGGAGAGTTGGCAAGTATGGTACTCTGTGATGCAATCAGTAGAAATGTAGAGAGTGTGCTTGGCAATAGTGACTCTTTGATGATAGAGAGCTTCGAAGAAGCACTATTGGAAGCACCATCTTTTACAAAACCGATGAATTACGAAAATAGAGAGGTGATTTCAGAGTTTTCAAAGGGTAATCATAGTAATATCACAGCCTTAAAAAGAGAGTTATCTTTGTCCAAGACAAAGTATTTCAGACCTGATCTCTATCAAAAGATTAAAATAAAGGGCATATTATGAGAAATAAATATATTGAGAGTTTTGAAAAAGCTCAAATGGAAGTGAAAACTATTCCTGAATTTAGAGCTGGCGACACACTTAGAGTAGCTGTTAGGATTAAAGAGGGAACAAAAGAGAGAGTGCAGAACTATGAAGGTGTCTGTATCGCTCTTAGAGGTGAAGGTACAGGTAGTACATTTATGGTTAGAAAAATGGGTGCTAGCAATGTAGGTGTAGAGAGAATCTTTCCACTCTACTCAGACAGTATCGAGAGTATAGAAGTTCTCAGAAGAGGTAGAGTTAGAAGATCTAAGTTGTTCTATCTTAGAGAGCTTAAGGGTAAAGCTGCTCGTATCAAAGAACTCCGCAGAAAATAGTTTTTTCCTGCTCTGCTAAATGGACTCTGTTCCGTTTGGTCATTTACTATTAGTAGGCTCAAAAGTTCTAATAACTTCTCTTCATAGCTTGTTGGGCTTCACGATCTAGTGTCTTCTTCTTTAGATCTTGTCGTTTGTCATGTAGCTGTTTTCCTTTGGCAAGTCCGATACTGACTTTGGCTAGATTTCGTTCATTGAAGTAGATCATTAGAGGTACGATGGTCAACCCCTCTCTCCCTACTTTTCCAAAGAGTTTATCTAGCTGTTTTTTGTGGAGTAGAAGTTTTCGGGGTGTTCTGCTATCTGGTGCATAGTGCAGATTGGATGTTTCGAGATGGGCTATATGCACATTCATCAAAAATAGCTCTCCCTTGATAAACCTACAGTATCCATCTTTTAGGTTGGCTCGTTTTGCACGGAGTGCTTTTACTTCACTTCCTTGCAGTAGGACTCCTGCTTCAAATTTTTCGATGATCTCATAGTCATGATAAGCTTTTTTATTTTTTGCGATTATATTTATAGACATATCTGTTCCTTATACGAGATTATAGCATAGGTTTAATTTGGGTTTAAAAAAAGTACTTCCGCTTCCACTAAAAAACCAACCTCTTTGAGCATATGATTCTAGTTGCGGATAGGCACTTGTAGCTGACAGATAGAGATCATTGAGTAGGACAGGATCTCCTATCTGCTCTAAAAGGTCTCTGGATTTGATATCTTTCCAACTTCTAAATAGCTCTGGTTGAATATCTGCTAAAAACTCCTCTCTGAATGTTTTGTATACTTTGGCTGTATCACAGCCTATGGGTGGAGTATATAGTTCAAACGATAGAGCCTCCTCTTCAAATGGTTCGACAACCTCTCCAAATCCACTCACATTGGCTGAGGGATAGTCGTAGATAAAGAAGGGTAGATCCGCACCTATTGTGCTCCCTGTCTCTGCTAACTCTTCTATATTGAGTTTGAGGTTGCAGATGGTGTTGACAAGTCGCATGAAGGCTGCTGCATCCGAACTGCCACCACCTAGTCCTGCTTGTGACGGTATCTGCTTGGTGACTGCTACTTTATGATGATAGAAGAACTCTAAAATATCCCGCTCTCCTGTATAGGTATGGAGTGTTTTATATGCCTTGTAGATAGTATTGGAGTCTCTCTCTATATCGTCACACCCCTCTATGGTGAAAGTGTCACACTCTTGTGGGATAAATGTGATCGTGTCATATAGATCTTCAATACGCATAAATCGTGAAAGAATGGTATGATATCCATCCCTATGTCCTGTGATCTTGAGAAATATATTGACTTTGGCATGAGCATTTATATGGTACATTAAGATGACTCCTGAAATTTTTCTTGACGGTTGAGCTTGTATGTAACTACTAGATCGCTTATCTCAATGATGGCGAAAAAGCGAGTTGTCTCAATGATATAATACCCATCTTTTTTGATCTCGAAGTACTCTATGGAGAGTTTTTTTCCTAGCTCCAGATATGCTTCATCTCCAGTGTAGATATTGAATGGAATAGTGAGATGCTTGAGGGGGTCAAGTGCTTGTTCATCTGCGTAGTGAAACATACCCTCATTGATCCTCTCAAGACTAGATAGGGTACCATCAACTCCAAGCTTTTTAGTGATAAGGTGACCTATACTTCTAATATAAGTCCCTTCACTTACAACCGCCTCAAAGTGAACAAAAGGGTGATTGTAATTGAGTAGTTTGATCTCATAGATAGTAGAGGTGATCTCTTTGAGTTCTACCTCTACCCCCTCTCGTGCAAGTTCATATGCTCTCTTTCCTCCTATCTTTTTGGCAGAAAACTTTGGGGGATAGTATCTGAGGCTGCCCAAGAGGCTCTGTAGTGTTCTCTCTATCGCCTCTATACTGAAAGTCGGTATCTCTAGGATACTGTCAACTTTTTCTATATCCAGTGTAGGTGAGTTTGCCCCTAGCCATAGTGTAGCACGATAACATTTCGGTGTTTTTTGGAGATAATTAAAAAGTTTGGTATATTGTCCTGTAGCTACTATGAGACACCCCGTAGCAAAGGGATCTAGAGTTCCTGAGAAACCTACTTTTTTTGTCTTATATTTGTGCTTTACATAACCCATATAGCCATTTGAGCTACGAAATATGGGTTTGTTGACTACGAAGAGGCGATTCATCAGATCGACTGAACAAATGAGCTTAGGATCTCTTTTTTGTTGCCACCAAAATTGATCAATAGCTTATACTCTTTGTTTGATTTATTGACAGCTTGTACACGCCCAATACCAAATATCTTGTGCTTAACAAGGTCTCCTTTTTTATACTCTGAACTCTTAGTGATTTTAAGACTGGTACTTTTGATGAGACCGGCTTCTCCTAGAAACCTGCTTTTGTCTATCATCTTTCTGCGACCTTTGTAAAATCTGCTATCCACATAACATAGAGTTAGATCACTCTTGGCTCTAGTGATAGCGACATATCCAAGACGACGCTCCTCTTCCATGTTGCATCCATCGCCAAGCAGTGGGAAAAACTCCTCCTCCATCCCTATAACAAACAGATGCTCAAACTCCAAGCCTTTGGCAGCATGAATACTCATAATAGTGATGATATCTCCCCCTACTTGATCTTGTTCACTCTGCAGGGTGATATCGTTGAGAAACTCATCTAGTGTAAGTTGTGGATTTTTGATGACAGCATCTCTGAGATATCCGTAAAACTCATCGATATTAAGTACTCTATCAAATCCATCCGCGAGGTTGGCATAGTAATCTTTGAGTCCAATAGTATCCTCAAAGAGTGTGACAAAGTTATAGAGAGAAATCTCCATCTCAGACTGAAGCTTTTTGATCTCTATGAGCAGTTTTTTGAGTGAGCCTGCAACCTTCTTCCCTACTAGACTCACCAGCTCTTGCTGTTTAGCACTATCTATGGAGGCATAGAGAGATAGCTCCTGCTCATAAGCAACTTTTTGCAGTTTTGCTATAGAGGCTTTCCCTATTCCCCTTTTGGGTTTATTGATGATGCGAAGATATGAAAAGTCATCATTTGGGTTAGATAGTACTCTAAAATAAGAGATGATATCCTTGATCTCAGCCCGTTCATAAAAACGCATTCCGCCAATCAACTTAAAGCCTAGCCCCTCTTTTCCAAAACCCTCCTCTAGTGATCTAGAGAGTGCGTTGATACGGTAGAGAACAGCGATTTCATCTGGATCTACCCCCTGAGTTAGGAGCTCTTTGATCTCTCTGGCTATCGCTTTGGATTCATGTACTTCATCTAGCGAGTGGTGAAGTTTGATACTTGACCCATCTCCCTTGTCACTTATAAGGTTTTTGCCCAAACGATGACTATTGTGCTCTATCAAGGTGTTTGCCGCCTCCAATATCTGGTTGGTTGAGCGGTAGTTTGTCTCAAGTTTGACAGTTTTGGCTCCTTTGAAATAGTCTGCAAACTCCAGTATATTTCGGATATTTGCACCTCTCCAGCCATATATACTCTGATCATCATCTCCCACTACACATAGATTTTGGTGTGCTGAGGAGAGGTGCTCTAGTAGTTTGAATTGTAACTCGTTAGTATCTTGATACTCATCAACCATGATATACTGGTAGCGTCTGCTTGTCTCCTCTCTGAGATCACTATTTTCATCAAGTATTCTATAGGTAAGCATCAAAAGATCATCAAAATCCAAAAGATTGTTTTCGAGAATATTCTCTTGATAGGCTTTATAAACTTGAGCCGCTTTACGGTAGTCTGAAAGTTCAGCCTTCTCTTGGGCGATCTCCGGTGTGAGGAGAGAGTTTTTATATTTAGATATTTCACTGGCGAGAAAAGAGATGTTGAGATCTACTTTTAACTCTTTGGCGATCGATCTGAGAAGGCGTTTTTTATCATCACTGTCGATAATCACAAAGTTGTTCTTGCGTCCTAGTTTTTCGATATGAAATTTTAGAAAGAGTAGACCAAACTTGTGAAAAGTACATAAGAGAGGAGGGTATACACTTTGATTTCCGATCATTTTGAGAGCCCTCTCTCTCATTTCTGAAGCTGCTTTATTGGTAAAAGTGAGAGTGAGAGTATTGCCAGGATCTATACCTACTTCACCTATGAGATAAGCCAGTCTCGTTGTTAAAGTTTTAGTTTTACCGCTCCCTGCACCAGCTAGGATGAGAAGAGGTCCATCAATATGTTCTGCTGCTTTACGCTGATCAGGATTGAGCTCATTTAAGATATTTTCCATTTATTCCCTTGGGGTAACCTAAGTCTATTTATTATAGCTAAATAGGATTATAAATATCCTAAAGTATTCAATGACGAAGAGATAATTCTAAAATAGTTAAATTAAAATAAAACTATCGCAATAAGAATACCTTATCTATTTATTTAAGTATAATCAGCTATAATAAACATTATAGATTTAGATTTACGATCTTAAGTGAGAGAAAGGAATAGATTATGCTAAAAGATTTTGTAAAGTTGGAAACATTTTTGACAGTAGCACGAGAGCGAAGCTTCTCTAAAGCATCTGCAAAATTGGGAATTTCACAGCCGGCAGTAACGCAGCAGATTAAGTTTATAGAGAAATATTTAGGTGCCAAGATTATAGAACGAAAAAAGAATGGTATCAAGTTGACAACCGAGGGAGATGAACTCTACAAAGTAGCATCGGGATTGGAAAAATCGATTCATGCTGCCGAAAAGGATATATTGAAGATCATCGATAAAAAGATCACTTTTCACTTAGGTGCATCTTTTACTATAGGAAACTATGTCGTCCCTGGTCAATGTCTCAATACTATAGGTGAAGCGATCAGCAATGATATCACACTCACTATCAGAGATAGTGAACAGATTATAGAAGCACTAAGAGACCGCAAGCTTGATGTAGGCTTGATCGAGTCTTATGTCCAAAATAATAATATGATATATCGTGAGTGGCTAGAGGACGAGTTGGTGGTATTTAGTAATATGCCTATACAGAAGATTTTGCAAACTGAAGATCTTTATGACTTTAAGTGGATCTGCCGAGAAGAGGGTAGTCATACCAAACGCATCATCTCTGATGTCTTTGAAGAGATAGGTGTCTCTTGCAAAAGTTTTGATGTCTTAAGTGAAGTGAGTGATACTACGGCAGTACTTCAGACTATCAAGAGAAGTGATAAAAATTCTGAATCCCCTGTTGTTTCGATCATCTCTAAATATGCCATCGCAGATGAAGTACAGAGAGGTGAACTGTTTGAAGCTCGTCTTAGAGGATATAAGATGACACGCAAATTTTTCATTGTCTACTCTAAAGAGAACAAGCACAATGCTTATGTCGATAATGTAGTTGACTTTATCATGGCAGGTAACTGTTAAGGAGGTGTATCTACTCCTGAAGCTTCTTGGCAAAAAGTTTTTTATTTTCAGGGTTGCTGAGGAGTGCCTCCATGGATTTGTTTGAGTTGATCTCTGATGCACTATCCTCCTCCTCGATCTCTGAAGGTTCACTGATGTTGATCATGATAGGGTACTCTCCCACAAAGATCTGTTTGATTGCTAAAAGAGGCAGAGTCACAAGTGAACCAAAACTCTCTTCACCAAAGCCTGCTTCAAAACTGAAATACCCATCTTCAAGCCTAGATGTATCATATGTATACCCTGTAAGCACAAAGAGAACAGTCTCCCCAAAACTCTCAAAGATCTCTGCTGGAAGTTCAGGCTCAAAATAGAGAGATTTGGTTTCACACGCTAGAGCAAACTCTTGGTTATTTTCAAATAGGAAGTGTATTGTCTCTTCGAGGTGAGAAGCTATAAGTTTCTGATAGTCAGGCGTTTGAAAGAGTTCTTTTTGCATCAGGTGTCACTTTTTATAAATTTTATTTTTTAAACCAAATAGGGTTTATAACTTTAAATCCTATCATAGCATTCATTAGAGCAAAGCCATCAAATCGATCAATCTCACCTATATGGATATCTTTTGGAATTAAAAAACCGTTATCTAGCAGTCTTTGGCGTGTTGTACCCTCCAAAAGAGGTCTGCTTGGTGTGAACCAGACTCCATTATCTAGGAAAGCTGTATTGGCTATAGTCGTATCTGTGACAAGTTTATCTTGGATGATCAGTATATCATCACTACCTATAGACTCTCTCATGAGCTGATCCAGTCCGCTTCTATCTGCAAATTTGTACCTGTAGGTTACATCACTCTCTACAAGAGCTACTCTTTTGATCTCTTTTGGTCTATAGGGGAGATACTCTACACTTAGGATCTCATCACTATAGAGGAGTCTGCATCGGCAGCTCTCCATCGCTGGTGCTTTTATGATAGTAGCTAAATCAAACTCTCTATAGATCTTGAAAATCTCTCTTCGTGTTCTATTGAAGCGTTGATTATGATAGTATAGATTGAGTGGTTTGCCATCTTCTATATGGATGGTCTCTAGCAGGATAGGAGAGGTCATAGTATCACCAGCTATAAGTTGGAGTTGCCAAGGCATATCATATATAATAACTCAATTAAACTGTCTTGAACCTAATTTTATCTCAAATTAAAAATTCACTTCAAATCTATTCAGTAAAATTTCACACTCACCTATATCAAAGCTATCTACAGCTGAAGTTATCTGCATCGATATTGTCTTAAAAGATTCTATATTGTATTTATTGCCATAGACATCTAACTCATCGGCAAATTTTTGGATCAACTCTATATCTCCGGCTATTTTAGCCTCTTTTAACAACGATACAAGAGCAGGGTGTTTGGCTAGAGAGATGTTATCTGCATCTGCATCTATATGATCATAATCACTCTCCATCATCTCTATTTTGGATTTTAAATACTTGGACATAGCGTAGATCAACTCATAGTTTTTGATCGGTTTATTCATAAAATGATCAAATATAAGATTGTCTTCATTGCTTTTGTCAAATGCAACAGAAGCAGTTATTGCTATGATAGGTATATCTCTGAAATCCTTGATCTCTTTTGATGCTTCAAATCCATTTTTAATTGGCATTCTAATATCCATCAATATTAGATCAATTTTATGATTTTTGACTATCTCAACAGCCTCTTGACCATCTTTGGCTTCCAGTAACTCAAGTGGAGTCTCTTTCAAGTATGCTTTTATTAAATCTCTATTTGCATCAATATCATCCACAATTAAAACTGTAGCTTTTTCAAAAATAACTTTTGAGTTTGTCATGTTACTGTTGGGTGCGAGTATATTGCTGATTTTAATATCTCTAAGTGTAACCATAAATATAGAACCAGCATCTCTATCACTTTTGAGTGTAACAGTGCCACCCATCAACTCAACTAGTCTTTTAACTATAGCCAATCCAAGACCTGTACCTCCATATGCTTTGTTACTCTGCTTTGAGTGTTGCGTAAATGCTTCAAATATATGTTTTTGCTGATCTTCATCTATACCTATGCCACTATCTTCTACTGTCAGGATGAGATTTGTAAATCTGTTATGACTAGAAGATGTAGTGATCTCAACATTGACAAATCCCTCTATAGTAAATTTGAGAGCATTACTAACCAGATTAAAAAGAATTTGCCTTACCCTGACCTCATCTACTATAAGTATATTAGGTACAGATTTATCTACATTTGTACTCAGTTTCAATGCTTTAGCTTTTGCTCTATGAGAAAAAACATTATTGACCTCATCTGCTATGACCCTTATATCTGTTGGCACATACTCCATCTTTAGCTTTCCAGCTTCAACTTTGGAGATATCCAATATATCATTTATGATAGTCAGTAGTATTCGTGAACTGCTTTGAACTGATCTTATATAGTTTTTATCTGTATCATTTTCAAGATTTTTTTCTAAAAGATCTGTAAAGCCTATGATGGAGTTCATAGGAGTCCGGATCTCATGAGACATATTTGCTAAAAATTCCGACTTCATTTGATTTGCGGCATCAGCTTCATCTTTGGCTTGTTTCAGCTCTACAGTTCTGACTTCAACTATACCCTCAAGGTTCTTATTTATAGACTCTAGCGCCTCCTTGGTTCTATATAGCTCTTTGTGGGTTCTATCCATACCCCTCATGATCTTATCAAGCACAAGCCACTCCAATACGACAAATGCAGCATGGAGAAAAACTATATCCAGACCACAGCCATAGTTAAAGACCACTATAGGGGTACCAAATATGGTTATATTGTACTCTTGGAGATAGTTAAAGATCAAGTGATGGATTATGATAAAAATGGAGGCTAGTGAAAGGATTTTATGATCTCTATAGATAACCAAAAAAGAGAGTGCAGCAAAGATATGAAAATGCATCTCTATTCGACCTAAACTCTGCTGCATCATAATGATCGAAAATGTCAATAGAATCAAAGCGATCAGGTATCTATATGTCTGAGTCCCTCTAAATGATCTATAGGTCAAATATGTAATAGCAAATAGTATCCCGCCGCCAAATATACCAAGCGTATAGGCATCAAACAAAAATGCTGTGACAGTAGAGACGATAATCCAGTGATAAAATACCAATTTGAGCATAAATTGATCGGCATCTTCCGATCCTTCAACCTGAAAACTATTCATCTATAAGCTCCTCTATATCTAAGCTTATCTGCCTGAAATCATAAGGGTAAGCACTATATATATATCTCAACTCTTTTTTATCCGCAGTTCTCTTTACTATATATAAATTTGCAGTATGGTCATACTCTAATTTATCCATCAAAGATTGAGAAAAAAATACATCAAATGCCTTCGTATAGTCTCTTAAGATATCTTTAGATAGATATATACCTTTAAAGTTAGGATTGAAAAATTCAGCAAATCTTGCAGGCAGTGTCTCATCGTAAGGAACTGATATATCAAAAAACTCAACTCCAACTCTCTCTTTTGTATCTCTATCCAAAGTATTATAAAATTCATCTATAGAGTATAATCTGGGGGTGCAGATATCACGACATCCTGCGTATCCAAAAAATATAAGTTTTATATCTTTCTCATCACTCAAGAGAAGTGGTAGATTTACCTCTCTATTTAGCGTAAACCTTGAGACACCTTTGGTAAAAAAAGTTGGAATGATCATTACGAGTATTGATACTGCGACTACCATAAGCAGCAAGAGAAGAGCATGAAGTTTTCTTCGTATCATTTGATTATGTTACCCTTTTATCTCTACAATCTCATCAATATTTTCCAAAAGAAGATCAACAAGTCTAGGCTCAAATGATCTGCCTCGCTCGCTTTTCATAAAATCTATAACTCTCTCCAATTCCCAAGCTTTTTTGTAGAGCCTGTCATGACTCAACGCATCAAATACATCCGAGATAGATGTTATGCGACCAAATATACTTATCTCTTCACCCTTTAGCCCTCTTGGATAACCGGTGCCGTCCCACTTTTCATGATGTTCATAAGCTATTATGGCCGCATTTTTTAGAAGCAGATGTTTTGATTTGTTAAATATCTCCCAACCGTAAATAGTATGTTTCTTCATCCTTTCATACTCCTCTTCTGTCAGCTCGATAGGCTTGAGCAGTATCTCATCTGATATAGCAACTTTTCCTATATCATGCATGGGTGAAGCCATCTTTAGAAGTTCTATATCCTCCTCTTTGCAGCCATAAAGACGAGCTAAAAGTTCTGAATAGAGCGAGACTCTCTTGACATGATCGCTAGTCTCTTTTGATCTCCTTTCACCAAGCTCACCTAGAGTAAAAAGAATCTCTTTTTGCGTATCTATGATATCTTTTCTGAGTTCAATCTCTTTGGTTATATCGACTCTAAGACTAATATACTCAATGATTTCACCATTGGAGTTCAATATAGGCATCACAGTAGCATCCACAAAATAGGAGCTTCCATCTTTGGCTCTATTTTCGATATGACCGTTCCATATCTCTCTGCTCTTTATGGTATCCCACATGTTTTTAAAAGTCACTTTACTGACATTTGGGCTTCTAACTATATTGTGATTTTGACCTATCAGCTCATCTTTGGAGTATTGAGAAATTTCACAAAATTTATCATTGACATATGTAATAATACCTTTGGTATCTGTCTTTGAAACCAGTGAACTTGCATCTACGGCTATCTTATACTGCTCCAATAAAACTTTAGTATCATGCACCTCGGATTTAAGTTTCTCTTTAGTCAAAAAGAGTTCAACATGTGTTTTTACACGATGAAGTAACTCCTCCTCATCAAATGGCTTGGTAATATAGTCTTCACCGCCATATTCAAAACCTCTTCTGATGCTACTCTTGTTTGCATTTGCCGATAAAAAAATGATGGGTATTTTGTTATATAATTCATCTTCTTTTATGATACTGGCCGTTTGATATCCATCTAAACCAGGCATATTTATATCTAAAAGTATCAGTGCATACTCTCTTGACTTTAACTGTTCTATCCCTTTTTCACCGCTTCTAGCAAAAAAAATATTGTAGAGATTGGTAGATTTCAAAACATTGGCTGCTAGTTGTATATTTTTTGCATTGTCATCAATAATTAAAATATTTGATCTACTGTTTATATCCATAATCCCTATAACCTTAATATCATAATTATGATATTAATGATAATATCGAAATTATGATTAAAATGCTTAATATTGAATAGTATGTAGTATAATTTTTGCTCATTATGGGAATAACTCTCTAATTTTATACTCTTATCATAGCTTCATTATGTCATCTTTTAGTAGATTTTGGGTAATATCACGCTAAATTCTGAAATATACAATATAATTTAGGTAAAGGCTTCTAGTTGGAAGAGATACTCAGTTCACTCTCGACATATGGTTATATCATCTTGGCACTCTACTCATTTGGCGGTGGCATGGCAGGCTTGGCTGGTGCAGGCATACTCTCTGCTATGGGAAATATGGATATTACAACCTCTATCGTGATAGCTACGATTTTTAACTATATTGGAGATAGTGTACTCTTCTATATGGCACAGACCAACAAGCAGTCAGTTATGGGTCATGTCAAGAATTTTAGAGGTCGTATCTATGGCAGAACTGTTCTGATGATGCGTAAATATGGCTGGATGGTTGTCTTTCTGCAAAAATATATTTATGGTGTCAAGACACTTGTGCCTATCGTGATGGGATTGAGTAAGTATGATTTTAAAAAATTTCTGTTTCTAAATATCTTTGCCTCTATCGTCTGGGGATTGGTCGTAGGGCTTTTGAGCTACTATTTTTCTGCTGTAGTGCAGGGGTGGTTTGCTTAAGTGCTTAACTCCCTAGAGATACTGAATTTTCAAAATCTAAAAATAGATAATGTAAAAATCATAGATAAACCTCTAGATCAAGTTGGATTTGAGGATGAAGATGCGCTCACTGTAGTTATCCTGCGAGATCCACATGAGTATTTTGACAATCTTCTTTTTGAATACCTCTCCAATAAAAAGAGTATACTCTTTACTCAAGATATCATCAACCATATGAAAGTACTGAAGGGTAAAGAGTTTTTGCAATGGTTTGATGGATTGTATTTTGTACCTTTCCAAAATCCGCAAACATTTCAACTAGATATCCGAAAAAGAGTACCTGAGGCTATAGAGAACCTTGAAAGTTTTGATTATGTTGTTCCCTATGAATCTATCGATACCTTTTTTGAAAAAGTCTTACCTGGTACCAAGATCATCAGAAGAGAAGAGAAGAAGTTGATATTTTCCATGACTGCTATGAGGGGTGAAAACTTGGCAGAGAAGTTTATAGGTAAAGATATAGAACTCTATCGTAGAGCACAAGAGTTGTGGAGATTGATAGAGCAAAATAACTTTAAATCTCTAAATTCAAAACTAGAGCGAAAGAGAATTGCCCAGAGAAGAAAAGAGAAGAGGAGAGAGGAGGAGGAGTCTAAGAAGATGGAAGAGTATAGAGGCTCTGCAGGTAGAATAGGCTCTACTTTTATAGCTGGATGGGTTTTCCACAAAAGAAGACCTGAAAAACTCATGATTGAGATCTATAAAAATGATAACTTTTTATGCTCAGCAAAAGCAGATATCATGCGTAAAGATTTGAAAAAGAGAAATATTCACCCTACCGGAGAGTGTGGTTTTGAAGTTCGTTTTGAAGAGGAGACTTTTAGAAAAGGGGATAGTGTAGAGGTCAAGATACTACCGGACAATATCATACTTCCTCTAGGAGCTAACTCCAAAGAGTTTCTTGGCTTACAGTAGTCTGCTGCTGTGCTAAACTAACATCTATGAACCCTACACTGTCACTCCCTACTCCTATCTGCTCCATTACTTTTGATGGGCAATCTTTTTATCTAAAAAGAGATGACTTGATCCATTCTGATTTTTCTGGCAATAAAGCACGCAAGTTTCACTACTATTTTTTGAATGATTTTCCAAAAGTCAAAAAGATCATCTCATATGGCTCTAACCAATCCAATGCCATGTACTCTCTCTCTGTTTTGGCAAAGATGAGAGGTTGGGGGTTTGACTATTTTGTAGATCATATACCTGACTATTTGAGAGAAAATCCTCAGGGAAACTATAGAGCAGCCCTGGAGAATGGCATGACAATCTTCAGTAGAGAGAGTCTAGATATGGAGATGATAGCAGGAGATGAGACTCTACTCTTTGTAGAGGAGGGTGGCAGACAGATAGAGGCAGAGGTGGGTTTGAAACTACTCTCCCGAGAGATAGAGGATTGGCAGAGAGAGCAGGGCATAGATAGGTTAAATGTATTCCTCCCCTCAGGCACAGGTACAACAGCACTCTTTTTGCAAAAAAACAGTTCAAACGATATATATACGACACCTTGTGTAGGAGATACACTCTATCTCAAAAAGCAATTTGTTCAGTTAGAGAGTGATGAGTCACTGCATCCGACTACTCTAAATCTGGATAAAAAATACCATTTTGGTAAGCTTTATAGAGATTATTACAAAATTTGGCTAAAATTACGACAACAAACAGGGGTAGAGTTTGATCTGTTGTATGATCCTAAAGGGTGGATGACAGTGATGGCATATCCTGAGATTTTCTCAAAACCAACACTATATATTCATCAGGGCGGATTGAGAGGAAATGAGAGTATGCTTCCGAGATATATGCGAAAGTATCCATAAGGCTACCCCAATGATAGTGTTATCGGTATTTATGCCAGAAAAATATAAGGATTTGAAAAGTGAAGATTTTTTATAGCAGTGATGAGGGTTTTGATGCCCATTTTGCAGAGCTTCTCCAGCGAGGAAAGATGGATATCGATGGGGTGACAGGTATTGTCCAGACTATCCTGAGTGATATCAGGGCAGAGGGGAATATCGCACTCAAGCGAGATATTGCCAAGTTTGACCATTGGGAAGTCAAATCTGATGCAGAGCTGATGGTCTCTACAGAGGCGATGCGAGAGGCGTATGACAGTATCGATGATACCCTTCGTGATGCACTGCATTTAGCTTATGATCGTATAGAGTCTTATCACCAAGATTTGATGCCAAAATCATGGTTTGATTTTGAAAGAAATGGATCGATACTAGGACAAAAAGTGACACCTGTAGATAGTGCAGGACTCTATATCCCCGGTGGTAAAGCGGCATACCCTAGCTCACTGCTGATGAACGCAATCCCGGCTATAGTAGCAGGTGTAGAGGAGATAGTCGTATGTACCCCAACACCAGATAGCCAGATCAATGAGCTGCTGTTAGCCGCCTGCCACCTATGCAGAGTCACCAAAGTCTTCAAGGTTGGCGGAGCTTCTGCGATAGCAGCGATGGCTTATGGGACGGAGACGATCCCAAAGGTAGATGTGATCACGGGACCGGGCAATATATTTGTAGCAACTGCCAAAAAGCTGGTCTATGGTGAAGTCAATATCGATATGATCGCAGGTCCTAGTGAGATCGGTATACTAGCAGATGAGAGTGCTAGAGCAGATTTCCTAGCGATAGATCTGCTCTCTCAGGCGGAACATGATGAGATGGCAAGCTCTATCCTCATCACCACAGATAGTGAGCTGGCCAATAGAGTAAATGATCAAGTTGAACTCTATCTAGGCACTCTATCTAGAGAAGAGATTGCCCGAAAGTCGATCGAAGATAGAGGGGCTATCATAGTGACTGATACGATGGATGAAGCGATCGACCTCATGAATGATATCGCACCGGAACACTTGGAAGTCATGACTGCTACTCCTATGGAGCTTTTGCCAAAGATCAAACATGCTGGTGCGATTTTCCTAGGTGCATATACACCTGAACCTATCGGTGACTATATCGCAGGCCCTAACCATACTCTGCCTACCGGCGGTACAGCGAAGTTCTACTCTCCCCTGAGTGTGGAGAATTTCTTGAAAAAATCATCTATCATCTCGATGAGTCGTCAGGGGATTGATGAGATCGGTGAAGCTTGTGCTCTGATCGCCAATACAGAGGGGTTGACAGCACATGAAGAGTCTGTGCGTATACGAATGAGAAGCTAATCGGTAAGAGTATTAAATTTAAAGGTAGAAGAGTATGAGAGCATTATTAAGCGTGAGTGACAAGAGTGGTATTGTAGAGTTTGCCAAAGGGTTGGAGTCTCAAGGTTGGGAGATCATCTCAACAGGTGGAACTTATAAAAAGCTCAATGAGTCCGGTATCAAAGTCATAGAGATAGATGAGGTGACTAAATTTCCAGAGTGTTTTGAAGGACGAGTGAAGACACTCAACCCTTTTGTCCACGGTGGTATCCTGCACAAGCGTGGAGATGAGGGGCATGTGGTTCAGGCCAAAGAGCTGGGTGTAGAGGGGATAGATCTAGTATGTGTCAACCTCTATCCATTCAAAGAGACGATAGAGCGAACAGATGATTTTGGTGATATTATAGAAAATATAGATATTGGCGGTCCGACGATGGTGCGTTCTGCAGCCAAGAACTTCAATGATGTCTTGATCGTTACAGATGCCGATGATTATACTCCTGTACTTGAGGCACTAGAGAGCAGAAGAGACTCTTTAGAGTTTAGAAGAGACTTGATGATCAAAGCATTTGAACATACGGCCGCTTATGATAGTATGATCGCCAACTATATGAACGGCAGGTTCAATGGCGGCTTTGGAGAGTACCAGTTTATCACAGGAAAAAAATCTTTCCAGACTCGTTATGGAGAAAATCCTCATCAAAAGGGTGCACTCTATGAGTTTGACACTCATTTTAGTGATCACTTCAAACAACTCAAAGGTGAAGCGAGCTTCAACAATATCAATGATGTCAATGGTGCCTT
This sequence comes from Campylobacterota bacterium, assembly GCA_034722955.1. Lineage (GTDB taxonomy): Bacteria > Campylobacterota > Campylobacteria > Campylobacterales > Sulfurovaceae > SZUA-451. Next base: position 19,748 of record JAYEOM010000024.1, read on the forward strand.
GAAGATCGCATCAAGTTTTGGAGATGAAGCTGCTGTCTGTATCGTCAAACATGGTAACCCTTGTGGATTTGCGATCAAAGATGATCTCTTGTCATCATATACGGAGGCACTCAAGTGTGACCCTGTCTCTGCTTTTGGCGGTGTGGTCGCAGTCAATGGTATCGTTACCAAAGCATTGGCCCAGAAGATGAATGAGATATTTCTTGAAGTCGTTATGGCAGCTGACTTTGAGCCAGAAGCGTTGGAGGTATTTGAGAAGAAAAAAAGACTCAAGCTCTTTGCTCAGTGCGGAGAGAAGCTTGTGATGTCCAAAGATGCTTATGACTTCAAACATGTAGATGGTGGTTTTGTATATCAAAACTCAGACTGCATCTGTGACAATGAAGTCCACAATGCAGAGAAAAAGAGTGAACTTGCTGCCACCAAGCAGGAGTTGAAAGATTTGGAAATAGCTTGGAAAGTAGCAGGGCTTACGAAGTCTAACTGTGTAGTCTATGTCAAAAACTCTGCGATGGTAGCTGTAGGTATGGGTATGACCAGTCGTGTCGATGCAGCACAGTGTGCTCTCAAAAAAGCCAAAGAGATGGATATCGATGTGAGTGGTGCAGCGATGGCATCTGAAGCTTTCTTCCCATTCCGTGACTCTATCGATGCCGCCGCTACCGCAGGTGTCAAAGCGATCATAGAACCGGGTGGTTCTATCCGTGATGATGAGGTGATAGAGGCAGCCAATGAGCATGGTATTTCACTCTACTTTACAACTGTAAGACACTTTTTGCATTGATATGAGACATTTTGATGATCAGCCAGAGGAGAAGGATCTCAGAGGATTTGTCTGGGCAGTATATGCTCTGCAACTCTTGACACTCTTCACTGGCGGACTCTCCTTCATAGTTGCCGGAGTGATCGCTTATCTAAAGTATGATGAGAGTATCGGCACGATGGAGCAGTCGCATTTTAGTTGGCAGGTCAAGACACTCTGGGTAGGTTTGACTGCAACTATTGTGGGAGTAGTACTGTTATTGATTTGGATCGGTACTATTGTACTCGGGTTGACACAGCTATGGATCGCCTATAGAGTTATCAAAGGTGGTTTTTATCTCTCTCAAAATAGAGAGATAAAAAATAGTGGATTTTTTTAGGAGTATGAGATGAGAAGAGTACTATTTGGATTGATGGTTATGGGATCACTTCTGTTTGCAGAGGTTCAGCATATCACCGCATCGGAGGATTTCCTGAAAAAAGGGATTACTGTGGTTGATATCCGTACTCCTGGAGAGTGGAGAGAGACTGGTATTGTGAAAGGTTCACATACGATTATGTTTTTTGATGAGCGTGGTGGATATGATGTAGATAACTTTTTGATAGAACTCAACAGAGTTGTCAAAAAAGATGAACCTTTTGCTCTGATCTGCAGGACAGGTAGCCGTACAGCTATGATATCAGATTTTTTAGATAAAGATTTGGGCTACAGAGTTATAAATCTACAAGGCGGCATTATGAATCTTATGAGAAGCGGATACAAGACAACAGCATATAGGTGAGAGTCTAAAATCCCATTAGACTACTGTGGCGATGACAAAGCACCATAACCCCTACCGTGAATGGCACTAAATTAAGTAGAGAAAGTAGAGAGTAGAGGGGTCTGGTAACAACTACAACTCTTCCCCCTCACATTAAACATACGCTAATATAACCCAAAAAGGAAAGAGCATAATGCCATACCTAAAACCTCTTTTGCTTCTCCTGCTCCTCACCCTAACCCTAACCGCCAACATCCCACCACCCATACAAAGCACAACTTACGACCCCACAGGAAACCTCTCCACCATCACCCACGCTAACAATACTAAAGAACACTATAGCTATGATGATCTCAATAGACTCACAGCTATCACGCCAGCACTCTCAAGTATGCCATCCCACCAAGTGATAAAACTCTCTCCAACCATTCACCCAAAACAAGATATAATCTCCCGTACCCTTTAGGTAAATGGGGTAGTGTTCTTTACTTTTGTTCTTTTTAGGGTTCGGGCTTGGAAATTATAGCGTGGGTGGTAAAAATTTAGAACAAGGGTACATAGTGGAAGTAATTTCAGTATTGGCTCTTATTGTTTCTGTAGCAAAAGTCACGATTATGTGGTGGAGTTATAGAGATTGTAAGAAAGCTAAAGAAACACAGACTAAGACAAAATAGTCTCACAAGATGATAGGAATTCGCACTTCCTATCATTTCTGTGTACCCTTTCCATAATTGTACAACAAAAAGATTAAATCAAAATAAAAGTCATAAATTAAGGGGTCAGGTAACAACTACAACTAAGTATTCATAATATATTGATGGTCCATACTTAGAGGATTGTCGGGTATTAAAAATATCAATTTTTCAAGTTCATAAGCAAAATTAATACTTGCACTAACTTTATCTTTGGCTATATAATTGACAATATGTAGTAATTGCTTTTCAAAAGTCTTTTTGTAGATTATTTGCATTTAGTTATTTGTAGATTTTAGGTGCTGGTTTATATTGTTCCACAAATCATCATGTGAAATCATTTCAGCTTTTCCGCTTTCTACTTCTTCTAAGTCTTGATGCAATTGTTTTTGTCGTTCATAAAAATATGGGTCAAGTT
>JAYEOM010000025.1:0-22255 GCA_034722955.1 Campylobacterota bacterium
AGTAGTTATGGATAGTGATAGCCAAACTTTGAGCATAAAAGCACATCAACTCTTCAAAATATTTGTAATCTTCTGCTTCATTGAAAACAACTCTTTGTTCTACACCTCTATTGATGATATGATAATATCCTGCTATCTCTATGCGTGGTTTTCTTGGCATCGGCTAATCCTTTGTGAGGATTGTGGTGTAGTTTAGATTATAGTAGCATTAGCATCACCTGACCCCTCTACCTATAGATTATAGTAGCATTGGCATCACCTGACCCCTCTACCTCAAGAGGTAGAGCAAAATCATAAAATTGCACTCTCTAGCATCGTAGTTTCAGAACTGCTTTATGGTGCAACTAAAAAAGATAATCCAAAACTGATGAGAGTTATTTCTGCTTTTGTAGATAACTTTATTATTTATGATTACTCTAAAATTTCAGCACAATCTTATGCCAATGTTCGTACAGATTTAGAGAAAAAAGGGAAGATTATAGAAGCTAATGATTTACTGATTGCTTCTCATGCTTTGAGCCTTGGTGCTGTTTTAGTTACAAATAACAGAAGAGAGTTTGAGCGAGTAGAGAAGTTGGTTTCAGAAGACTGGAGTCTTTAAGTTATTGGTTTCCAGCTCCTTAAAATACTCTACCTCCCAACTAAAAATTAGACAAAAAAAGGTGTTCAGAGCAATAGCCCTAAACACCTTTTTATCCTAGCAAAGCTTGGTAATCAGTCAAGCTCTATAAAGGAAGTTTACTTGAAACCTGAATGTACTATAGCAGAAATCACTTATTATTTTTCTTAGTAATTGCATCTGCTATTTTGGACAATTCACCATTTTGTTTTTTTATCAATTCCACTTGACTGTCCATTAAGTTGATGAGTCTCTCTTGTCCTGAACCCTTCCCTTGGTACTTTCTCATAAGGAAAATAAATATGGCAAAAAAGATGATAATAGGCAACATCATACCTATAAGTTCACTTATAAATCCACTTTTTTCTTTGGGGTCTCTTTTGTTGCAAGGTTTATCCTGTTTGGCATCTAAAATACGAACTTTTTGTGAAGCATACAACTCTTTTTCATGTGCAGCTAAAGTTTGTACTTTGAATACAGCTTTCTCTTTAGGAGCGATTGTTGTTCCATATAAAAATTTATTAGCTACATCAATAACTTCTCCATTCTTATTAAAAAACTGAACTTCGATTGTGACATTTTCAAGTGAATACTCTCCATTATTTTGAACATGTCCTATTGTGAAAAGATAAGATGAATCAGAATAAGAGCGATAATTATATTTTGCATCTACAATCTCCCCACCATAACTATCTGCAAAAAGAGAACCCGACATAAAGAGTAAACAAAACAGTATAAATGTACGCAACATTTTCATAACTTCCTCCAATTAAATATATATTATCAATTACAACACCTTAGCCAAAAAAACCCCAGCTAAAGCGAAGCTGTAGTAATCTTCCAGTTAGGCTACCCCAATGAAATAAAACTACATAAAATAATAACCAAACTCAATATAATCATAGATAAAATACCCTCAAACAATTAGAGTCAATCTCAACAGCAATATTGAGCATGGAAGGGAGAAGCAGTAGAGCAGTAGGGGTCAGTAACAACTACAACTAATAAGTTTGCTAGTTCCCACCATCTTGGTGGGAATTCATATGAGATATGCAATTGCAAAATGAGGTATGCTTCCTTAAAGTTAAAGGGGAAAATCCATTAACTCTTTTTCTCTTTCTCTTCACTCTCAACTTTGTCTGTATGTGCTAAACGGCTAGGCATTCCCATCTTCTCTTCATAGGCTTGTATGATACTGCGAACTTTTGTACCTTCGATCACTTCAGTCTCAAGAAGACTCTGTGTCATATCTTCGATAGCTCCATTATACTCTTTGAGAGTATTTTTGACATGTATATAGTGCTCTTCAAGTTGACTTTTGACTTCATTGTCGATCTGCTCTGCCATCTTTTCACTATAGTCTTTTTGCGACATACCGCCACCCAAGAAGCTATTTTGTGACTTTTCAAGAACCATCAATCCTGCTACATCACTCATACCATACATAGTGATCATATCTTTCAAGATAGCAGTTGCTCTCTGGAGATCATTGCCGGCACCTGTAGATATCTCTCCCAAGAAGACCTCTTCGGCAGCTCTACCACCCAGCAGTACATCGATCTCTGCTAAAAGCTCATGCTTCTGTTTGAGAAAACGGTTCTCTTCATCTGGGAGGTGAAGTGTGTAACCCAATGCACCAAGCCCACGAGGGATGATCGATACTTTGGTGACGCGTGTGGCACCCTTGGTGAGCTCTGCCATGAGAGCATGACCACTCTCATGATATGAGACGATCTTCTTCTCTAGCTCATTGATCTTGCGATTTTTCTTCTCTAAACCGACAAATGCTCTCTCTATAGACTCCATCATATCTGACTGATCTATCTCTTTTTTGTTTTGGCGACCTGCCAAAAGGGCTGCCTCATTGATGATATTGGCTAGATCAGCTCCTGCAAGTCCAGCAGTTGATTTGGCTATGATAGCCATATCTACCTTGTCTGATAGCTTGACATCTGTACTGTGAACTTTCAAAATCTCCAGTCTACCCTCATAATCAGGCTTGTCTACTAGTACTTGACGGTCAAATCGACCGGCACGCAGAAGTGCTGCATCAAGAATCTCAGGTCTATTGGTAGCAGCCAATACGATGACTGGTGTATCAGTTCCGAAGCCATCCATCTCAGCTAGAAGTTGATTGAGTGTCTGTTCTCTCTCATCATTTCCTCCCATATTGGCTCCTGATGCACGGCTCTTACCGATAGCATCTATCTCATCGATAAATATAATAGCTGGTGCCTCTTTTTTGGCTTGTTCAAACAGATCTCTTACACGGCTCGCACCAACACCGACAAACATCTCGATGAAGCTTGATCCGTTGACTGAGAAGAATGGTACTGAGGCTTCTCCTGCTACTGCTTTGGCAAGTAGTGTTTTGCCTGTACCTGGAGGACCTACTAGAAGTACACCTTTTGGTATCTTCGCACCAAGCTCTATATACCTCTCTGGATATTTGAGAAAATCTACGATCTCCTTGACTTCATCTTTTGCCTCTTCTACCCCGGCTACATTTGAAAATCTTGTTTCAGGTTTCTCTGAGTTGATCAGTTTGCCAGCTTTTCCTACTCCAAGGATACCACCTCCCATGCCTTTTTGCATGCGTTTTGCCAAAAATATCCAAATCGCAAAAAAGATCAATATCGGCAACATCATTCCGACCAGCTCTGAGAGCCAGCCAGCACCTATCATCCCCTCATATTTGATATTTTTCTCTTCCAAGAGAGGTATCAAATCCTTATCGATAGCAGGGATATTCTGGGCTACATAACGAACTTTTTGTCCACTATCGCTACTGATCGCTTCGATAGAAGATGAAGTTAGTTTGACTGTCGTTATCTTACCCTCTCTGATGAGTTTTTTGATATCAGAGTAGGCTACCTGTTTAGTTCTTGATACTTGTTTGTTATCATCGACCATACTGCCCAAACCTTCACCATCACCTACTACAGCTTTGAAGATGAGTATAATGATGATGGAAAAAAGTGCAAAGGCGAGCAGCGGATTGTTGTTGAAAAAATTGTTATTGTCGTTGTTGTTGTTCTGGTTGTTCTGGTTACTCATTGGTTTCCTTATGATAGACGAGAGTGATCCACTCATCTTTCTGTTTTTGTTCGATTAGTGTTAGCTCTGCAAACGAGGGGAGAACTAAAGGTAGTTTTGTATCTAAAATTCCCGAAAGTATCAAAGTGCCTCCCGATTTAGTTGCATTTTTTAAGTCAGATGCAATAAAACGAAGTACATCAGCTATGATATTGGCGATGACTATATCATATCCACCATTGGCTTTGTTGGCTGAACCCTCCCAGAGTTTGCTATAGTATACATCATTTAGGATGAAGTTCTCATCACAGCTTGTCACCGAGAGAGGATCAGTGTCACAGAGTTCAACCGTAGCTCCTAGTTTGGTGCAGGCGAGTCCGAGTATACCGCTACCGCAGCCTACATCCAAAATCCGTTCATGGCCTTTGACTATATCACCAATCACCTCTAGGCATGTGTGTGTCGTAGCGTGATGCCCTGAGCCAAAAGCCAATGCTGGGTCTATTTTGATATTGATCTTATCCACTTTGGGTTCAAACCAACTGGGGTATATGTAAAACTCTCCCGCCTCTATAGGCTGTATAGAGTCTTGATACTGCTTGATCCAATCTCTGTTTTCCATCTCTTCAAGTAAGAAGTCTATCTCTATACTATTGCCCAAAGTAGCAATAAGTGCTTCAACGGACTCCTTGACACGAACAAGACTGTTTTCACTTCTGAGGATGATCTTATCCTTCCCAATCTCTAGTGTATCATCAAAAATATTGGCAACAAAATCTGCAATGAAGTCAACATATTGCTCTTCAAGTGATATGGTGAGTTCCTGATAAGTCTCTTGCATCATCTCCCCCCCGCTACTCTAAATGCCTCTTTGAGATCCAGAGTACCCTCATAAAAGGCTTTACCTACGATGGTGCCGTAGGCATCAGCATCTATGAGTTTATGGATATCCTCTATATCTTTGACTCCTCCGCTAGCGATAGTATCCAAGCCGCTTGCTTTGGCAATCTCTAGAGTAAAGTCAACATTGACACCACTGAGCATCCCATCTCGACCTACATCAGTGCAGATGATAGCTTCTACACCGGCATCGGCAAACTCTCTAGCAAGATCTGTAGCTTTCATCTCGCTCACCTCTGCCCAGCCCTCTACAGCAACCATCCCATCGATAGCATCAATACCCACTACTATAGGGTACTTGACAGCCATAGCTTTGACAAACTCTGGATCTTTGACTGCCACAGACCCCAATATAAGTCTATCCACGCCAAGATCAAGATACATTTTGATCGTCTCCTCATCGCGAATACCACCACCTAACTCCATCTGGAGATTGCAGTTTTCTCTGATCTTCCTGATCTGATCCAAGTTTTCAGGCTTCCCTGCAAATGCTCCATTGAGGTCTACTAGATGAAGCCACTCACTCCCCAACTCTTCAAATCTCTTGGCAACTTGCCACGGCTCATCACTGTATATCTTGGCAGACTCCATTATCCCCTTGCTTAACCTTACGGCTTTGCCGTCTTTGAGGTCTATTGCTGGTAGTATTGTCATTTATTCATCTCCTTTGAATAGGTTTTTTAGTTTTTGTTTTAATTCGTTGAAGTTTTGGTGTTCAAAAGCATAAGGCTTATCAGGTTTTGTCAAATTATGAAGTTCTGTTAAGATATTTTTATCAACAGCCTTAGAATTAAGTTCTGAACACTCTCTAAAGCCCTCATAACACTTTTTGATCTTATCATCTACAGTAGAGAGTAGTAGGGATTCAAAAGAACCCTTTTTTGTAATTGGATCACAAGCGAGATAATAGTCGCTTATAGTTTCTATATTAAGTTCTTTTTGTAGTGTTTTAATCTTCTCAACTGTATTTTCTATGCCACATAGGGATTGATCATTCTTGGAGTCATCTACATCAACAACAAAAAGAACTTGTTGTACAAATCCATCCTCGATTTTTTTTAATAAAATAGTATACTGCTCTATGTCCTTATTGACCAAAAAACTTTTACCACCTGTTGATATAAAACCTTCATCTATAAATGATATTTCTAAAAAAGTGAGTAATTTTTTGATATTTTTAACATCAGTTACACCTTCACAAACTATCTTTACCATCCTCTGACCTCGTGGTTTTGTTCTAGTTCACTCAAAAACTGTTTTTGATTCCAAACAAGTGCCTTGAGTTTATTTTTTGGATTTCTTGCCATTGTAATCATGGCTATCTCCTCATCCTTCAACCTCTTAGCAACTCTAGCATAAGACTCTATACACTCTTTAGAGTGTGTAGTGGCGAAGAGTTGAACATTTTGTTGTTTTGAAATAGTGAGAATGATTTCCCATAGTTTATCTAGGTTTGTGTAGTGGATACCGTTTTCGATTTCGTCTATAAAAACATAAGAATCACTACAGGCATATAGTGCTGATATAATACTTATGTAGTTTCTCAAACCATCACCGAATTCACTTAATCTTAGATAATCTTTCTTATCTTTTGTTTTACACTCTGGGCTATCATTAAATATTTTAAATTTTTCAATACTACTGTCAAAGCTATTAAGATACTTATTCAATAGTTCTTCTTTGTCTCGCCTTTGAACCTCTATATATATTTTTTTTAGATGTTTGTTTGTAAAGCCTTTTCCATCTACAAACAATATAGAAGTTGTCAGTTCTCTTCTGTAGGGGAAATCATCAACACTAATTATACTTTCATCTTTATTGATATTGAATTTGTACTCTTTTTTTCTACCATCTTGATCTATTAATTTATATTGAATATTATTAATGTTCGTTTTTACAGAATAATTTTTAATATTCTCGAAAAAAACTATATCATCTTTCAAGCTAAATAGCTTATTTATATATTCTAATTTTTCTCTGACATAGGTTACATACATCAAAGTAGTATATAGTGTATCTATATTTTTTGTATATATATTTGTGCAGCACGCCTCCATAAAAGCTGTCTTCCCTACATTATTTTTCCCACCAATCAAATTAACCCGACCAAATCCCTCTGCACTAAAATTTTCAAAACATTTGAAGTTTTTGATTTCTATATTTTTGATGAAATGGTCGTTCATTTGGTCTCCTTTTGGATGATGGTGTTCGATAAAATTGAACCTACAGGTTTACGAAATTTTCTATGATTTTCAAGCCATTCTTATGGCTTTTTTCTGGGTGGGGTTGGATGCCGTAGATGTTGTTATGGTTGACTGCACTTACGAACTCATAGCCGTAGTAGCTCTTACCTATGGCGTATCTGTCATCACATACCGCGTGAAATGAGTGGACAAAGTAGAGATAGAACTCTTTCTCCAATCCCTTAAATAGTGGAGAGTCATTCTGTTTAAACATCTCATTCCAGCCCATATGAGGCACTTTGAGCGGGTGGTCAAACTTCTCTTCATCGAAAGCCACTACTCTGCCCTCTATCACTCCTAGCCCCTCACTATTGCCAAACTCTTCACTGTTATCAAAGAGTAGCTGCATACCCAAGCATATTCCTAGTAGGGGTTTGCCGCTAGATGCAAACTCTCTGACTGCCCTATCCATACCTCTCTCTCGCAGATGCTCCATAGCATCACCGAAGGCACCCACTCCTGGAAGGATGAGCTTGTCATACTCTTGGAGTCTGTCAGGGTCACTCTCTACACGAGTGTCGGCTCCCACTTTTGCAAAGGCATTGATAACAGAAGCGAGGTTTCCCATATTGTAGTCAACGATACCGATCATTGTAAAATTTCCTTTTCTGCTTTATGAGGCTAAATTAATGTGATTATATCAAATAAAGCTTACTTTTCCAGCTCTTTATCTATAGCATCTACAAAGACTTTATGATATCCAAGCTCGGGCAGTCTCTCTCGCATCGTTTGCAGATATCGATAGTAGTTCTCTATGGTGAGTGTACCTTTTAAGAGTTCGTATTTTAGATAGAGCCAGTATGTGTTGAGTACATCAGATTGACAATATTCTCTGATCTTATCTATATCGCCTTGATAGAAGAGCTCAAAGACTTGATCGCCTGAGACATCATATTTGCCTGGGATGCCCGCCATAGTACAGAGAGTATCGAGCTTGAGATTGCGAACGGCACCGAAACTTCCTAGAGAATCGAGCAGATCAGTATGGAAATGTTCAGCATATCGCTGTCTATAGTTTTCCCATTTACTTTTGTTGAGCTGGGGATTGCTCTGATCGAAGTAGGCAGGGATAGAGAGATTGTACTTCATCGCTCGTATCAGCAACATAGGCATATCAAAGCCTCGACCATTAAAAGAGACTAGTTTGGGATTTTTATCTTCGATGAAACTAAAAAAATGGCGAATGATCTTCTCCTCGTCATCTGTCTCATATCCGAAATTTCCTACTTTGATGAAGTTGCCAAACTCATCAGCGATAACAGCTGATAGTGCTACGACACGATGATAAGCTAGAGGGAGAAAAGTCGTATTTTTACTCTCTGCATAGATCTCTTGTGCTTTGATGATAGCTTCGTACTCCTCTAGCCCTTCAACATCAAATGTTTTCTTGATAAGTCTATAATCAGGGATTGTTTCGCAGTCAAAAATAGAGATCATGTGGAAGCCTTTTAGAGTATTTGGATAAAATTATAGCAAATATAGAGAAAAATAAAGGGGAATTGTGAAGATTGCAATCATAAAGCTTTCAGCAATGGGTGATATTGTGCATGCTATGGTAGCTTTACAATATATGAAAAGATCACTGACAGATATCAATATAGACTGGATCGTAGAGCATAGCTTTGTTGGTCTCTTGGAGCATAGTCCCCATATAGATAGAGTACTCTCTGTCAATCTAAAAAAACTCAAACAAGATCGATCGATACTTTTTGAGGAGATAAAACGCATCAAATCCTATGCAGAGCATGAGTATGATATGGTTATTGATATGCAGGGGTTGGTAAAGTCAGCACTCGTATCTCGCCTGCTTGGCTATAGTGTAGGATTCGACAGAAGCTCTATACGCGAAAAAGCAGCCTCCCTTTTCTACAAAAAATCCTTTGCTATCCCGTATGAAGAGAATGTTATATATAGGAATGTGAAACTTGCCTGTACTGCATTGGATATAGATTTTGACAAAAAAGTTTTATCAGATAAAGATCCTTTTCTATTTTTTACTGAGGATGAGAGTCGAAAAACAGTTGGCTACTTAACAAAGAGTAAAAAAAATATTATCTATATACTAGGGTCGAGTTGGGATAGCAAGATCTATCCCAAAGAGAAGTTTGTTGAGGTCATCAATGCTTTGGGTGAAAATGCACTATTGGTATGGGGAGACAAGAGAGAGTATTATGATGCCAAATATGTCTCAGAACATACTAAAGCAGTACTGCTCCCCCATTTGACGCTAGGAGAGCTGAAGGCATTGATCTCAAATGCAGATCTAGTTATAGGCGGAGATAGTGGACCTACCCATTTTGCCTGGGCATTGAATCGACCTAGTATTACACTATTTGGTCCTACACCGGGGGATAGAAATACATTTGAGACACCATACAATAGAGTTATATGTTCTGATTCAGAGGTTGATCCTTTGCGATTGAATCGAGAAGATTTTAGTATTCAAGAGATCGATCCAAACATGATCGTAGATACAGCACTAGATATATTGAATAGATTTACTATCGGAGACGAGGAGTATCGTCTGTGAAGAGCAAGTTTGCCACCTATGCAGAGTATTATGGGGTAAAGAGTATCATAGGTTTAGCTATGTTCTTGCCACGCAGATGGCTATATCTATTTATGAGAACTATCTCACTGCTCTTTTATAGTCTCAGCAAACGAAGACGAAACATCACCATAGACAACTTGGCACAAGCTTTTCCAGATATGGATAGGAGTAGTGCCGAGAGGCTCTCTAGGGAGGTTTATATCGAACTCTCCAAGACTCTCTCAGATATCTTATTGATGCTTGCAGGGCGTTTGGATATAGATGATATAGTGACAAATCGCGAAGAGGCGATAGAGAAGCTAAAGAGTTTAAAAGAGAAACACCACAACGGATTTATATTTATGGGGGCTCATTTTTCCAATTGGGAGTTGCCACCCCTGTTCGCTTCAAAGTATGGTTTTCCTATGGTAGTGATAGGGCGAGAGGGGGATAACAGACTGATAGATCAGAAGATCATTATCCCCTTCAGAACAGAGTATGGCAATAGAGCTGTTTACAAAAAGAGGGCTGGTATCTCCATGATACGAGAGCTCAAAAAAGGCGGAGCCGTAGGCGTATTGATAGATCAAAAGGTCAATAAAGAGAATGGCTTTTTAGTCCCTTTTTTTGGACGAGAGGCTTTTACGACAAACTCTATAGCGATGATGAAGCTCAAATTGAACCCTCTCATTATCCCTATCAGTATGCCTCGTATATCAGAGGGTAGATATAGACTAGAGATAGGAGACCCCATATATTACAGGGCTGACGAAGCCGATGATGAGACTCTCAAGCTCCTAAAGATGACAGAGAAGTATAACCAGTCACTAGAAGAGATCATCAAAAAGTATCCTACTCAGTGGTTTTGGATGCATGATAGATGGAACAAGAGAGTATAGATATGAAGCAAAAGTTTGATCTGTCATTGGTGCTAAATTCTCTCTTTGTACTCTACGCTTTTGTGCTGCCACTCTCACGGGCTAGTGTTGGGATCGCTACACTATTGATCATAATACTCTTTCTGTTCTCTCGAAATATTAAAGTGTCACTGAAGAAAATATGGAAAAATCCTGCATCTCGCTCTATAGTGATATTTGTACTCTTCTATTTTCTTACACTGCTTTGGCTTCCTCTATCACAACTCAAAGAGGGGTTTCGCTATCTGGTTCCATATCTCTATCTCTTGCCGGCAGTCATCATGTATGTATCGGTAAAAAAGAGTTATATCCCTAGGATTCTCTCTGCTCTGATCTTGGGAATGGTTGTGAGCGAAGTCATATCCTATGGTATATATCTTGAGTGGTGGGAGAGAGAGGGTGTTTTTGTCATCAATCCATCTCCTTTTATGCACCATATACAGTATAGTACATTTTTGGCATTTACTGCATTGGTGATTTTGTATAGGGTTCTAAATGAGAAGATTTTATACTATAGAGCAGCTTATGGTTTTTTCTTTATAGCACTAACAGGTACACTTTTTCTGACCAATGGTCGCACAGGACAACTCGCCTTTTTGATCGGTCTTTTTCTATTGGGGTTTATGCACTTCCCAAATAAACTCAAAGCGTTGTGGGTATCTCTACTCTTGAGTGCAGCTGTTCTCTTTAGTGCGTATCAACTCAGTGATACATTCAAGGAGCGTATCTCTATGACACAGAGCGATATGAACAATATGATAGAGAAAGAGAACTTTGGTACATCACTAGGGTATCGTACCGGAGTGACTATACTATCTATCCCGCTTATCCAACAGCACCCTATTTTGGGCAATGGAGTAGTAGATACGATGCCTCTCATCAGAGAGGAAGCAGAGCGTCGTTTTCCTGATGACTACTGGCTCAAGAGAGCAAATCACCTGCAAAATCAGTACCTGCAAGTAGTAGTTGAAGTAGGTGTAGTAGGTCTATCTATTCTCATGATGATGCTCTATCAGATAGGGCGTATCCCGCTTCGTGCAGATAGCTATCGTACAATTAAGAGTATCCTATTGATAGTTTTTTTTATCACCATGCTCTTTGATATCCAGCTGCATATACAGTTTACGGCAGGACTATTTGCACTGATGAGCGGTCTGATCCTGGCACAGTCGAGAGTAGAACATGAAGAGATGAGCCGGAGTATCAAAGAGCCAAGGCTAAAAGATGCCTAACAGTATAAGTGTTACTATGATCACAAGAGATGCTTCACGCTTCATCGTTGAATCGCTGCAAGCTTTGGATAGATTTGATGAAGTGATACTGCTGGACAATGGATCTACAGATGATACTATAGCACTGGCAAGATCTTTTGATAATGTCACCATACATACGAGTACTTTTATCGGTTTTGGTCCTCTAAAAAATTTGGCTGTGAGTTATGCAAAAAATGAGTGGATACTCTCTGTTGATAGCGATGAGGTACTTTCGGAGGCACTGGTTGATGAGATACTCTCGCTCAGTTTGAGTAGTAGAGAAGTTTATACTATTTTGCGTGACAACTACTATGATCAGAGAGTTATGCGGTGTTGCGGATGGGAAAATGACTATGTACTTAGGCTGTTCAACAGAGAGAAGCTCTCTTTCAACCAAAACCAGGTTCATGAGAGTTTGGTAGTGCCGCCTGATGTCAAAACCATAAGATTGCATCATACTATGAAACACTATACTTATCAAAACAGTGAACAGCTCATCGCTAAAATGCAATACTACTCAACACTATGGGCTATTGATCATCAAGGCAAAAAGAGATCATCTCCACTCAAGGCAGTGATACGATCTATTTTTGCTTTTGTGAAGTTCTATCTATTCAAAAAGGGATTTATGAGTGGTTATGAGGGGCTGTTGATCTGCGTAACCAATACAAATGCAGTCTTTTATAAATATATGAAACTCTATGAGTTAAACAAAAAAGAGAAGGATTTAGATGCGGATAGTTATTGAGCTGCCTAGTTGGCTAGGAGATGCAGTTATGGCGACTCCATCTATAGAAAATCTCCTAGAGTTGTACCCAGATGCCAAGCTGACACTAGTAGGCTCACATCTCTCTACCCAAGCACTCAAGAGTCATCCTCGAGTGGTAGAGAGTGTAGTTTTGGATAAACGATTTCGCCAGCTATATCGTACTGCCAAGCGTCTGGGCTCTTTTGATATGGCTATATCCTTTAGGAGTTCATTTCGATCCGGATTGTTTCTATTTTTTATAGATGCAAAAGAGAGATATCAATTTCCAAAGAGTTATAGCGGTATGCATCAGGTAGAGAAGTATGCACTTTTTATAGAAGAGTCTCTAGGTATCAGAACCAAACCAGAGAGATTGAAACTATATGAGAGAGTATACTCATATCCGCGACCTACACTAGGTATCAATCCGGGAGCTAGTTATGGTTCTGCCAAGCGTTGGTATCCTGAGTCATTTGCAGATGTGGCTATATCACTGGCAAGCAGATATGATATCGTCATCTTTGGCGGGCCAGGCGAGGAGGAGATAGCTAGAGATATAGAGGAGATGATACGCAAATCTGATATCGACAATGTAGAAAACTTGGCAGGAGAGTTGACTATACCAGAGCTGATCTCTCGCATCGCCGGTCTATCGTGGCTTGTCACCAATGACAGCGGTCCTATGCATGTGGCAGCAGCATATCAGATCCCCACTGTAGCACTCTTTGGTCCTACAAAATATAGAGAAACCAATCAATGGCAAAATCCAAAAGGCTACCTCATCAGAAAAGAGATGGAGTGCTCTCCATGTATGAAGCGAAGTTGTCCCCTGAAGCATCATAACTGCATGAGAGAGATCTTGGCAGATGATGTATTGGAAGTGATCAACAGAGTAGATGAGGTAGAGCAGTGAGAGAGTTATTGAAATATTTTCTCCCATATATGATGGGGTATAAAAAAGAGTTTATTTTTGCTATTTTGGGTATGATCGCAGTAGCAGTAGGCACAACACTCACTGCACATATCCTCAAGCCTGTACTAGATGATCTCTTTATCAGCAAAGATAGAGAAGTACTCAGCTACCTCCCCTTTGCTATCATCGCAGTATTTATGCTCAAATCTGTAGGTCGCTTTGTCCAGACATACTATACGGTTTATATTGGCGATGATATAGTCAGAAAACTTAGAGATAAGCTCTCTTTACATCTGATGAATCAAGATATGGCATACCTCAACCAGATGCGTAGCGGAGAGCTGCTCAGCAGGATCACAAATGATCTCAATCGTATCCAGCAGGTCGTCTCATCCATGATCCCAAAAATGATGGTCAATATCATGCTGATCATCGCCTTGACATCTTATGTTATATATCAGAGTCCCAAGCTCGCTTTTTACTTCTTAGTGATAATGCCTTTGGCACTACTGCCTCTTCAGATATTAGCACGAAGGATGAAGCGATATGCTAGAAGATCACAAGAGAGCAATGCAGACCTGACATCCAGACTCACAGAAATTTTTAACAATATAGAGGTGATCAAATCCAACTCTTCTCAGCAGTTTGAGTACCTGAAGTTTGCCAAAGAGAATATGAACTTTTTCAAACTTACTATCAAACAAAATATGATCAATGCACTAGTGGGTCCGACACTAGAGGTGTTTGGCTCTATCGCTGTAGCTATAGCTATATATGTGGGGGCTCTTCAAGTGATAAATGGAGAGATCACTGTGGGAACATTTTTTGCTTTTGTTACAGCTCTTTTTATGCTCTATGGACCGATCAAAGTACTCTCCAATATCCACAACCAACTCCAAGATGCAGCAGCTGCGACAGAGAGGATGAGCGAACTATTTGAAAATAAACCTATGATCATCTCAGGCAGTGAGATACTAGATGAGGTAGAGAGTGTAGATTTCAATACTGTATCTCTATCTTATGATGATAAAAAGGCACTAAGAGATATAACTCTAAAAGCAAAAAAAGGAAGTGTATATGCTCTAGTGGGAGATAGCGGTGCAGGAAAGAGTAGTTTTGTCAATCTACTAGTGCGTTTTTATGATATCTCTAGCGGTGAACTGTTGATAAACGATCGAAATATCAAAGAGTACTCTCTAGAGTCACTCCACGAAAAGATAGCTTATGTAACCCAGCGTATCTATATCTTTCAAGATACTATACTTGCCAATGTAGCATACGGAAGCACTCCTGATGAGAGTAGAGCCATAGAAGCCCTAAAAAAAGCCTACGCATGGGAGTTTGTAGATGAGATGGAGGATGGGATAGATACGATACTTGATGAGTTTGGGGTCAATCTCAGTGGCGGACAGAGACAACGCATAGCATTGGCAAGAGCACTCTATAAGTCACCTCACATACTCATACTAGATGAAGCAACCTCCGCACTAGATAACAGAAGTGAAAAAGCGATACAAAAAGCCCTAGAGAGCCTCAAACATGAGATGATCACTTTTGTAGTGGCTCATCGTCTCACTACAGTAGAAGAGGCGGACTGTATCCTTCTCTTTGAATCGGGAGAGATCATAAGCAGAGGAGATTATGCAGAGTTGATGGATAGCTCTAAAGCATTTAGAAAGCTTGCCAACCAAAATAGATAGCTCCACATCTATGAAATGAGGGAAGTTCCGCTATAATATCAAAAAACTTCAGGACAGACTATGCGTGTACTTACAGGAATCCAAGCTTCGGGCAAACTGCATATAGGAAACTATTTTGGTGCGATGAAGCCTATGATAGAACTCCAAGAGAAAAATGAACTCTTTACTTTTATAGCAAATTATCACTCACTAACCACATCAAAAGATGCTCAAGCACTTCGCCAATATACGATAGATGCAGCCATTGATTATCTCTCTATGGGACTTGACCCTCACAAAACAACATTTTGGATACAGAGTGATATGCCACAAGTGTTAGAACTCTACTGGATACTATCCAAGTTTACACCTATGGGGCTGCTAGAGAGAGGTCACAGCTACAAAGATAAAGTAGCCAAAGGAGTCACAGCAAACCATGCACTCTTTAGCTACCCTGTGTTGATGGCAGCAGATATACTGATACTAGATACCCAAAAGGTACCCGTAGGGAAGGATCAGATCCAACATGTCGAAATGACACGGGATATTGCGATCAAATTCAACAACGAATATGGAGAGATCTTTACCATCCCGGAGTATATAGTATCAGAGGAGTTGGCTACGGTTCCAGGCATTGATGGCGAAAAGATGAGCAAGAGCTATGGCAATACTATCGAACTATTTATGGAGGAGAAACCCTTACAGAAACGCTGCAACAAAATAGTCACAAGCTCTACCCCGCTAGGGGAACCACTAGATCCGGATGGATGCAATGTCTTTGCACTGGCTTCACTCTTTTTAGATCAAGAGAGCAGAGCAGAGTTGGGCGAACGATATAAAAGTGGCAAAGAGGGGTATGGTCACTTCAAAAAATACCTCAAAGAGCTGATCTGGGCAGAGTTTGCCCAAGCACGGGAGAGACGCGCGTATTATCTAGATCACATGGATGAAGTGAGAGAGATACTTGATCACGGTGCAAAAAAAGCACAAACGATAGCTGATACAAAGATGAGAGAAGTAAAAGAGGCTGTTGGTTTACTCTAAAAAGAGACGGTAGATATTTCAAGATTATTTTTCAAATTTGGCTCTCTTTTATGATTATTATTGTATTTTACGCTATCAATACCAAACAAGTCGTAAACAGGACAATAACAAAGGAAATACTATTATGAGTTATGCTATAGAGTCATTTGACCCGGAGATCTATGAAGCGATCAAAAATGAGTTGGAGAGAGAGAGTGATCATCTAGAGATGATCGCTAGTGAAAACTTCACTTTTCCATCGGTGATGGAGGCGATGGGTTCGGTCTTTACCAACAAGTATGCAGAGGGGTACCCATACAAGCGATACTATGGCGGATGTGAATATGCAGATATAGTAGAGCAGCTTGCTATCGATAGAGCGTGTGAACTCTTTGGATGCAACTACGCCAATGTACAGCCGCACTCAGGCAGTCAAGCCAATGGTGCCGTCTATGCTGCTCTCATCAAAGCGGGTGACAAGATCCTCGGAATGGATCTCAGCCATGGAGGTCACTTGACTCATGGTTCAAAGCCTAGCTTCTCAGGCAAGAACTACCAGAGCTTTACCTATGGGGTTGAGCTCGATGGTCGTATCAACTATGATAGAGTGATGAATATAGCCCAGACGGTACAGCCCAAGATCATCGTCTGCGGTGCCTCTGCTTATGCTAGAGAGATCGACTTCAAGAAGTTCAGAGAGATAGCCGATGAGGTTGGTGCGATACTCTTTGCAGATGTTGCACATGTGGCTGGTTTGGTTGTTGCGGGGGAGCATCCCGATCCATTCCCTTATGCTGATGTCGTGACTACTACTACACACAAGACACTAGCGGGACCAAGAGGCGGTATGATCTTGACAAATGATGAGAGTATCGCCAAAAAGATCAACTCTGCTATCTTCCCCGGACTACAGGGAGGACCACTTGTTCATGTCATAGCTGCTAAAGCAGTCGGATTCAAACATAACCTATCTGATGAGTGGAAAGTATATGCCAAGCAGGTCAAGCTCAACGCATCCAAGCTCGCTGAAGTACTCATATCAAGAGGGTATGATATAGTATCGGGAGGTACAGACAATCATCTGGTTCTACTCTCTTTCCTTGACAAAGAGTTCTCTGGCAAAGACGCAGATGCAGCACTTGGTGCAGCAGGTATCACAGTCAACAAAAACACCGTACCCGGAGAGACTAGAAGTCCTTTTGTCACTTCAGGTATCCGTATAGGATCACCGGCACTCACCCGTAGAGGGATGGGTGAGGGAGAGTTCGAGATCATCGCAAATAAGATCGCTGATGTCTTGGATAGTATCAACGATACTGCACTGCATGCAGCGATCAAGGATGAGATGAGAGATTTGGCACGACACTTTATCATTTATGATAAAGCGATCTACTAAGGAGTGCAGTATCACTCCCCTCTCTCTGAACCTCAATAGAGCATACTATTATGTCAAACGCCGTTCGATTGTCGAGAGGGTCTCATTCAACAATCGAACCTTTTATGCCAAGTTTGAACGGGTAGATGAACCTCTCAGTGATATGGTCATCTCTCAACACTTGAGCCATCAATATATCATAGCTGCACCACTGCTAGAGAATAACCAAACCAACTACCTCATCATCGAATATAGAGGTGTAGAGACGCTTCGTTTTTATCATATGAGTAGACATCTGTTGAAACTATTGGAGATCTCTGATTATCACTATTATGAGGGGAAGAGAAAAAACTATCTTCAGCTCTTTATCCCTGTAGATAGACTCTCCCTCGAAGATGCTGATGAGATGGTACATAAGATCTCAGATGATCTCGGAGAGAGATTGATCAAGGATTGGA
Source organism: Campylobacterota bacterium (assembly GCA_034722955.1). Classification (GTDB taxonomy): domain Bacteria; phylum Campylobacterota; class Campylobacteria; order Campylobacterales; family Sulfurovaceae; genus SZUA-451. Next base: position 17,695 of record JAYEOM010000025.1, read on the forward strand.
AGTGTTTTCCTGACAAATCACTGCCTGAGTCTTACAATATCATCACACTGCCATATAGGGATTATAAAATTTAATGGTTTTAGTGTAATATGGATTGCAGTATAATGATAACAACTTATTAAAAAAGGATAGATAGTGAGTATAGATATAGAAGAGGCGGTATTGAAGTACCATATAGGCGGAAAGATAGGTATAGAGACAACCAAACCTTGTGATACACAAAAAGATCTATCTAAGGCATATACCCCAGGTGTAGCGATCCCTTGTCTAGAGATAGAGAGAGATGAGGAGTTAGCTTATAAATATACCAACAAAGGAAATCTCATAGCTGTCATCACAGATGGTACAGCTGTTCTTGGATTGGGTGATATCGGTGCTATCGCAGGCAAGCCGGTTATGGAGGGTAAATCTGTCCTTTTGAAGAAATTTGCCAATGTAGATGCCTTCGATATTGAACTGGATGTTCACTCTGTAGATGAGATCATCGCTACTTGCAAAGCTATAGCACCTACATTTGGAGGTATCAACCTCGAAGATATCAAGGCACCTAAGTGTTTTGAGATTGAGACACGACTACAGGAGATGTTAGATATCCCAATTTTTCATGATGATCAGCATGGTACAGCTATTATAACCTCCGCAGGATTGATGAATGCTCTGGAGTTAACCGGTAAAAAGATAGATGAGATCAAAGTAGTCGTCAATGGTGCAGGTGCGGCAGGGATCTCATGTGCCAAGATGTATAGGGCTTTGGGTGTAAAAAATCTATACATGTGTGATAGAGCAGGTGTGATCACGACAGATAGAGGAGATTTGAATCCACACAAAGAGCAGTTTGCTATGCAGACAGATGCAAAAACACTCTCGGATATCATAGATGGTGCTGATATGTTTTTGGGATTGAGCGGTCCAAGAGCTTTGACCAAAGAGATGGTTGCCAAGATGGCACCTGAGCCGATCATATTTGCCCTTGCCAATCCAGTACCCGAGATACTGCCCCAAGAGGTGCTAGAGGTGAGAGATGATGCCATCATGGGTACAGGTCGAAGTGACTATCCAAATCAAGTCAACAATGTACTTGGATTTCCATTTATCTTTCGTGGTGCACTGGATGTCCGAGCCAAAAAGGTGACAGAGGGGATGAAGCTAGCAGCAGCTAAAGCTTTGGCAGAGTTGGCAAAACAGCCTGTTCCATACTATGTCAAAGCAGCCTATCACAATGAAGATCTTGCATTTGGAAAAGATCATATCATCCCACTCCCCTTTAACAAAGAGGTGTTGATATGGGTCGCTTCAGCAGTAGCCCAAGCAGCAGTCCAAGAGGGAGTAGCTAGAGTGACTGACTATGACCATGAAGCCTATAGGAAAAAGTTGAGATCTATGATATATGGTCATCAGGAAGGTAGTTAAAATTGAAATATGAGTAACTATGTCAAAAATAGATAAAAGTCTTAAAACCTACATAGATCTCTATGGATTGATGCAGCTAGAGAGTAGCAGACGCGAAGATCATCGTCAGTTTGGACTGACGCATGAGTCACTGCTGAAGAGACCGGTAACTCTACTCTCTCGTTGGGTAGATGAGCATAGACACCTCCTAGGCAGACCACTGTTGAGCGATAGACTCTTAGGAGTTGTATACTCAGCAACAGTGATACTCTTGGTCATTGCATTTTTTCTTGGTATCTTTGCTGGTATAGGGTTACTCCGTTACAGTGGGGAAGAACCGGTCAATCTACTCTATTTTCTAGCGGCTGTTTTTCTCCTCCCTCTAGTCACTATGACGATGACACTCTTGGCGATGTTGAGAGCCAACCGATCAGAGAGTTTGCTAGTCAACATCTCACCGGCATACTGGATGGAGAGGATACTGCTGCTGCTTCCTGCAAAAAACCGTGAGATGATGGAAGATATTCAGATCAATCCTCTGATAGGAAACCACATAGTGATCAGGCGTTCTCAGGAGTTGGCACTCACCTTTTCTATAGGGCTATTTTTTGCTCTGATCGGAGTAGTGGCGAGTGAAGATATCGCCTTTGGATGGAGTACAACGCTTCAGATCACTCCAGAGGAGTTTCACTCTTTTCTCTCTTGGGTTGCTCTGCCTTGGCGTGACTATCTTCCTGGGGCATTGCCATCATTAGAGCTGATAGAGAAGAGCCACTACTTTAGGTTGGGTGGAGAGCTGAGCCGTGAGATGATCAGTTCTGCTACTCTGCTAGGAGAGTGGTGGAAGTTTTTGGCTATGACTACACTCTGTTATGCACTACTCTTGAGATGGTTTATCTTTTTGTTGGCTAGCAGAGCTCTAAGGCATGCTATAGAGCGTGCAACCCTTTCTATGGATGGCGTAAGAGATATGCTCCGTGAGATGCAAGAGCCTCTCATCACTACAGAGGCAACTGTGCCGGAGCCACTCTTTGAGGAGAGTGATGATCTTGATATTGTTATTGATGGATCTATGAAAGAGCATTATGACTCTGTGATCGGCTGGGCACTTGATAGAGAGATGATCGTGATATTCAATGAGCTTAACGGGATAGATGTCGGAGTGATATATGAAGCAGGCGGATTGAACACTCTCGATGATGACCAGAAGGTGATCGATGCTCTTGATGGAGATATCCTCTTTTATCTCAAAGCATGGGAGCCTCCTACTATGGACTTCATCGACTTCTTGACTGCACTTAGTGAAGATGAGAGTAGATCAGTCACACTATACCCAGTCGGTACGACAGAGCAGGGTTATCGTGTCAAAGATGATGCTTTTGATATATGGGCAGAGAAGGTAGACAAGCTCAAATCTGCCAATATCAGGATGAAGAGATGAGTGGTAGTTATCCCAAGTTTGCTGTAGTAGGACACCCCAACAAAGGCAAGAGCAGTATAGTATCTACGCTAGCACATGATGAGAGTGTACAGATATCCAATACCCCAGGTACTACGACAATACAACGATCTTTCCCTCTCAAGATAGATGGAGAGATCATCTATGAACTCTTTGATACGCCGGGATTTCAAAGAGCTCGTGCTCTTTTGGCATGGCTCAACCAAGAGGAGGTGCCGGCAGACCAGAAAGCAGATAGAGTTAGACGCTTTGTCTATGAGCATAGCGATGATCCTCGTTTTCAAGATGAGGTAGAGTTGCTCAAGCCGATACTAGATGGAGCAGGGATCATCTATGTAGTCGATGGATCCAAGCCTTATGGTGTAGAGTATGAAGCGGAGATGGAGATATTGCGTTGGACAGGAGAGCCATCTATGGCACTGATCAATCTGATCGATGATACAGACTATGTTCTTGAGTGGAGGAGGGCGTTGGAGCACTATTTTCGTATGGTTAGACTCTTCAACCCTATGGAAGCCAACTTTTCACAGCATATTGCACTACTAGATAGCATGTCACAACTCAGAGAGGAGTGGACATCCTCTGTGAAGTCTTCTATAGAGATATTTGTACGCTATCAGAAGCAGAAGATCAATGACTCATCGGTTCTGATAACTGAGCTTATCATAGATTCACTCTCTTATGTATCTTCACTGCCCATAGCAGGAGAGGAGGCAACTCAGGAGGAGAGAGAGCTAGTATTAGAGATATACAAATCACACTTGCGTCACTTAGAAGAGAGGAGTCAGAGAAAGATCGCTAAAGTATGGCACCATAGTCAACTCAAAAAAGAGATTGCAATACCGCTTTTTCAAGAGATGGATCTCTTTTCAAAAGAGAGTGCTTCACTGTTCGGGCTGAGTAAAAAAGAGATGATATTTACTGGTGCAGCCGGAGGTGCCTTGAGTGGCTCTGGTGTTGATCTTATGTTTGGCGGAACCAGTTTTATGATGGGTACAGCTATCGGAGCGTTAGTTGGCGGAGCGGGTGCTATGTTTGGATTTCAAGAGATTGCCCAGATGAAACTGTTGGGGCAAAAGCTAGGGAGCAGAAGAGTCGAAGCCGGTCCAATGCAAAATAGAAATTTCCCTTATATTCTGTTGCGTCGAATACTCTACTATACACAAGAGGTTGCTACACGCCCCCATGCAGATAGAGCCAAGATTTCGATAGATGGTGAGGCACTGCTAGAGAGGAAGTGGATCGATGATAGTCGCAAAAAAGAGATGGAGAAACTGCATCAAGATTTTCGCAGTGCAACTACCATCAAAGAGAAGCAGTTTGATCTATATGAAGAGTTGATACGATCTATACTTCTACAGGGTATTGAGTCTAACTAAGGCTACCCCAAGGAGATAAACACACAAATAGCTTCCCATATACGGCGTTAATCGTTTTTGTACCCCAAGGGCATTTCCTACGGGCAATTAGCTAAGGCTAGTCCTGCAAACGATTACCTTGTCTATGAAAAACCTCATAAAGCTATTTGGGTGTTTATTTCATTGGGGTAGCCTTATCTATTGTCCACTCCCAAGTAGTTGTTCAACACCCCAGAGTAGTGTAATAGTCAAAAATCCACCGGCAAATCCTGCCAGTACAGATGACCCTATCATACCTAATCCCCCTTTGACATTGTTGCGGATCCATCCTATGGTAGATGGCTTCCAGCTGTCA
>JAYEOM010000026.1:0-5063 GCA_034722955.1 Campylobacterota bacterium
AAAAGGTTTTCACTCTCTCCTAGATCGGTATAGTCGGCAAAAACAGAAAAACTATCAGTTAGCCTAAATTTGGCACCTAAGCCCCAAGAGAAGAGAGCGTCACTCTCTGAACTTACAAGAAGAGTGTAATCATTCATCGTAATACCGATAAGTGCATAGATTGATATGGGATCAAAACTATACTGAGGCTTTAGATAGACGGCAAAGCTCTCAGCAGTATACTCATCCAAAAGACCATATTTGTCATAATAATCGATAGCTATAGATGTGACATTCCAGTAGTATCGTCCTTCAATGCCGATATACTCATTGAGATCATAACCTGCAAGAAAAAGAACACTATCAGTAGAGGCATCAAATCCGGGGAGTTCAAAGTAGCCAGTCTCTACAGTGAAGTCAACCATAGTCAAGGCATATCCAGCCCCTAGATAGATCCCTGCATCATCAGCCTTGGCGATACTATCACCCATCGCTATCATAGTCAAAAGTGAAAGTGCAATTTTTTTCATTTTTTCCCTTTCTGTTTATTGGTATCGAGTAGTATAGCAAATATACCTCAAAGTAACCATATTGAGAGCTAATGCAAAAAACGATTAACGCAGTATATGGGAAACCTCATAAAGCTATTTGGGTGTCTGTCTCCTTGGGGTAGCCTAACCTCCCCAACCATGCATTTTCTTGGCAATTATAACATCATAATCTGCAAAGATATCCAGTGTATTGCTAGCAACAAAATAGTTCTCTAGCAGAAGTTCACTCCAGATGTGATTTTGTCGGAGATCATCTTTTGGTAAAAATATCAAAATAAGCCCAGCATTTTTGATAGCAGCGTATGTTTTTTTGAGAAAAGAGAGTCTCTCTTCATCTGGTATCTGAGTAGTCACAAAGAGATAATCATACAGTTTTGCCTGTATAGCATAACGGGGTCTATTGAGATCAAATCGCTTTATCTTGATCATACCCTCATCACCATACCTATCTATCATCTCTTCATAGCAGGTATCTGTCGTACAGTTGAGTTGATAATCATAATGGTGCTGCTCGCAAAGAGTGTTGATCTTTTGGGTCAGCTGTTGGCTGCCATCGCTAAAATGCATGACTCTTATAGCAGGATAGAGATTGATGATCCCTAGAAGTTGATCGATCCGTTCTTCTTCAAGTTGTTTCATAATTAAAGTTCCTTTTCTGAAGTGTACCAAAAAAAGCTAACAGAGGGCTAATGGATTAAGGGTGGAGTCTGTATAATCAACCTTTATGAATTTAGGGGGATAATCGATGAAACAAAAAGAGCTAACGGCTATCACACTTCAGCTTCAAAGCAGTAGCATATATCAAGAGAACCTTGACCGTCTTCTTTGTGAGATTCAAAATCAACAAGAGAGTATTATCATAGTTGCACCGGAAGTCTATCTGACTGCGTATGATTATGATCATATAGAAGCTGCCGCCAACTTCTCTGCTAATGCACTCAATCTACTCCAAGAGGTGATCAACGAACAGATACTCGTCTTTACTCTCATACTCAAAGAGGAGGATACTTTTGTCAACCAAGCAGTTGTGATCCATAGACACAAGATCATCTATCGTCAGAACAAAGCCAAACTCTTTAAGCTAGGGGATGAACACCTATATCTTGAGGCTGGTTCTCCGGAAAATATAGTTCCTTTTGAGATAGAGGGTCTAAAGTACGCTCTATTGATATGTTTTGAACTGAGATTTAAAGCATTGTGGAGACAGATAGAGGGGGTAGATATAGTACTGATACCTGCTAGATGGGGATTGCCACGCAAAAAGCATTTGGAGATTCTATCTAAGGGGCTCGCTGTAATGAACCAGTGTTTTGTACTCCTGGCAAATAGCAGCGATGCAGATATGGCAAGCTCATCTGCTATCATCTCTCCTGATGGCGAGGAGATAGCAGACGATGAAAAAGAGGTGATAAAAAGTGATCTTGATCTATCTGAGATCAAAAAAATGCGTAGATATATTACGATGGATTAAACAGTTGGCAGAGTATTGCTATCCATCCTTAATAGCATTTTAGATAGAATCCCTTTTTATTTCTTAAATGAGAAGAGAGACAATGCCGGCAACTATCAAGCTCCAGAAGATGATCGAAGAGATCGAAAAAGAATTTCCGCTAGATCCATATGTAAAAGATGCTTTTCTAAAAACAGATCGGGAGACATTTGTCCCCAAAGGATTTCGGCATCTCGCCTACAAACTAGATGCACTGCCTATGACTGCAAGCCAATGGATAAGTTCACCTCTCACTGTGGCAAAAATGACACAACACCTTGAACTTAAAAATGTTGACAGCATTCTAGAGATAGGTTGCGGCAGTGGATATCAAGCCGCTATCTTGAGTAAAATATGTCGAAGAGTTTTTACTATAGAGCGCATTGACACCTTGCTAAAAGAGGCAAAAACACACTTCTCATCACTAGAGATCAACAATATATTCACTCGTTTTGATGATGGTCAACGAGGCTGGAAAGCTTACGCCCCGTATGAGAGGATACTCTTCTCTGCCACTGCTCAGGAGATTCCACAAGTACTCTTTGACCAGCTTGCAGAGGGAGGAATACTCCTGGCTCCTGTGCAGGAGGGGCCGATGGAGATCATCACACGATTTTATAAACGCAAAGGGCGTATTACCAGTGAAGCTATTGAAACATGTCGTTTTGTACCAGTACTGAATGGGACAGCAAAACAATCTTGAAAAAAGGAAAAAAAATGTTCTTAGATAGTCTACGCAGAGGAGACAGAGCAGAGATTATCAATATTCATGCCAATAAAGCTCTCAGAGATCGATTTATCTCTTTTGGCATTATGCGTGGTGAAGAGTTATCCGTCAAAGAGTGTTCGATGGCAAAGCAGACGATGGAGATAGCAGTAGGCTCCACTTCCATAGCACTCAGAGCAGACGAAGCGAAGAAGATTGAGATCCAAAAATTAGCCTAATCTTTAGATAAAATGAGTAAAACAGATAAAATTTTGGTATAATATCTCAATTTAGGAATTGTACAAAAACAAATATGCCCAAATAACGCAGAAATTTTGTTTCTAGTTGGATTGTCTCAAGAGGAGTATAGTGGTTTATACGACGATTGAGACCCATTCGACTAGGAGCAAAAGAACAAGTTAGATGGGTACATTTGTTTTTGGGAGACTCCTTATCTTCTTTGGACAGGGATTAGCACTATGTTAAAACAGATTACAAGAGTTATAGTAACTATGCTACTATTGAGCGGAATTTTTGCGGCATCAGCTTCTGCTGATAACTTTGAGACTACTGCTTCGAAGGTCATCACAAAAGTAGTCAAATCACAACCATCTTCGAGTTCTATCAAAAAGATCTATAAAGTAAGCAGCAATCAGCCTATATGGGTTACAAAAAGTGGGTTCACGGCAATGGGAAGAGGTCTATTAGACCAGATCGATTCTGATCCACTGCTTGATCACAACACCAAGATATATAGAGACTACAAAGCGATAAAGTCACATGGCTCATCCACTCTATTCGGCGGCAAGAACTCCATGAGAAAACAGATCAAACTAGAGCTCAAGATGAGTAACCTATATAGAAACTATGCCAACTACAAAATATACGGAATGATCAATTGGCCTATATTTCGTGGTCGTCTACAGCAGATCATAGTCACAGACAATATTCATGCAGATTGGGAAATATACCCCAAATATACACTATATACCCTTCTGTATGCTATGATGACAAGTGGAGATGTACAAGGATCATTTGACCAAGTAACACCCAAAACACAACTCTATACAAGTCTTGAAAAGATCTACTACCACTATCGAAAGATTGCAGCTAGTGCAGAGTGGCCTGTAATCCCTAAATTTGATACTCTTAAGCCAGGCGATAGCAGTAGTGTTATACCTCTGATACGCAAAAGACTCTATCTGAGTGGTGATTTGAGAGGCTGTGATGCTAGCTCTTCCCATCTCTATGATAGTTGTCTCGTAGATGCTGTCAAACGCTTTCAAAAGCGTAATGGCTATACAGAAGATGGCGTGATAGGGAAGACAACAGGCAATTCACTTCGGCTAAGTCTCAACCAGCTTCTGACTCGCATGGAACTCAATCTCGATCGCATGAAGATGATGAAAAATAATGATAGTGGTCGTCATATTATGATCAATATACCGGCATTTAGACTCTATTTTTATGATAATGGTAAAATATTTCAGAGTATGAAAGTCATAACAGGAAAAAAGAAACATCCAACGCCAGTCTTTAGCAACAGAGTCAAAACCGTAGTACTTAACCCATACTGGAATGTCCCTAAAAGCATCGTCCAGAAAGAGATGATCCCAAAACTGCTTCGCAATCCCAATGCAATGAAAAAACAGGGTATAGAGATCCGCAATGGATGGGGAGCCGGTGCAAAAAAGATCTCAGGCGGTTCAGTCAATTGGTCAAAATATCGCTATAGCAAATCAGTTCCTTTTCATTTCGCACAGGTACCTGGATACAAAAATGCTTTAGGTAAAGTCAAGTTTCTCTTTCCTAACAGATTTTCTGTCTATATGCATGATACTCCAACAAAACATCTCTTCAATCGCTCAGTAAGAGCATACAGCCATGGCTGTATTCGACTAGAGAAACCTAGAGATCTTATGAAGACTTTTGCAGGATTCAATGGCAATCTAGATTATACCAGAGCACAAAAGATACTAAAGGGAAAAAAACAGACCTATTACAAGGTAGAAGATATCCCTATAGATGTAACATATCTGACTGCATGGGTTGACCCAGACGGTATACTACAGCTACGCAACGATATATACGATTACGACAAAGAGCAGTTGAAGCATCGCAACCACTACTAAAACTATGCAGTAGTAATCTCTACTGCATGTTTCGGGTTTAATAATATCTATGGATATCTACTTAGGAACCTCCCAAGAGCAATTCTACCCATCTGACTCGTCCTTTTACTTCTAGTTGAATAGTCTCAATCGTCGCATAGAACCACTTGACACCTAGGTAAATCCAACGAAAAATAAACCCAAGCTGAAACACCCCAAAGACCCCT
>JAYEOM010000027.1:0-54872 GCA_034722955.1 Campylobacterota bacterium
ATATAGAGGCAATCCAAAACACTGGGCATACAGAGATGGTGAGGTAGAGAAGACTTTTTTGCAAAGGGTTTATCGTTTTGTAGATATCTACCTCAATTTATCTGGTTCCCATGTGACTCTTCCACGAGTAGATAAGCAGGGTCTGATAGAAGTGAAGAGCAGTATGTTTATGAGAGCCTATAGCAGAAGATTTAAGTTTATGGAGGGGATGAAGATACGAAGGGTTAAAAATGCCATGACCGAAGCAGCCCAAAAAGGTGAAAACTTTCATCTCTGGTGGCATCCACATAATTTTGGTATAAATCAAGAGGAAAATATGGCTAATCTGGAAGAGATTTTAGAGCATTTTGATGACCTGAAACAAGAGTACGGTATGGTTTCTCTAACTATGCAGGAGCAGGGGATATTTTATGGATAAAAAGTTCAGGATTGTTATGCTCATAGGCAGAGATGACTCTTCAAGTATCATCTACCATGCACTCAAGGGTGAGTTTCAGGTTGAGAAGGTTATCATAGAGGAGCCAGTCCCAAAACAGAGAGTGATCACCAATAGGATAAAACGGCTGGGTCTTTGGGTAGTATCCGGTCAAATCCTCTTTATACTATCCAACAAACTATTTTCAAAGTTTGCTATATCTAGGATAGATGAGATCAAGGAGCAATATCAGCTAGATGATAGTGCGATAGATGATGATAAACTGCTGCATGTCGAGAGTATCAACGATCAAGAGGTCATCGAAATACTCCAAGAGATAGACCCCGATGCCATAGTGGTCAATGGTACGAGGATCATCTCCGGAGAAGTTCTAGACTCTCTGGATAAGCCTTTTGTCAATACTCATGCAGGTATCACCCCGAAATATAGAGGTGTACATGGCGGGTATTGGGCTTTGGTCAATGATGATGCGGAGCATTGTGGTGTTACGATACATTTGGTAGATAGAGGTATCGATACGGGAGAGGTTCTGTATCAGGAGACTATCTGCACCACAGAGGCTGATAGCTTCAACACATATCCATATCTACAGCTAGCCCAAGCTATACCACTCATGAAACACTCCCTAAGAGATATAGAGGAGAGCAGACTCAAGATAAAAAAAGTTGATCTTCCCTCGAAGCTCTGGTACCATCCAACTATCTGGAGATACCTATGGAGTATCATAAAGAGAGGAGTCAAGTAGATGATCCCATATATCATTACCTTTGGCTTTATCTCATTGATGGCTATGATGCAGCCGATAGATAAGCCATGGAGTAGTCTCAAGATATGGATCCCTATGACCATATATCTGATCATCTTTGTGGGATTGCGTCATGAAGTGGGATCTGACTGGGATAACTATTTGGCAATGTTCAATCGTGATGTTCCACAAATGAGCTATGGAGATGCATTGGTACATGGTGATCCTGCCTTTTGGCTACTGATGGTTTGGGTGACAGAGATGGGATGGAGTATTCATATAGTCAATCTAGTGTCTGGTATCTTTTTTGTGACTGGGTTGGTTGTCTTTGTTCGCACTATGCCCAACCCATGGTTGGCACTGGTCGTAGCTACTGGTTATACTGTGCTGACTTTGGGGATGGGATATGTGAGGCAGGGAGTAGCACTGGGTCTGTCACTGTGGGCGATAACAGCACTGGTCGATCGTAAATTTGTCAAGTTCTTTATCCTTATCTCTTTTGCTACAGCATTTCACAAATCGGGAGTATTGATGCTCGGGTTTGGGCTTTTTCAGGGGGGCAGAGGTAAATACCTCAAAGCTATAGCAGCTGTAATGATGGGGATAGGTATCTACATGGCTTTTATGTCAGGAAATGAAGAGCATTATGTGGAGACATATATAGATAGTGCTATGAAATCATCAGGTGCTTACATACGAATATTTATGAACCTTATACCAGCACTTATATTTCTATATTTTCGCAAAAGATGGTATCAGCTCTGGCCCGATAGCTATACATTGTGGTACTTGATGGCATTGGCATCACTGGCTGCTGTACCTTCTGTATTTATATTGTCAACAGCAACAGATCGTGTTTCACTCTATCTGATACCGCTGCAGTTTGTCGTCTTTTCGAGTCTTCCGCTACTCCTGCAAGGAGTCATCTCCCCTAAAGTAACTACATTTCTGGTTGTTTTTTATTATGGATTGGTCTATTTCGTTTGGCTTAATTTTGCTGCTTGGGCTTTTGCTTGGGTTCCCTATCAAAATATCCTTAGTGATTATTTTGGATATCTGTATTGATATCTATATCAAAACAAAAACAAAACAAAATATATGTATAATATGGAGAAAAAGAGTACCATGGATAAGAGAAAAATCGTAATATCTAGTAATACCTCTTGGTTTATCTATAACTTTCATAGAGAGTTGGCTAGTGTGATGCAGAGCCAAGGGTACCAAGTCGTTGTGGTGGCTCCTAGAGATGACTACTCTAAAAAACTAGAAAAACTGGATATAGAATTTTATGATATTGGGATCAGTAACAAGGGTACTCACCCCATCGAAGATATCAAACTTTTTTTTCGATTTTACAAACTCTATAGATCTATATCACCTGATCTGATACTCCACTACACTATCAAGCCAAATATATATGGAACTATGGCAGCAGGAGTGCTAACTGTACCAACCATCAGTACTATAGCAGGTCTAGGTACAGTCTTTCTCAACAATAAACTCTCTTCGCATATAGCACGCCTCCTCTACAAAGTTGCACTGAGAATACCAAAGAGAGTTTTTTTTCTAAATAGTTATGATCGCAAGCTTTTTTTGGATTCAAATATTGTCAAGGTTGAGAAGACTGGACTCATACCAGGCTCAGGGATCGATACTGAAAAGTTCAAACCGGTCAATATAGATAGGAATCCCCAAGCCCCGATCTGCTTTTTGTTGATAGCTAGATTGATCAAGGACAAAGGAGTTGTAGAGTTTGTGCAGGCTGCAGAGAAGATCAGAGCTAAATATCCAGACAGTACAGGCTTAAAGTTCTGTATCATTGGAGAGTATTATCATGGCAACCCTACCTCTATCACAGAAAAAGAGATGCAACATTGGGTAGAGGAGGGTTATGTTGATTATCTAGGAACTAGCGATGATATACGACCCATCATAGCTAAGGCGGACTGCATAGTGCTACCATCTTATAGAGAGGGGATCTCTCAGGTTTTATTGGAGGCAGCTAGCATGGGAAAAGCACTCATCGCTACTGATGTGCCGGGATGCAAAGAGGTGATCGATGATGGAGTCAATGGTCTCCTGTGTCATCTCAAAGATGCAGACTCGCTAGCCAAACAGATAATAAAAATGTCAAATCTGAGCGATGAAGAGCGAGATGAGATGGGTCGCAGAGGCAGGGAGAAGGTGATCTCCCAATTTGAAGAGAAGATAGTCAATGATGCCTATATGCGTGCGGTATCTGCTATCCTCTCTTGAGTTATATTTTTAAGCATGAAGCTTTTGTTTGTTCATGATGAGATTTTTTTGACAAAAAATGGCAATGTCTACTCCAATAATCTACCATTCCCTATACTAAAACGATATTTAGATCAATTTTCACAAGTGACTGTTTTGGCTAGGAGTTTAGAGGTTGAAGAGATTGGGGATAGATCTTTAGCTAGTGGAGATGGGATTGATTTTATTTTTTTAGAGAGTATCTCAACCCTTCGGTCATACTTTGGGCTGAGGCAAAAACACCATAAAGTGATCGAGAGTATAGTTGGGAGCCATGATGCGGTGATCGTGAGATTGCCTAGTGAGCTAGGAGCTATGACAGCCAAGATAGCAGAGCAGAGACATGTCAAATATCTGGTAGAGGTAGTAGGGTGTGCCTGGAGTGTTATGTGGTATTATGGAGGATACAGATCAAAAATATATGCACCGTTTTTTTATCTTAAGATAAAAAACAGAGTTAAAAAATCTAACTATACCAGCTATGTTACTGAGCAATTTTTGCAAAATAGATACCCATCTGCCGATGGTGCAAAAGTTATCTCTCTATCTGATGTGATGCTGCCTGATATAGATGAAGATATAGTATCACAGCGTCTATCCAAGATAGAAAAAAAAAGAGAGAAAATACTCTTTGGAACGATAGGTTCACTAAATGTGAAATATAAAGGAGTAGATAGTACTATAGAGGTACTCTCTAAAATATCACAGAGGTATGAAGATTTCGAATATCATATATTGGGCGAGGGTGATCCTGCAGAGTATCAGATGATAGCTGAGAGAGTTGGTATCGGTGATAAGATCTTTTTTGATGGTACTTTGCCTAGAGGAGAAGCAGTATATAGGTGGCTTGATCGTATGGATATCTATCTACAGCCTAGTTTAACAGAGGGTTTGCCCAGATCTGTACTAGAGGCGATGAGTCGCGGGTGTCCTGTAGTTGCTAGTTCTGTGGGCGGTATGCCTGAACTGTTGGATGAAGATCTCATATTTGATCACAAAAATCAGCAGAGATTTTTTGATCTGATTTGGAAAATGATGAATGATAAGGAGTTGATGAGAGAGTATGCTATGCAAAATTTTAGTAGATCAAAAGAGTATCAAGAGAAAATATTGAATAAAAAACGAAACAAATTTTGGCTCTATTTTAAGGAAGATATCAACCTTTAAAGTATTTTTTTATCAATAGATATGGGCGTACAAAGTAGTAAAGAAAATATAGACTTTTTGGAAAATCAATATAGTTATACTCACTTCTTGAGGGTTTAATGATAACTTTATGCAGATAGAGTATCTTCTCTTTGAATCCCGGAAAAAGTTTGAGCATTATGATACTGTCACTGTAGTTGCCCTTTGGATATTGCCAACTATCTACTATGAACTGTACAGTATCATCGATCTCTGAATGGTTTTCAATCTTCTCTAAGATCACCTTTGGCAGTGGAGTGTCAAATAGCAGATAGCTCAAATAGAGACCTAGGTAAACCATCTTCTCAAATCCTCTATTTGTGATCTTCTGTACCAAGATATCCCAGTCGATCACACTCTTTCGTATCAAAACATCAAGGTCTTTGATCCACTCTATTCTCTTCCAGAGGTGCTTGGATCCATGTATAGAGAGATATAGAAGCATATTTTCAGTAGAGAATGTAGAGAGGGTATGACCAAGTATATCTACCTCCTGTCTCTCATTCCAAAAATCTTCCAACTGAACTTGCAGAGGATAATCCTCATCCAGAAAAGACCAATGCATCTCAAGTAAAATACCTTTTGATGAGTGAACATATCCTATATCATGCATATGTTTGATCCAAACCTTCTCTTGTGTAGTTGATAGAGTAAAAATTCTCTCATACCCTTGTGATTTGAGTATGCTATCAATCCTGTAGATATCTTTTTTTTGAATCAAAATATCAAGATCACCAAATTGCCTTAGTGTAATATCTCCATACAACATCTTGGAGAGTGTAGGACCTTTAAATGCCAAAGCCTCTATACTGCTCTCCCCAAATATCTTCATCAAACGAATAAGCTCAGCACTCATCATCATGTTTATCTGGGCAATGGAGCTATATCTCTGTTTTAGATCAGATAGAAGATTGCTATTTTGACTATCTATACTTTGGAGTTTTTTGTAGATTATCGGAGTAACACCGTGCTGGTTTGCCAAATCCATAACTATACCAATATCAATACTCTGTGTCAGGTATGAGTGGAGGAAGATCCTATCTTCTTTGGATATATCTGCTTGGCAACAGGTGATAAGAAATCTCAAATGATGATCAATATCTGATATTTTAATATTTAGCGACATGGTGAAATCATAGCATAAAAAAGAGAAATATTTAAGTTCATATTATATGATATTATGTTAGGATAGTGGAAATATTGTACTAAAGGAGTAGATTGTGAAAAAGTTTAAATTCTCAATGGCAGTGATGGTTGTCTTAAGCAGTTTGAGTTTTGCCGAGGGTGATGCAGTTCCTATGGCGGCAGATGAGATAGAACAGGACTATTGGTATATAGGTGTAGCCGGTATATATCAGAGAACATACTCCGTAGATAGCGGATGGTTTAATGCCGGTATCAGGAGTCAGGATGAGACAGGTGGGTTAACAGGTATATTGGGTTACAACTTCAATGACTATCTTGCATTTGAAGGGAGGTTGACAAAGACTCTGTTTAAAGAGGACTATGCAGACTCAATAAACTATGGTCTCTTTGTAAAACCACAATATAGATTTTGGGATGATCAGGAGGAGAGTTGGGAAAATCTCGAAGAGGGGTACTTCTCTATATATGCCCTTTTAGGATATGGTGTAACACAGATAGATGGAATAGCTGGAAACACACCTGGCTACGAAGATGCATATATCACCGATGACTCTAGCTTTCAGTGGGGTCTTGGTCTTAGTTTTACTTTTGCTGATGATAATGAGGATGAGTATGATGAGCACGATCGGGAGGGTGATGTCAGTATCTTTGTTGAGTACAACTCATTTATGAGTGATAGAGATATAAATGCCAGACTTTATGTCTACGATCCAACTATCTATGAGAAGCTGAGTCAAGATGGTATCAGTGCAGGAGTCAATTATAGATTTTAACCCGAATTATGCAATATCAGGGGTCATGCGTTGTAAAATCAACTCACGCAGTGAGTGGATTTTCAACGCTTGACCTCGACTGTATTATAATCTGAATTTGGATATAATGTCGAAAAAATAGATTACTACTAGCAGGTTTACAATAATGACTCAAGAGAATAGGCATAAAGAGATTGAAAAAAAAGAGATAGATCTTCATGAGATATTTAGGATACTCCATCAGTATAAAATAGCTATTGTGCTGTTCGCTATGATTTTTGCTCTTTTGGCTGCTCTTTTTGCTTATTTTAAACCAGATATATACTCTGCAACTACTACAGTAGAGATCGGGATGGAGAGAGGAAATGGTAAAAATGATATTCTCTCTCAAGCGACAGTAGGTAGTACAAATACACCTGATACTGAGATGGATATTGTCAAATCCCGTTTTTTAGCAAACCATGCACTCAAGAAGGTAGATTTTACTCATAGGTACTATATCAAAGAGGATATGAGAGAGCTTGAACTCTATAAAGCTTCTCCCTTTGATGTCAACTTGACGAAAGGAGAAGGGATCTCTTTTTTTGTTCATCCTGTTGATAAAACATTTTATCGTTTAGAGATTCGGGGGAAAGAGTGGTCTTATGATAAAGTGCATCGTTATGGTGCAGTTGTCAAAAATGATCTATTTGAGTTTAAACTAAAGCTCAAAAAGGGCAGAGTACTTAGCAGTAATACTTATCGTTTCATTATACTGAATGATCAGGCAGTAGTTGGGTATGCCGTAGGTGGCACAAGCGTATCTCAGCTAAGCAAATACTCTGCTATTCTAAAGATAAGCTATCAGGACAATGTACCACTGCGTGCCAAGGAGTATGCCAATGCTTTGGCAGAAGCTTATATAGAGCAGAGTGTATACCGCAAAACTAGAGAAGCGTCAAGAACACTGCAGTTTGTCGATCACCAGCTCTTGGACACCAATGACAATCTTCAAAAATCTGCCGTATTGCTAGAGAACTTTAAAATTAAAACAGACACTATCAACTTGAATACTAAAGCTCAAGGTGTTGTCTCTAGGATGAGTGGACATGAGACTAGCATAGCCAAGCTGAAGATCGAAGAGGGGCTTCTTGATTCACTCTATAAACAGGTTAAGGATGGGAAAAATCTAGAGACATTGACGCTGACTGGGATGAGAGTGGATGGTGCTCTATCTGGTTTGATCAAAGAGCTTCAGCAGAGTGTTGTGAATCTAAAGACTATGCGTTCATACTATACAGATCAATATCCTGGGGTAAAAAAGCTCAAAAAACGGATATCAGAGTTCAAAAGTATGATTATTAAAACTATTAACAGTATGAAGAAAAATGTAAAAGAACGAAGAGTTTTTGTTGCTGAATCTATGCAGGAAGAGAAAAAAGCACTCAACAGGCTTCCTGAAAATGAGAGGGAGTATGGTAGACTGCAACGAATGTTTAATGTAAATGAGAAGATATACTCATACCTTTTGGAGCAGCGTTCCGCTACAGCCATAGCTAAAGCTTCGACAGTGAGTAAAAATCGTATTTTGGATAGGGCACTATATCCCGGAGGTTCTATCAAGCCTAAAAGGAGACTAATAGTACTTATAGGTTTCATATTGGGATTGATCATAGGGGTCGGATATGCTTTTTTGCGTGCCTTCTTAGATGATAGGATCAAGAGCGAAGAGGATATATCCAGAGGTACAGATGCAGGACTATTGGGTACCCTGCCAAGAATGAGCAAAAAATATGAGAGGGGAGGAACTCTCTATGTCTTTGACTCTCCAAAGTCTATGATAACAGAGGCTTACCGAAATATTCGCACAAATCTCAAGTTTCTATCACAAAAAGATACTTCTCAAGTCATAGTCGTGACTTCGACTGTAGCCGGCGAAGGGAAAACAACAATCTGTGCAAACCTTGCAGGGATTATCAGTATGACGCACAAGAGAGTATTGGTCATGAATCTAGATATGCGCAAACCCATACTGCATAAGGAGTTTGGTCTGCATAATGATAATGGTATCAGTATGGCTCTCTCAGGCTCTACTATGTTATCAAAAATTATCCAGCATACGGCTTATGATAACCTCGATCTCATCTCATCTGGTCCTACCCCCCCTAATCCTAGCGAGCTTATCCATAGTAAACGAATGGAGGATATATTAAGCAAACTCAAAACTATCTATGATGTCATTATCTTGGATACACCTCCTGTAGGAGTAGTGACTGATGCTAGAACGCTGATGGATCTCGCTGATGTGACACTATATGTCATTCGTTCAGAGTATGCAAAAAAAGCATTTTTACGCAGTATAAATGAGCTATATCACTCCAAGGGAGTAGATAGCTTCGGTTTAGTACTCAATGCAGCAGATATGCAAAAACATGGATATGGATATGGATATGGATATGGATATGGATATGGATATGGATATGGATATGGATATGGCAGTGATTATTATGTCGACAAAGAGTAGATGTAGATATGTTTTTTTTCAAAAATAAAACTACCAAAGATGCTGTACCTCTACTAGAGGTAGATCTGCACTCTCATCTGATCCCAGGTATCGATGATGGATCTCAAAACATGGAAGAGAGTTTGGATATACTCAAATCCATGTCAGAGTTGGGATATAAAAAAGTGATCACTACACCGCATGTTATGGCAGATACATACCGTAATAGTACTGAGACTATCTTGGATGGTTTGAGATCACTCAGAGAGGAGGTGTCTAAAGCAGGAGTTGATATAGAGATAGAAGTTGCTGCAGAGTATTATCTCGATGAGGAGCTTACAGAGCGTCTAAAAAATGATGATATATTGACTATAGGAGATGGGTATCTTCTTTTTGAAACCTCATATGTCTCTAAACCGATGAATTTTGAAGAGACAGTTTTTGAGATAGGTACAAAGGGTTACAAACCTCTGCTAGCACACCCCGAACGATATCGATACATTACAGATCCCAAAGAGATGTATAGTCAGATGAGAGATCTAGGTATTTTTTTTCAACTTGATATCAACTCATTGGGGGGACACTATGGTAAACAGGCTTTTGAACTTGCCAAATTTCTTACAGAGTCTGGAATGATAGATTTCATAGGTAGTGATATTCATCATAAAAAACAGGTTTCATACTTAAAAGAGGTTTTCAGGAGTAAATATTACCTTGAAGTGTGGAAAAAAAGTGAAATTAAAAATAATTTCTTATAAATTAACCAAAAATTAATAGATTAATCAAAAAGTTGTTATAATACTAATTAATATCTAAAAGGAGAGAGCTATGAACAAGATCATCAAAATAGTTGGAGTATTAATACTACTTCTTGTAGTTAGCGGATGTAATTCTGGAAGATCAGACTATGAGCTGTTGAAATCAAAAAAACAGGTCAAATCTGAAAAAAAGATGTCGATGCAGAGTATAGAGTACAAAATCATGCCGCATGATAGACTATCTGTAGTGATTTATCAATATCCGGAATTGACACCGACATCAATGAATGAAAAGGGTATTTTGATTGATAATGAGGGGTATATATCTCTTCCTTTGATACACAAAGTAAAAATAGCAGGATATACACAGTCAGCAGCGGCTAGAATGATAGAGGGTCGATATAAAAAGTATTTGACTGACCCTTCACTGAATATCGAAGTTATGAATAAACGGGTTTATGTCTTGGGAGAGGTGAAAAAACCAGGGGTTGTTCAGTTGGATAATGAAGTAGGAACAGTGATGCAAGTTATCGCTCATGCTGGGGGCTTGACAAACTCTGCACGGAGAGATAGTCTCTATATTGTGAGTAGTGATGGTAAAAATAATATGACAATGCGAAGAGTAAACCTAACAAGCTTCTCTTCTATACAGCGAACAAACATAGTCATAAAACCAAATGATGTACTCTATGTACAGCCTAATAAGTGGAAGTCGTTTAAGGTTGCTTCAGATGACTTCACTTCACCATTTGTGACGATCACTAAGATTGCAGCACCATTTGTAACTCTGAAGTATCTTTCAGATTGATATAGTCTGTCTGTTTATGTATATTGAATTTACGACAGTTTTTTTTGTTGCGATTTTTTTTATTAGAGCAGTACGATTTTATGCACCTAGGATTGGACTAATAGATATCCCAAATGAGAGAAGCTCTCATATGGTTCGTATCCCAAGAGGGGCAGGTATAGGGTTTTATCTTGCTGTTGCAGTTGTGATGCCATTTTTCTACCCTTCGATGATATTGGAGTATCCTTGGCTCTTTTTTGCTACTCTTTTAGTCTTCACCATAGGTCTGCTGGATGATCATAGAGATGCTTCTCCTCGTACTAAATTTATCGTCTTGACGATCAGCACCATTTTTTTAAGTTTTGATGGTTTTGTTATTGACAATGTAGGACTATTTTTTGGTATGGATATTTCGTTGGGATGGTTTGCTCTCCCCTTCACCCTCTTTGCTGTTGTGACTTTCACCAATGCACTCAACCTTATAGATGGGTTGGATGGGTTGGCAGGGAGTGTTAGTATAGTGATCCTCTTGAGCTTTTTTATTGTGGGGTATCAAAATAGTGATCTATTCATGATAATAGTTTCAGGCTCATTTATAGCTTCTCTCTTGGCTTTTCTCCTCTTTAATTGGCATCCTGCATCTATCTTTATGGGTGATAGTGGCTCTTTGGTACTAGGGTTTATTATAGCACTGCTAGCTATCAGATCATTGGCGTATATACCTGCTGTTAGTATACTATTTATCGCTGCACTGCCTATCATCGATACTATGATAGTGGTTATCCGTCGTAAACGCACGGGTAGAGCTGTTTTTTCTGCTGATAGATGTCACTTGCACCATGTACTTCGTCACTTTTTTGCTGAAAGTACCCCAAAAACAGTGATATATCTTATCTCTATGCAGGCAGTCTACTCATTGACAGGACTACAGTTCGCAAAGGAGAGTGATGGTGGCTTTATACTTTTGTTATTTCTCCTCAATATAGTAGTAGTCTATCTCTCTGTTGATGCTATGATAAAACGCCAAAAGTGTATCTGCGGAGAGAAGAGGGTTTAGGCTACCCCAAGGAGATAAACACACAAATAGCCTTAATCTATCTCTAGTACTGAATAGACTTCACTCTCAAACCCATCTTTTCCATTTAAAAATCCAAGCTCCATGATAAAGCAGCACTCTACACAGTGAGCACCTACTTTGTCTATGAGGCTGGCAGCTGCTTTTGCAGTACCTCCCGTAGCGATGAGATCATCGATGAGGAGGACTTTGGATCGATCTCCTGATACAGTACAGCATCCATTCTCTCCAAATGCATCTATATGGATCTCTACTTCATCAAAACCATACTCTAGGGAGTATTTTTCAGCGACTGTAGTATATGGAAGTTTCCCTTTTTTTCGTACAGGAACAAACCCTACCTGAAGCCTATCTGCTAGTGAAGCACCAAAGATGAAACCCCTAGCATCTATCCCTGCAATATAATCTAGTTCATAGTTACGATAACGCTCAGTCAAATGATCCATCAAAGTTTTAAATGCTTCTGGATTGTTGAGCATGGTGGAGATATCTTTAAATACAATACCTGGTTTTGGGAAATCTGGAATATCACGGATACTTCCGAGGATGATCTCTCTATCTTCTTGACTTAATTTATGCATATTGTTGCCTTTCTCTATAGTTATTAGTTGATATATTGTTGCTATCTACTTGTATTTGGTATTATCCTAGATCAGATCCAAAACTGCACCCCACTTCTATCTTGTTGACGCGTTTTGCATGTCGTCCACCCTCAAATGGTGTTTGGCAGAAGGCATCTATCATACTCTCTATGACTCCTCTGCCTACGACCCTCTCTCCAAATGCAAGTATATTGGCATCATTGTGAGCTCTAGACATAGCAGCTGTATAAGCATCATGACATAGTGCTGCACGGATACCCTCTACTTTGTTGGCAGAGATAGATATGCCGATGCCTGTACCGCAGATCAGTATACCAAAGCTTCCTTGATCATCCATAACAGCTTTGGCACAAGTGTGGGCATAGTCTGGATAGTCAACTCTATCTGCCGAGTCTGGACCCAAGTCGATGATCTTGTGTCCTAGTGAAGTGATATACTCTTTTACAAATGCCTTGAGCGCATATCCGGCATGGTCTGTTGCGATGTAAAATTTCATAAATTTCCTTTTTGATTCTAGTTGATAGTTTGACTCTATCCCAATAGTAAGTTGACTATCCACACTACAGGTTTAAATAGGTAGGCAGAGAGAGGTGTAAAGAGGATGGCTAACAGTATGAGCATACCATAAGGGGCTACTCTGTCATAAAAAGCGGTGAAGCCTCTGAGGTTCCACCCTTGTGCTAGATAGCGAACAGCATTGGCACCATCTAGTGGCGGTATAGGCCATAGATTGAAGATACCCAAAAGTACATTGATGATCACACTTTGATAGAGAAGCAGGGCGATAAAGGCACTAAGTGCTGAATCTGGGTGAGCAAATAGCGGGAAGATAGCCGCAGATATCGCTGCTAAGACAAAGTTGTAGGTGATACCGGCTAGAGAGACTGCTACAGCTGCATTGGTGCCACCATTTCTAGTGACGGTATTGATATTGATCGGGACAGGCTTTGCCCATCCGAATATAAAGGGTGCGCCACTAAAATATAGTGCAGCCGGCACAAGAATAGTACCTATGGGATCGATATGCTTGATGGGGTTTGGACTAAGTCGCCCCCGACTCTTTGCTGTATCATCTCCATATCTGTATGCAACCCAGCCATGCATGATCTCATGACCTACTATAGCGATGACCAGAGCGATGATCATCGTGAGAAGTTTGATAATTTCTACTTCACTCATAGCTATCTCTCCTCTCTACAGGATAGGTTCTTCTAGTTGGATGGATTCTATACGGCGACCTATGCGTCCCCATCTGACTTTGTATCGCTCCTTCTCCCAGAGTGTTTCACAAGCTTTTGTATCTATTGGTCTCTTGCCGCAGACTCTATGGAGACCTGCATGATCTTGTCCTGAACCATAAGCATCATCACCTTTGAGCATCTTGTCGTAGCTGCGACTCTCTAGACTAAAGTAGATAAGCCAAGGTTTTCCAACTATCAGCCTATAGGGGATAGAACCCCAAAATCGGCTATCGTTAGAGTTGTCACGATTGTCACCTATCATATAGTAGTGATCTTGTTCTACTCTTTTGTAGAGTGCATTGACAGGGCGCTCTTTGATCATATACTCAGGAGCAACCAAATCTTCGATATAGATTGGAGACATATCGATATCTTTGTCATAGGCATAACTCTTGAGCAGAGATTCAAATATATTGCCATGACCTTCAGGGGTATACTGTATCCCTGGATATTTGCCCATGTATGGGTTTGATACCCAGAGTTTATCTCTCAGGGAGATGATCTTCTCTTTTGGGTAGTTCTCTTTGATATACTCATCCCCTTCATGGAAGTGTATAAGCATCTTTTTGTCAGTATAGATCAGCTCATCGCCTCCAACAGCAACACATCGTTTGACATAGTGGATCTTATTGTTTTTTGGGAAGCGGAAGATGACTATATCTTCCCTCTGGGGTTTTGGACCCTCTATCAAGTGGCCATTGTCAAACATATCAGGCAGTAGGGGTACCTCCAGCCATGGCAAATGCGGTGTAGGGATACCGTAACTAAATTTTTTGGCAAATAGAAAATCACCAATAAGCAGACTTCGTTTCATCGATCCACTGGGGATGACAAAAGATTGTGCAACAAAGAATATCAAAAAGAGAACTATTATAACAGTTCCCGTCCAGGTTCCGGAGAAGTGGATAAGTTTAGCAAAGAATTTTTTCATTTTATCTCTTTTGGGCAGATTTGAGTGTGTTCTCTAGCAGCATAGCGATAGTCATGGGACCCACACCGCCTGGTACAGGGGTAATATGGCTGCATTTTGGACTCACCTCAGGGAAATCTACATCCCCTACGAGTGAACCGTTCTCTACGCGGTTGATCCCTATATCGATCATGATGACCCCATCTCTCACCATATCTGCTTTGATCAGAGCAGGAACACCGACACCTACGATGACTATATCTGCGGCTAGAGTGTGTCTCTTGAGATCTTTTGTATATATGTGAGTGATGGTTACAGTCGCATTGGCATTGAGCAGTAGACTAGCCATAGGTTTTCCGACGATATTACTCGCACCTACTATACAGACATCTTTGCCCTCTAGCTCTATCTCATAAGCTTCAAACATCTTCATCACGCCTAGAGGTGTACAGGCTACGAAACTATCCAAGCCTGTCACAAGGCGACCAACATTGTAGGGGTGAAAACCATCTACATCTTTCTTGGGATCAATCACTTCGATGATCCTGTCTGTATCGATATGTTTTGGCAGTGGTAACTGTACGAGTATACCATCTATACGGGGATTGTTGTTCATCATCTCTATAGTTGCGATGATCTCGTCTTGGCTGATAGTCTCAGGCATATTGTGTGTAATAGAGTAAAATCCAACCTTTTCACACGCTTTTGCCTTCATCTTGACATAAGCATGACTTGCTGGATCATCACCTATCAGTATGACAGCTAAACCAGGGACTATATTTTTCTCCTGCTTGAGTCTATCGACCCCTTGGATCACTCTATCTTGAACTCTGCTTGCGAGAGATTTCCCATCGATGAGTTGCATATATTTCACTTTCACCGATCGATCAAACCACTATTGTCATGGTTGCCGATCAATCTTCTAAAATTTTTAGGGTATTATATCAAAATAAATTTAGTATTAGAGGAGTCTTTGGTTTTGAAAAAAATATGGTATCTGCTCCCCTTGGTTCTCGTAGCCAAGGAGGACTTCATCTCCGATTTTGAATATGGTCAAATGCTCTACAAAAATCCCAGAGGGATCAGTTGTGCATCTTGCCATGGATTGAGAGGAGAGGGGAGAGAGATCGTATCTTATCAAGACAAGAATGAGACTATTGTCATCAGAGGTTCAGATATACGCAATAGGTCACTTGAAGAGATAGAGTCGATAGTTGCCAGAAATCATAAAGTAATGCCCAAGTATTATCTCACCATAGAGGAGGTCGAAGCGATCTACAACTATCTACAAGAGATAAATCGATCATCCTCTACAGAGTAGGTGCAGTCACTACCCCTGCTATCAGAAAAGCAAAACTTGCCAGTATGCCACCGATCAGTGCATATGGTATCTGCGTACGGACATGCTCTATATGGTCGCAGCCTGATGCCATAGATGAGATGATGGTAGTATCAGAGATGGGTGAAGCATGGTCTCCGAAGATACCCCCGGATATGACCGCTGCTATGACTAGAGGAAGGTTGAGATCCATCATCGCACCTAGAGCTAGAGCGATAGGCATCATGATAGAGAAGGTTCCCCAGCTCGTTCCCGTAGAGAAGGCAGTGATGGAGGAGATGACAAAGATGAGTAGAGGCAGGAGTATAACGGGGAAATTACCCTCTAATATATGTGCCAAATAGGCAGCAGTTCCCAGATCTCCTATCACCCTCCCGATGAGCAGTGCCAAGATCAATATCATCACAACAGGGATCATATCTCCCATCCCTTGGTAGAGTGACTCGAAATAGGCTTTGTGTCTCATGATCTTTGCCGGGATATAGTAGAGATATAGAAAAAACAGCGTGATTATCACAGCATAATAGACAGAGGTAGATCCACTACCACTCAAGATATCGCCTTTGCCTGTGATGTAGAGTATGATCGGTACCGAGAGTACCATTATGATGATGGGGAGTAGCATTTGCCATAGTGATGACTGACCAGGGTGTCTCTCCAGATCTTTGAGATATGCTACAGCTTTGGCCGAAGAGATAGGGCCTATATCCAGGTCGAAAAGTATAACTATGAGTACAATGATCAGTGTAAATATAGCATAAAAGTTGAAAGGTATAGATGCAATTAGCAGTGAGAGTGCATCTCCCTCTATGACACTACTCTCGATAGCAGTGAGTATCAATCCAAGCAGCAGTGCCCCCCAGCCATTGAGAGGTATGAGTGAGCAGATAGGTGCAGATGTTGAGTCACATATATAGGCGAGCTTCTCTCTAGAGACACCGTTTTTATCACAAAGAGGCTTGGCAACAGTCCCCGCAACCAACGAGGTGATGGAGGACTCTATAAAGATCAAGATACCGATAGAGTAAGCCAGTAGCATGGCACCGCGAGGCGAATCGATAGAGCTTGATTTTGTACCCAGATAGGTGACAAAGCGTTCGATGGCACCACTATCGCCTAGTATCCGAATGATAGAACCCACAAGAAGCATAAAGATCAATGTTTTTGTGATCCACCCCTCAGCAAAGAGTGCGATGAGACCATCAAATGTAGCAAAAAATGCATCACCGGGATGATATCCATGGAGTACAAGTTCTCCTACAAATACCCCTCCAAACAGAGAGATAACCACATCTTTTGTTGTAATAGCCAAAATAATTGTTAGCAGAGGTATCGCTAGTGATAATATTCCATATTCCATAGGAGGAATTATACCATGAAACTATTAGGCATCTTGATACTCTCTATAGCCACTGCGATACAACATATCGAGATTAAAATCATATCTTTTCTGGTAGTGAATATATAAAAATTTGAAAACTTGTATTTTTGTAAGTTACTGCCATAAGTCTTTTATGTTTTGTAAAATCTTGAGTTATATTGTTATAGCTTCTATAATCTTTAAGAACTTTGATTTTTTTTGATTCTCTTTGCAAAGACTCAAAACAACTAAACCAGTAGTCTATTCCATCCACCAGAGTTCTCTTCTTGCTTTTTATCCGTCTCATCACGAAGTGGCTCAAATGGTATAATCTCTTCATCTAAATCATCATAATCTTTATAAAAACCACACAGTATATTTTCTATAACTATCTGGTCTGTAATACCCTCACAAGCTAATCCAAATTTTGCCACTTAAAAGCCTTTGGAGTCTCTTTTGCTACTATAAGTGTAATATAAAATAGTATAAATAGAAATCCTTCATTTGCACTTCGTTGGTCTATTTCTCTATAAAGATACTTATCTTTTATGATAACCTTATTTTCTAATGAGGAGATATCAGTAGGGATTGCTATATCTTCAAACCAGTTAAAAAGCTGTAGAGATTTGATAATCATCTTCATATAACTTTTGTCTTCATAATTATTAATTACTTTAAGAAGCTTTAATAATCCTTCACCATTAATCCCTAGTGGTTGAATTTGTCCCTCCTACTTCCAACTCTAGATCATAAATAGATTTAAAGTTTTGTATGTGTATATTTTTTATCATCTGTTCTTCTTTTGTTTTTATTTGCCCTATCAATACCCATTGATACTATACTGCACATAGAACTTTATCTTGGTTTTTTTGCGTGGCAGGGGGTAGTCTCTGTATGCTAATCTTATGACTTGGATGGTGTTTTGGTCTAGGGCTTCATATCCCATGTGTCTCTCTAGTCTTAGGTTGCTTATCTTTCCATTTGGGTGGAGGTAGAAAGAGACTATGTTGACACCCTGTTGACCTGTTCTGGCAGCTACCTCTGGGTATCCGTTGCGACTGAGTGTCATCTGGGTGATTCTATGGATGATACCTAGATTGTTTTCTATAAATCTCTTCTGTTGGGAGCCGTAGCTGTTGAACTCACTTCCATAGAGCTGTTTTATCATTCGTTTGGTTGAAGGGCTTGCTTTTGATGCTCTTCTTGGTTTTGAGTTGAGTGCTTTTGATCTGCTGCTCCCCATCAATGAGTTTGCCAAGGGTGATTTATAGTTCTGTTGTTTAAGCTTTTTTTGTACAGTTTTTCTCTTTGGCGGCACTTTTTTTATAGGCGGTTTTTTGACAATCTTTTTGACTTTTTTGGGCTCTTTTTTGACTAACTTTTTTGGCTCTTTTTTGATACTTTTAGTAACATTATTATCCTCTGTAGCTTTGGCAGCAGTGAGTATCTTTTTCTCTTTTATGACTTTTCTTTTAGGTTCGGGTCTCTCTTTTATGACTTTTTTGGGTTCAGGTTTGGGTGTAATGATCGGTTTTGGCGGTACTATCTTGGGCTGAGGTTTAGGTCTTGGTTTTGGTGCAGGAGGTACAAACTGCGAAAGATCGAGCGAGATCTTCTTGCCACTCTCTTTTGGCGGAGAGACAAATATCTTCTCTGCACTAACCCAAAAGAGCAGTAGGATCAATAGGTGCAATAGTAGTGATAGTGCGAACCCCTTGAGTGTTCTTATCTTCTCTCTTTGTCCTCTTTTTATCATGTTCTCTTTTCTGTTTAATATTATGATCTTGTTGCATAATACGGTATAATTTCAGGAATTATACCGAAAAAGGATATGAATAATGGGTTATGATAAGAGTATAGAAGCATTTGAAGAGGCGTATCGTGTCATTCCTGGTGGTGTTGACTCACCAGTAAGAGCATTTTCCAGTGTGGGAGGAACACCACCATTTATCGAGAGAGGGGAGGGGGCTTATCTCTATGATATCGATGGCAATCGCTATATTGATTTTGTACAGAGTTGGGGTCCTTTGATCTTTGGTCATTGTGATGAAGATATAGAGAGAGCAGTGATTAATGCAGTCCATAGAGGGTTGAGTTTTGGTGCACCTACAACGATCGAGACCAAGTTGGCAGATGAGATCGTCTCACTCTTTGATGCGATAGATAAGATACGCTTTGTGAGTTCTGGTACAGAGGCAGTGATGAGTGCATTGCGTTTGGCTAGAGGATATACTAGCAGAGATGATATCATCAAGTTTACCGGCTGTTATCATGGGCATAGTGACTCTCTATTGGTTCAAGCGGGCAGTGGTGCTGTGACATTTGGTCACCCTAGCAGTCCCGGTGTTCCAGCTGACTTGACCAAACATACACTACTGGCACAATATAATAATATAGAGAGTGTCAAAAAGTGTTTCAGTGATAGCAAAGAGGGGGTTGCCTGTATCATTATCGAACCTATCGCAGGTAATATGGGGTTGGTACCAGCTGCAGAGGAGTTCCTAAAAGAGTTGAGAGTGCTTTGTGATGAGCATGGTACACTGTTGATATTTGATGAGGTGATGAGTGGATTTAGAGCTTCACTGAGGGGTGCAGAGGGTTTGACCACTGTCAAGCCTGATATGATCACACTGGGCAAGGTGATAGGTGGTGGTATGCCTGTAGGTGCATTTGGTGCTAGAGCTGAGATCATGGCACACCTCTCTCCGGAGGGTCCAGTCTATCAAGCAGGGACACTTAGCGGCAATCCTGTAGCGATGGCTGCGGGACTTGCTAGTCTCAACAAACTCGTGCATCACCCTTCACTATATGTCACTATGGGCAACAGTGCCAAACGATTGATGCGGGGGTTCAAGAGTGCCGCCGATAGTGCCGGTATCCCTCTAGTGACCAATGTTCGCGGTAGTATGTTTGGATTTTTCTTTAGTGATAAGCCAGTAGACAATTTCGAAGAGGCACTAGAGAACGATAGTGAAGCTTTTGCCAAATTTCATAAAGGGATGCTGGATAGAGGTATATATCTCGCATGTTCAGCCTATGAGACAGGATTTATCTCGACAGTTATGAGTGATGCTATGATCGATGAGACGATAGAGGCAGCTCATATTGTCATGCAGGAGATGAAGAACTCTGCAGAGGAGGAGTAGATATGGATGACAGAGAGCAGATAGCCAACGAGAGTCAAGAGCCAAAGATGAAAAAAATTGTTGATGCCGCAGATGGCTTGAGTCTGGGTATCTCTATCGTTGTTGCAATTTTGATCGGTGTAGGTTTGGGTTTGGGGATGAAGCATCTCTTTGGATATACTTGGCTCTTGTGGCTTGGTGTATTTTGGGGTATCAGTGCAGCGATACTAAATATATATAAAGCCTACAAGAGGCAGAAAGCATCACTCGATGAGTTGGCAAAAGATCCTAGATACTCTCAAAAACGATATGATGCATCAGCAGAGGATGAGGATGACAAATATTAACAAAAAGATACTCAATACTCTTCTTGTGATTGATATTGGTATTCTTATATTTTGTATACTTTCAGGAGATCGCAACTGGCTCTATACGACACAGATAGGTTTTTTTACTTCATCATTGGTGATCGCTGCCTCTATGGCAAGCTACCGTCGCATGATAGAGAAACGACTGGAGTATGGCTCTGTTCCCATAGAAGATGATCGTGAAGAGCTTGACAAGATAGATGATCCATATGATCTATATAGTGATAATCCTCAAGAGAGAGAACTCTCCAAAGAGGAGTTTGCAGAGGTGGTCAAGGAGGAGAGAGCTCTACAGAAATCCAACAAGAGATCTATCTCGGAAGTGATCAAAGACTCTAGGGCATTTTTGTCATTTTATCGTCTCGGTGCTTATGCTCTGCTCATACTGGGATTTTTCTATCTCAACCGTCATGAATATTTGGATATTTCTGCCTACTTCTTTGCATTGAGTGTACCACCGGTGATAGTAGTCATCATGCTTATGCGTGAAAACAAAAGCAGTACGGAGATTAAGGTTAAATGAAAAAATCAGAGTATGAACAGGAGTTATTTGAGGCTTATATAGGTACTCCAGAGAAGTTTGACTGGTATACACAAGCCTTTGAGTATTTTGAACAGAGAGAGAACAGGATGAGCTGGTACTGGAGTATCTGGGCGATGATAGGTGGGTTCTGGTACCTCATCTATCGCAAGCAAATGAAGATGGCAATGATAGTTCTATTTGTATCTATATTTTTGGGAGCTATCCTGCCTATGGGGTTACTGCCTTTTGTTATGCTTCTGTTTGCTATCGCTATGGGTGGGTTTGGTACCTATTTTGTCTATGCCCAATACCGTACTAAACGAGAAGAGTTAGAGGCTGTTTTGGATGATGAAGAGAAGAGAATCCTCATAATGAAGTATAAGATAGGCGGTGTCAATCGACTAGCGATCCCCATGGCGATCATCATGCTGATTTCACTGATATCGATAGTTATAGGATTGGCAGTGATGTCAGGGAGAGTAGTACTATAATAGTGTGCTATAATGATAGAAATTAAGGAGTAGAGATGTACAAAAATTTATTGATTGCTTTATCGGCTTTGCTCTTATTGTCAAGTTTGGTCTATGCTGACAGGTTAGCAGATATAAAAAGTGCAGGTATCTTAAAAGCTGGTGTTAAATTTGATTTTAAACCATTTGGATTTGTAAATGAGAAAAATGATGTAGTAGGTTTTGATATTGATCTATTGAAGTATATTGCTAAAGAGTTAGGTGTGAAAGTAGAGTTTCAGCAAGTCACATCTAAAACACGCATACCATTGGTAGTAGGTGGGCAGATAGATATAGCTGCTGCATCAATGACACATAAGATTCAAAGAGATGATGCGATTGATTTTACCATCTCATACTTCTTTGATGGGCAGTCTATACTTGTCAGAGATGATTGCAAGGCAACAGATGCCAAAGAGTTTGCAGGTAAAAAAGTAGGAGCCATTCAGGGTGCTACAAGTGGTGAAAACTTTAAAAAAGCTGTACCTGATGCGAAGATTGTCTCTTTTCAAGAGTATCCACAGGCCATTATGGCACTCAAAAAAGGCAAGATAGATGCTGTGACTACAGATCTCATCTGGTGTACAACACAAGCCAATGATAGTAGAGGTACTCTGAAGGTAACTGGCGGAACACTCTCAACTGAACCTTATGGGATGGGTGTAGCTGAAAATGAGTCTAACTTCAGGGATGCAATAAACTTTGCTATTCAAAATGCTGTCAAAGATGGCACATATACTAAACTATATAAAAAATGGTTTGGTAAGAATCCAACGGTACTTCCTGAACTCTGGCCATAGATGAGGTACTCCTATCAATTTAAAATAGGGCTTCATGGATATGGGATATGAATTTGACTGGTCAGTGCTGTTGACCTATAGACAACTGCTTATAGATGGGTCTGTGATGACTTTGAAGCTATCTATGATCGGTATATTTTTTGCTTTTCTGCTCGGTTCGCTTATGGGATTGGCTAGAGTAAGTAAAAACTTTTTTATATCACTTTTTGCTGCATATTATGTAGAGTTTTTTAAAAATATCCCACTTATTGTACAGATGTTCTTTATCTATTTTTCGTTTTCATTGACAGATATATTTCCAACTCTGGAAGTTTTTGGAAGCTGGTTGGGTTTGGAAAATTATAATGAATTCTTCTCTGCACTATTGGCTCTGATCACTTATACCAGTACCTACATAGCAGAAGCTATAAGAGGCGGAATACAATCTCTTCCAAAAGGACAATTAGAGGCTGCCAAGACATTGGGTATGGACTATATTCAGTCTATGCACCTCATCATATTTCCTCAAGCTATAAAATTGGTATGGGGACCCATCACGAGTCAATTTATCAATTTGATTAAAAATTCATCTTTGGCCATGACTATAGGTGTTGCAGAGTTGACTTTTGCGACACAGGAGATAGACAGTTTGACTTTTAGAGGGTTTGAAGCAGCTACAGCAGTTACACTCCTATATCTATTGTTAACTCTGATTACATCATCTATTATGTCTCTTATAGATCGATATGCACTGATTAGAACAAGTAGTACCAAAAGCGTGATACGATGAGTAGAAAATTGAATGAATATTTTGATGAACATAAAATGTTATTTTTTATTTTGAACTTGCTGTTTATTGTCCTGCTTTTAAAATGCTTTCAAGTGCTTGCATTTCCTGATGCAGATTTTCAAGCAGCATTAACAGCTGGAAATATAGAGTTTATGATGTTTGGTATGAGAGATGAACTTGGCGGATTTGTTTTGACATTTGCTATAGCCATCATAGCTATGCTCTTCTCTTTCGTTTTTGGTTCTTTACTCGGGATTGCTAGGTACAGTAATATTAAAATTTTAAAGATTCCAGCAACTATCTATATAGAACTATTTAGGGCTTTGCCACTTATTATGGTAATATTTTGGGTCTATTTTGCTATTCCCATCGTAGGAGCAGCAATATTTGAAACGAAGATAGCTCTATCTGCTTTGATAAGTGCTATCATCTCTTTTACACTTTTTGAATCAGCATATATAGCAGAGATAGTCAGAGCAGGGATAAACTCTATCCCAAAAGGACAGTTTGAAGCGGCAAAGACATTGGGAATGAACTCTTGGCAAATATCTACTATAATAATCCTGCCGCAAGCATATAGAAGAATGATACCAGCTATATCTTCTCAATTTGTTTCACTCTTTAAAGATACATCTTTAGTCTATGTGATAGGTGTTGTTGAGTTTTTTAGAGCTGCTACTATTGTCAACAATAGGATATATATGAGTTTTGAAATACTGAGTTTTGTTGCAATAGTATATTTTGTATCAGCATTTACACTGAGTAAGATAGCAGAACAGTTAGAAAAAAAAGTAGCAAAACAGTTGCATGCTTAGGAGTTTTAGGTGAATAAATATATGGTAGAGATGAGAGATATAGAAAAGTACTATGGTAAGTTTCATGCCTTGCAAGATATCAATTTCAATGTTGCAGAGGGAGAGATAGTAGTAGTCTGCGGACCAAGCGGAAGTGGGAAATCGACTCTAATCAGGTGCATCAACAGACTTGAAGATACTACTAGCGGAACTCTAATAGTAAATGGAGAAGATTTGGCAGATGCCAAAACAGATATCAACAGTGTTAGACAGCAAGCAGGTATGGTATTTCAACATTTCAATCTTTTTCCTCATAAGAGTATTTTAGAAAACATCACTATAGGTCCCATAAAAGTAAAAAAAATGACTAAAATAGAAGCTAACAAAAAAGCCATGAAGTTACTTGAAAAAGTCAAGATTTTGGATCAAGCTGACAAATATCCAGGTGAGCTCAGTGGTGGAGAGCAGCAGAGAGTCGCAATAGCTAGAACTCTAGCTATGGAACCTAAAATTATCTTATTTGATGAACCTACATCTGCATTGGATCCTGAGATGATAGGTGAAGTACTGGATGTTATGAAATCATTAGCAAAAGAGAACTATACTATAGTGTGTGTAACGCACGAAATGGGTTTTGCCAAAGAGGTGGCTGACCGTATAGTCTTTATGGCTGATGGCATGATATTGGAAGAGAATAGACCAGAGGAGTTTTTTAATAATCCCAAAACTAATAGAGCTAAACAATTTTTAAATGAGATTTTAGATAAGGCTACCACAAAGTAAATTTGCCTCTTCTGTTTAGAGAGGCAACTTACTTAGTGTGGCAAATTTTTGAATAGTTTGAATAATATGATCTACATCAATTGGTTTGTATAGCACAAGATTAGCACCGCTCTCTAATAGTTTCTCCTTAGTCTCTCTGCTGGTATCACTTGTAAGACCAAAGATAGGAACCCTATCATACTCTTTCTCTTTTTCAATTTGACGAATGACTTGTATAGCTTCATGACCGGACATGCCTGCCATTATCTCATCCATGAAGATAAGGTCTATCTTCTTATGTTTAAACCTCTCTATAGCTTCAATGCCACTCTCTGCAGTAATTATATTGATGGAGTAATCATGTAAAACAGCCTCTAAAAATCTCAAAATAATCACACTATTATCAACAATCAAAATATTTATAATGCTAGTATCGTTTTCAATCAATGACTCTTTAGTGATATCTTTATCATCTTCTACTGCTATTTGACCACTGTTTTGATCGTTTGCAGTAATCTTTGCATGAATGGCAATCGAAAATCTATTGATATAGTCGATATCTTTTTGCGTGAATGGCTCTCTGTTTGCATCGGTTGTTGCAATCCAGACAATGGCAATAATATTTTTTGTATCACTATGATCAAAAATAGGTACAACCAATATATCATTGATTTTAGCATCGATAAAATTGTCTATATTTTTACGATAGAGAAAATTTCTTCTTGCATGGGTAGCAATATAAGGTTTTTTGGAGTAAAAAGACTCAAATAAAATACCCTCTACACTTGATTCGGCACTGATGGGAATATCTATCTGCTTACTAACAATATGAAAGTTTTTTTCCTTTGAGTTTAATAAAAGGACAAAAGCTTCTTGAGCAGATGTGATCTCTTTAACTCTTTTTTCATACTCTAAAACTGTTTCAGAAAAAGTAAAATCCTCATTGAGTCTTTTTTCACATTCTAAAAGGATATCTTCAAATGCTTCTTCAGTCAACTCACTTCTATTTTTCATTGAAATGTCACTTTCGTTCATATTAAGACTACTTCTGCATCAAGTATTAGATAGACCTTAGAGAGCGTCTTCAAATGCTTCTACACTGTTAGGTATAGCTATACTCAAAAGCATTCCTAGTTGAACTTTTTTACTATTGATCAGCATTCCCCATCTGTAATCACCCAAAGGGAGGATTATAACCATATGATCCCCTTCCAAATCAAGGATATAGTACTTATGTCTTGAATATGTGAGTGGTACTAGTTAAACTCTCTCTCTCTTATAGTTAGATAGTTGCTAACACCCTCTGCAATCCCTTTGGCTATACGATTTTGATAGTCTGCCTTGAAGAGTCTAGCTCGTTCTGTCGGATTTGTGATATAGCCAACTTCTATCAAGATGGAAGGCATCTGTGCACCTACAAGCACCCAAAATGGAGCTGGTCTGACACCACCATCTTTGACACCTCTGTACCGTTG
Source organism: Campylobacterota bacterium (assembly GCA_034722955.1). GTDB lineage: Bacteria > Campylobacterota > Campylobacteria > Campylobacterales > Sulfurovaceae > SZUA-451. Next base: position 26,218 of record JAYEOM010000027.1, read on the forward strand.
TTTTAAGTTTCGTATCATTCTAGATTGGACATCGATGGCTAACTTGTGAGATAGTTCGATTTTTGGTCCTGAGAGTACAGCATTGAGGATGACATTATTACTTAGGAAATCATTTTTGTTCAAGACAACACTATTCTCTTTTGCTGCGATACGCTTCGATCTAGCACTTCTAGTAGTCTGTAGAAAATAGGTTTCAACCCCATAGACTTTATTGTATCTACGCTTGTTAGCGATAGCATTTGCATGTATAGAGATAAAGATATCTGCCTTGTGTCTGTTAGCAAACTTGGTACGATTTTTGAGCTTTACATATCTATCATTGGTTCGTGTCATTTTGACTCTGAAACGCTTCTTTTTCAAATACTTCTCTACACGCTTTGCTATCTGAAGTACTATGACTTTTTCATAATAACGCCTCGCTCCGATAGCACCGCTATCTTTACCTCCATGACCGGCATCAACTACGATAGTATAAGTTTTTTTTAGAGAAGAGCTGCTGCTAGTACTCTTAGAGGTAGATTTACTACTAAATAGTGAAGAGAAGATCGAAGTTTTTTTCTTTGGAGCTGTTATGGGTTCAGCAGGTTTTTGTAGTTTGACCTTTGGTCTCTCTTTTACTGTTGGTTGATTCTTCTTTACTCTTTTTGCAGGTGCTACGGTTTGTTGTGCATATTTGCGGGAAGTGTTAAACGATATGTTGCTACTCTTTGGAAGGGTGATAGTATAAATATTGCGGGATGCCATAGGTTGATATCCATATGCCTTGTACGGAGTATTTGTCTCAATAACGATGCGTACTACACTGTTTTTATGCTCTCCTACGCGGAATGATCGGACACCTTCTGAGGAGAGAGCAGAGACAATATCGTAACTTTTCAAACGGGTATTTTTGATATCAATCACATGTCTTGGTGGGTTGGTCAAGATCAGCTCATGTATATCATCTCTATTGATGTAGGATGAAAAAACCAAGTTAAGTTCATCATTTTTGATCTCTGCTCTCTTTAGTGTATTGACTGCAAAGGCAAATGAACTATTGAGAACCAATATGAGTAAAAAAAGGGGAAAAAATTTCAAAACAACTACACTTTCTCATTCATAAGTTTATCTAAAAGCTCTTTGACAGTTATGATTTCATTGAGTCTATATCCATTTGATCCGGTAAAGAAGAGTCCAGATTCAACCTTGCCATCATAAGCATCACTCAATCTATCAGCGATACAAAATCCTACCTCCTTGGCTTCTACTCCTCGTTTGCAAGGAGCAACACAGTTGGATACACAAGATATCTTTGGTGCAGTTTTCTCTTCGATCATAGTCTGAAGATTTGTTTTGACACCTCTTGCAGGGTAACCTACCGGTGACTTGAGAAGTTTGATATCCTCACTCCTCGCATCCAGAATAACCTGTTTGAAATTATCATGTGCATCACACTCAACAGTACCTATAAATCTAGTACCCATCTGTACTCCAGCAGCACCCATCTCTAACATCTTGGAGATATCATTATGATCCCAGATACCACCTGCTGCAATCACAGGAATATCTCCCCAATTTTTCGCCTCTTCTATAACTGGAGGCAGTATCACTTCAAGTTGATTTTCAGGGAGAAAGCACTCCTCATATTTAAAGCCTTGGTGACCACCGCTGAGCGGACCCTCTACGATGACAGCATCTGGAAGTCTTCCATGTGTTTTTTTCCAGCGACGACATATGATTCGTAAAGCTTTAGCGGTTGATACTATAGGTATCAGTGCTACATCAGGATAAGCTTTGGTCGCCTCTGGCATAGTCAGAGGTAGACCGGCACCAGTGATAATCATATCGGCACCCGCTTCACAGGCATCTTTGACGATACGATCATAATCAACAGAGGCATAGAGTACATTACACGCAAGCGGTTTATCTCCACAAATATCTCTGGCACTCTTAAAAATAGCATGAAGAGCTTTTGCAGAGTAGAAGTTGTCTGCTTCAGAGGGACGCATATCTTTGAGAAGTTTATCTGAGTATTCACGGTTATGATAGATACCTGTACCTACAGAACTGACTACTCCTAGTCCCCCCTCTTTGCTTACAGTGCCTGCAAGCTGATCCCAAGAGATCCCTACACCCATACCACCTTGAATGATAGGCTTCTCTATAGCATATTTTCCTATTTTAAAAGGTTTAAAAGACATTATATGATCCTCACTTTTGCGAATTTTCTTTTTCCTACTTGCAAGATATACTCTCCTGCACTCAGTTTCATCTTCTCATCACTGATCTTCTCTTGGTCGATACGAACGGCTCCCTGCTTGATATCTCTTCTCGCTTGAGAAGTAGAGGGTTCTATACCTACCTCTAGCAGTGCTTTGCATATCCATATATCAGCCTCCAGTTCATACTCTTGGATATCACTTGGAGTGAGATTTGCTTTAAAGACATTATCAAACTCCTGCTTAGCTATCTTGGCAGACTCATCATCATAGAATCGCTCAGTGATCTCTAGTGCCAAACTCTCTTTGGCTGCTTTGGGATGAAGTTCTCCGCTTGAGACCTCCTTTTTGAGCTGCTCGATCTCCTCTATGGACTTTTCACTAAGTAGCTCATAGTAACGCCACATCAACTCATCTGAGATGGAGAGTACCTTAGCATATATATCTTTGGCTGGCTCTGTGATGCCGATAAAGTTACCTAGAGACTTACTCATCTTCTGTATACCATCAAGCCCTTCAAGTATAGGCATCATCAGTACAGCTTGCTCTTTTCCTACCTCATAAGATCGCTGAAGCTGTCTCCCCATCAATAGATTGAACTTTTGATCTGTACCGCCTAACTCTACATCACTCTCTAGTGCTACACTATCATATCCTTGAAGTAGGGGATAGAGAAACTCTGAGATAGAGATATTTTGTTCTGCATTGTAGCGTTTTTCAAAATCATCACGCTCAAGCATCCGTGCTACACTAAAGCGTGTTGTCAAGGCGACTAGTCCATCTGCACCTAGTCTGTCCAGCCAATCCGAGTTGAATACTACTTCTGTTTTTTCCGGATCAAGGATCTTGAAGACTTGCTCTTGATAACTTTTGGCATTCTCTAGCACAGTATCTCTATCAAGCCTCTTTCGTGTCTCACTTTTACCTGTAGGATCCCCGATCATAGCGGTAAAGTCACCGATCAATAGTTGAATTTGTGCACCATATTTTTGGAAGGTTGCCAACTTTTGAAGTAATACTGTATGTCCTAGGTGAAGATCAGCCGCAGTAGGGTCAAACCCTACCTTGACCTTGTAGGTTTTATTATCATTGATATACCCTTGAAGCAGTTTTTCAATCCGTTCTCTATCAATAATTTCCACTGCCCCTCTGCTGATCTCATCTATTGCTTGTTGTATCATTCTTTGTTACCTTTTTTATTGATTATATGCATCATTTAGACTGATTATGTCTACCAATTTGAAGCGTTGAGAAATTCTCTCCTCCAAAACACTCTTCTTTGTTTCGGCACTCTCTACTTCTATTTGACAATACTCAGCACTATCACTGCTCTTGATCCCTAGCTCGATACTCGTCAAGTTTAGATCAAGAGCTGATATTTTTCCTAAGAGATCAGCCAGTGCACCCTTGCGATTGTAGAGGCTGACAATGAGACGATAACGAGATAGTTTTTCACTCTTCCACTCTACAAAGACCATGGACTCTCTGCCGACTATCTTCTGATAGGCTTTACGGCATAACTTATGGTGTATAATAGCCTTGTTATCCTTATAAAAGGCAACAATCTGATCACCAACTTTAGGATGACAGCAGTAATCAAACTCTACACCTTCAAAGTGCTTATTTGTATAAAATAGAAAATGCTCTATCTCTTTGATATATGGTTTCTTATAACCTCTCTTCATCAACTCCCAGAATCTAACCTGTTTTTTCCCAATATAGTCAGCGATTTGATGGATTACCTCTTTATAATAATCCAAGTGAGTAGGTAACTTATATAGACTCTGTGTCAATCCCAAATCATCAATAACCTGTTGAATTTTTTCAACATCATGGGTGAGCAGTGTGGCTAAAATATTATAAGCACTAAACTCGTCACTCTCTTTGATGCGATGACGACAGCGACTTCGTATACCATCTTTTGCTCGTGATGTTTTAACTGTATCAATCCAAGAACAGTGCATTTTTGGATCATCTTCTGTGATGATATTGACGATATCACCATTTTTGAGGATAGTCAAGAGTGAAGATTTGTGTTTATTGATCAATGCAATATTGGCAGTTTTACCTATCTCAGAGTGTATAGCATAGGCAAAATCCAAAGCAACAGAGTTTTTTGGCAGAGTATAGTAGTCCCCTTTTGGTGAAAAGACAGCTATATCTTCACTGAAAAGGTCACTCTTTGCCAACTCATAAAACTCTTCAATAGAATCATTTTGATAATTGAGTCCCTCAAGCCACTCAAGATGAACTTGTTGTGAGCCACCCTCTTTATATTTCCAGTGTGCAGCTATACCGTACTCTGCGAGTTTATGCATCTCTAAAGTTCTTACCTGAGACTCTACAATACCATCATCATCAAATAGTGTAGTATGAATCGTTTGATATCCATTCTCTTTGGGGAGTGCTATATAGTCTTTAAATCTTGATATCAGAGGAGTAAACTCCAGATGCAGCAGCCCCAAAATACGATAACACTGTATAGGCTTATTGACAATGATACGGATCGCCAAGAGATCTAAAACCTCCTCTATGCTGATCCCTTTTCTATGCATCTTTAGGTAGATAGAGTAGTAGTGCTTGACACGACCAAAGATTTCAAAACTATCGACATGGAATCCATCAGTATGCATTACGGCAGTGACTTTTTGGATGAAAGCATTGAGCCTGAATTGCAGGTTTTGTTTATTTGATTTGATATATTCATCAATCTGAGCATAATCGTTTGGGTAGATATAGTAAAAGCTTAGATCTTCTAGAGAGTTTTTCAATCGTGAAATACCCAAACGGTGAGCTATAGGTGCATAAACAACCAGAGTCTCCTCTGCAATACGCTTCTGTTTTATATCTGAAAGAGCATCTAGTGTGAGCATATTGTGCAGTCTGTCACAAAGTTTGATCACCAAGATACGCACATCCTTGATAGATGCGATAAGCATCTTTCGGAAACTCAATGCAGAGTTGATCAGCCGATCTCCAGAGGCAGATGGAATCAGTTTTTCATCACGAATTTTTACAATCTTAGTCAATCCGCCAACTATATGAGCGACATCACTCCCAAACTCATTTTCAAGATCTTCTAAGCTGTAGTCAGTATCCTCCACAACATCATGTAGAAGTGCAGAGGCTACCATAGTCTCATCTCCACTGATAGTAGCAGTTATTGCAGCGACAAGGATTGGATGTATGATATAGGGTTCACCACTCTTGCGTTTTTGCCCTTTGTGAGCCTCTACAGCAAGATCTAGTGATCTATCTATCAGATCAGTTTTTGGAGGGATGATCTCAAATAGAAATGCTTTTGCATCCTCTTCGGTATGGATATCTTTTATAGAGTCTAAAAAAGTATCCAAGGAGGATCAACTCTCAAGACTAACTATAATTTTGCCTTCAGCAATCTCTTGAAGGGCAATATCAGCATACTTTACTCTTCTTGGGTCAAAATCAATCAGAGGTTGAGCACCATTAGCAAGTTCAGCAGCTCTCTTACCTACTGCACTAGCAAGTAGATATCTATCAAAATTTACATTTTCCAATGCCTTGGCTGTCATCTTTTCTACTCTCATTATTGTTCCTTTTAAAAATTTTTATGCTATTTAACGATAGAGCAAAGGTCGGTATCACCATTAATAATAGCGAGTAAGTTTCCTTTGTCAAACATGTTGCAGACAACAATTGGCAAGCTATTATCTTTGGCAAGTGCGATGGAGGTATCATCCATCACTTTGATATTGTCCTCTAGGGCTTCATCATAAGTTAGTCTCTCAAGCTTGATTGCATCATCAAATTTGTGAGGATCTTTATCATAAACACCATCGACTTTAGTCGCTTTGATGATGATCTCTGCATTTATCTCAGAAGCCCTGAGTGTCGCTGCTGTATCAGTCGTAAAGTAGGGATTTCCAGTACCTCCTGCAAATACAACAACACGCCCTTTCTCAAGATGTCTCCTAGCTCTTCTAACGATAAAAGATTCACCAATCTCATGCATATCGATAGCAGATTGCAGTCGTGCATCAAGTCCTATATGCTCAAGTGCCTCTTGGATAGCTACACCATTGATAACAGTTGCCAACATACCCATATAGTCTCCACTGGTTCTCGTGATGATACCATCAGCAGCAGCACTTACACCACGGATAATATTACCGCCACCTACAACGATAGCTACCTCGATACCATTTTCAACCAACTCATTGATCTCATCAGCGATAAACTTTAGGGTCTTTGTATCAATCCCATGTCCATCTTTATCTGCCAATGCTTCACCAGAAAACTTCACCAAGACTCTTTTTACCATCAGATGCACCTCCATTATTTCCGCGATTGTAGCTAAAAATCGTTTAGACTGGGTTGAATTCTAAAGTCTTATCATCTTCATAGGATTGATATGTTTTGAATTTTTCGTCGCTTCAAAGATCAATTTTCTAGAGACCTTTCCAACAACATATCCCTTTTTGATCTTGCGTCCCTTTTTGATCTCTGGACTGATCTTGGATAGACCGGCATAAATAGTGTGTATTTTATTCTTATGAGATACTACGACAACTTTCCCTAGCATAGAGCTAGATCCAGCAAAAACAACCTTGCCATTGAGAACATTTTTGACTTTTGCATTTCTTGTAGGTGCTTTGAGCGTAATTGACTCATTAAAAATTTTGATTTTATAGATAGGATCGATATATGTACCAAATGTCTTAACTACTTTCGCACCTCTTATTGGTGATATAGTCTTTCCTCCGTAATAGGCAGAAACCTTATTTTTTGTATAAGATGATCCTACTTTTCTGATATTTCTGTTTGTTGTTGCTTTAGTCTCTGTTTTTGCAGTATAGACAACCTTTGTACCCTTTTTTCTAGCCTTTTTTCTAGCCAACTCTCTCTCTTTACGCTCTTTTCGCTTTCTCTTCTCTTGAGCAATCATAAGAGCTTTTTGTTCAGCAGCTATCCTGCGTTCATTCTCTACCTCTTTTTTCTTTAGGATATTTAGATCTGCTAGTGTTGAACGAAGAGCATTTTGTTTGTCCATCGCCTTTTGTAGTTTTTTGCGATACTGATCTTCATCTTTAGAGAGTTTTTTAACCAGCTTCCGTTTGGTAATCCTCTGTTTTTCATAATCTTTTTTCTGTTTTGCAATCTTGTCTATTCTCTCTTTGGCACTTTTTCGTCTTTTAGTAATCTTCCGTTTTTGAGCTTTGTTTTGATCAATTTGTCTCTTTAGTTCTGCTAACTCTCTACTATTTTGCTCTTTGAGCAATCCATATGCCTCCTGCATTACGATCGATTCTCTGCTTGGGTCGTGCGATTGGTTCATGGCGTAGATAATACTTGATTGATTGGCTAGTATTTTGATAAATTTATCATGTTCATTGATGATTTTTTGATTGATTTGAGTCAATACTCTATCATATTGAAATAGTTCATTTTTTGATTTTTTATATACTTTTTCATTTTTACTATACTGACTACTCAAACTCTCTAACTTTTTATTTAATACACTGTTGGCATTATTTGCTTTTTTGATATCTTTAGCTATCTGCTCTAGCTGATCATTTACCTCTTTTTGATTTTGAGCATTTGTATCGAGACTCTCTTCAGATTTTTTGATCTTTTTATTGGTTGATGATGTTGCATAGAGTGGCATAGATATCATAAGTATACTTATAAAAAAAATGATTTTTTTCATTGACTACTCCTTGGCACTAAAGACCACAAAATATACTGAAACTATGACAACTAGCAGAGATATCCCAAGCAATATGAGAAAATCATTGGCTTGAAAGAGTAAGTTTTGTTTCTTCATCAAAATCTCAATATGACTCTCTTGAGCCCATTTATACTTGAGGGAGAGGAATAATCCACTCGTTAAAAATGTTGAGATGATGGCATCAATAAGTGCTACTCGAAATAGTACACCACTTCTGAGCATCATCGGTGCACCGAAAATCTCCATAACCTGCATACGCTCCTCGTGAGCATATTTCCATATCTCCATCTGCTTGACGATCAGAAGGAGACTGACTAATCCCATAAAACCAATAAAAGCATGGAGTGTAAATTTTATAAAACTAAATAGCTTATAGCTATTGGTATAACTATTGCCAAATGTCTCTACACGCTTGATCATTTGATTGTCTTCTAGATCTCTTTTGATATCTTCTAGTGCTGAACTGTGCAGATATGTATCAAGCTTGATATTGTAAAAGTAGGGTAGAGCTTTTAGTATCTCCTCTCCGTTAGATTGGCTTAAGCCCTCGGATATCTGTTTTGCCAACTTCTCTTTATCTATATCTTCTTTTTCGTTGATATGTTCATTGAGCTTTTTAAAATCATTTAACTCCATAGGCTTGTAGGTTACAACAAACATAGAGTAACCCTCCTTTAGACCCTTCTCATAGCTATCTGTTGTACGGTCAAATACCAAGTAAAACTCTATGCCAAGCAGTATGGCCATCATGGGAAAAATAAAAGTAAGATGGTTTCTAATGAACTTCATAAACGCCCTTATGTTCAATAATAAAATGCCGATAGGGATGACTAAATATAGAAGGAATTCTATGCGTTACAACCAATACTGTAGTATTGAGTTGCTGGCAAGCATTTTCCATCAAGTCCCAGATCACATTGGATGAGTACTCATCGAGGTTTCCTGTAGGTTCATCTGCTAAGATCAAAAATGGATTCTTAGCCAAAGCACGAGCTACACCGACACGCTGCTGTTCTCCACCACTCAACTCTAGAGGGTAGCGATCTTTATGCTCAGATAGTTTAACATGCTTAAGTAGTCGCTCTGCTTGTGTATCTTGCACATCAACAGAGTATCCTGCTATCATAAGCGGCAAGACGGCATTTTTTTTGACACTCCACTCATTGATCAGTTTATAGTCTTGAAAGATAATTCCCAAATGTGTTCGGAGCTCTTGAAGCTTTCGTTTGTTGACTGTCTCCATATCCAATCCTCCGACAACCAAGCTTCCCTCAGCAGGTTTGAGTTGACCATAAAATGATTTTAAGAGTGTAGACTTTCCGCTACCACTAGGACCAGTGATAAAAACAAATTCACCTTTTTTAACAGAGAAAGATGTATTCTTGATAATCTCTGTTTCGCCATAGGCAAGTGTGAGATTAGTTGTATTGATAACAAAATTGCTAGACATGCAAGTACTCCATGATTTTTTGATGTGCCAGATAGTTGACAGCTGTTTTGACTGGTATCGAACTATAATACCTGCATATATTTTTATCCAAAAGTATATATTTATGCTCAGGTCTATCGAAACTGCCAAAAGCACACTTTATCAGCATTCCACTCTCCCCTATATTATATACTCTCTCAAAGTGAACAAAGTAACCCTTGAGTATCACCGCTTTAAGGGGTATAGTTTGCTCTAACTCGTCTCTATAGTAACACCCCTCAAAAGAGAAGTCAATATCAATCGACCTGTTGTCTGATATCTCTCTTGAGAGAAGGTGAATCTCATAGATATCCTTCTCTTGTCGTATCCATCTTGCCTCATATTTACTAGTGATGGCTAACTCTTCATTTTTGACTATTTTCACTTCTGCTCTGGGTAGAGCAAAAAATGTTTCCATACTATACCAGAAATACTTTTGACTATCGGTACGAAGTTCTAGACGACCACTGGGAGTCAGTACACGAAGTGACTCATCTGTAAAGCTGGGACTGATAACTCTGCGGTGTGGTTTTTTGTCCCAAGGCACAGGAAAATGGACAAAGATCTGCTCACAACTGTTGGAGGGCAACATCTCTAAAAATAGTCTTGCATCATAGTTTACAACCCAGATATTTTTTAAACCCTGAAGTTCAATCTGCTTGAGTACCTGTTGTGCTGATGGAGTATGAATCTCTATACCGATAAAGAGTCTATCTGGGTTTTGCTGTGCTTGGTAGAGGAGATGTCTGCCACTTCCAAATCCAACCTCAAGGGCGACACTCTCAAAAGGAAATTTTATCGATTCAAAATCTTTAATCTTTTTGAAATACTCTGAAGAGAGAGCCGGCTTATCTCTAGATAGTGCTATATTGGAAGTAAGAATCTCTAAGTTTAACTCTCTGGACAAAGAGTCTAGAGCCTCTTTGATCAAGTTGACTTTGAGTGGACGGGTCACCTTGTCATACTTGAGCATATCACTCTCCTCTTCTCGTTTGAGCTGCAAGAGAAACTCTTCTCCTTGATACTCAATACCAAATAGAAGATCACTGCCACTCAGAGGATCTGCTATAAATTTAACAATACCACTACTTTTGACTATCTTGTGTAGAGTTTCGTCATTTATCTTTTTGACTTTGATGTGCGGCATTATTTTCTCACTCTTCTAATCTATAAAATAGTTACTGATTATTTTCGGATTTATCTTGTTTTTGATCTCTTCGGACTCAAAATTTTGAGCCAAATATAACTTCATATCATCAAATAATGGTGCTACAAATTCCATTTTTTTACCACTCACTGGGTGTTGTAGATAAAGCAAATATGCGTGTAGGCTTACTCGACCTATTATATCTCTTTTGCTCTTAAAGCCATATAAGCTATCATCCAAAATATGCCTTCCTAGCGTATTGAGATGTACGCGTATCTGGTGAGTTCTTCCTGTAAAGAGTTTGGCAAGTATGAGTTCTTGGTTGCTCTTGCTCTCAGATAGTTTGACAAATGCTGTCTTAGCCTCTTTGCCATCTGCAACACTATCCATCTTCAATCGATTGTTTGGACTGCGACCTATGGGCTTGTTGACGATACAATCCTCTTTTAGCGGATAGTCGATGATAGCTAGATAGTAGCGTCCCATACTCTTCTCTTGCAGCTGTTGGCTGAGATTTTGGTGTGCCTCATTGTTTTTGGCAATGACCAATGCACCGGTAGTCTCTTTATCGATACGGTGGACTATCCCATGCCTCTCCTCTCCAGAGATCGTCGAGAGAGAGACCCCTTTGTCTATCAGCCAATCCACCAGTGTAGGCTCTTTGACACTTGGTGCAGGATGGACTACCAATCCACTAGGTTTATTGATTACCAATATATCTTCATCTTCATAGATGATCTCTACATCAAAATCGATCTCGACTGCTTCTTGTTTTTTGGCCTCTATGAACTGATACTCTATGATATCATCCACGCTAAGTTTGTAGCTTGTTTTTGTGATACATTTTGTATTGACTTTTACAAGTCCATCGCGTACCAACTTCTCTATTTGATTACGACTGATACCCAATGCTTCAGCCATTATCTTATCTATGCGACCATTTTTTTGGATGAGAATTGTTTGGCTCATTATGGCTTGCAGCCTAAAGGTTCAAGTTTGATATCATCCCGTCTCCATCGAGCTGGGTCTAGGAAGGTATCATCATGGATATGTTTGAAGGAGGCGTTGATCATCTTGAAGATATTCTCATTGTCATCCTCCAAGGCTTGGAGCCATAACTTGGTCTTCTCTCTTGCGTGTGGCAGTTTGACATTTTTCATCATCGCAGGACAGGATTCATCCCCGATAGGCTGTAGTCTATTCTCATCAGCAAAAGCTCTAAGCTGTCGCTCTCTGACTTGTATCAATGGTCGAATCAGATGAAATCCCTTGCCTGTCTTGTAGATCGGTGCCATAGAACGCATCGTACCGTTATAGAACATATTCATAAAAAAACTCTCTACAGCATCATCAAAGTGGTGTCCAAGTGCTACTTTGTTAAATCCGCCATCTTGGGCATAGCTATAGAGTGCTCCTCTCCTCATTCTGGAGAAAAATGAGCAAAATGAACTATTCTCACGGATCGCATCTTGGGAAATATCAAAGATTCCAGTCTCATATACAGTATGCCCGATACCCTGCTCCTCACAATGCTGCTTGAGATATCTATAATCCTCACCAGGCATACCATAGTGGATAGTGCAAGCTTCAAACTCGAAGTCGAAAGGTGCATGTCGCTGGATATGCTTGAGTGTATGCACTAGTGCTAGAGAATCCTTCCCCCCGCTCAGTCCGACAAGTACCTTGTCTCCCTCTCCGACAAGACAAAACTGTGCATTGGTTCTTCCTGTGGTTCTAAGAATTTTTTTACTCAGTTTTACCTGTTTGATCTGGCTACTCAATGGCATCTACCATATCTAGTATAAACTCTGCACTCACTTTGGCAGAACTATCCAAAAATGTATCAAAATCAAATCCGGCATCCATATCTGCACTATCACTGATAGCACGCAAGATAAAGAAAGGGGTATCCAGTGCATTGCAGACGACAGCCACACTAGCCCCCTCCATTTCAAGTGCATGAGCATCAAATATCTCGGCTATCCAACTCTTTCGTTCATGGTTGGCTACAAACTGGTCACCTGTAGCTATCATACCCTCTTTGAGAGGCAATCCTTTTTTTGCTGCGATCTCCTTGGCAATACTCCTCAAATAGGGATCTGTGGGGATACATACTTCCCCCTCAGGAACAAAGCCATGAGGATGTCCAAATGCTGTGATATCCAGATCATGCTGACACAATCCATCTGCGATGACCAAATCACCGATATTTAGATCAGGATCTATCGCCCCAGCTACACCGGAAAATAGCAGCATATTGCAACCAAATTTTTCGAGCAGTGTAGATGCCGTCAATGCCGCAAAAACTTTACCTATCTTGGAGTAGGCGATCACTATATCTTTGCCTCTATACTCTGCTTCATAAAAAGTATTTGCAGCATACTCTATCTTTTTGATATTGGTTACCTGTGCCAAAAGTGGTGCTATCTCTTCAGGCATTGCACCCATGATTGCTATTTTACGACTCTGCATTGATACCTCACTTGCATTGAATTTTACGCTTCTGCTCTATCTCTTTAGAGGGAATTAAAAACAGAGAGAGATTATAACATAATCTAAATGAAGTGAGTTGAGATAGCCTTATTTCAGAAAGTTAAAGTATTTGCTTATCTTGTTAGAGTATAATTTTTAAAATAAAAGGAGATAAAATGGTAAAGATCAAGATATTATCTGTGGCTGCACTTGCGATACTGATGGTTGGATGTGGAGAAGATCCAAAAGAGAGTGTTGCTATAGATAAAGATGAACTCAAAACAGAAGAGGTTGTAGCCGGTGCAGTGGACAAAACAGTTGAAGCTGCTGCAGTGGATACTACTGCTATCGCCAAAGAGGGTGACAAAGCTGATGATACTATCAAGAAAGATCTATCTGATGCCATGCTCAAAACCAAAGAGGTAATAGCCGGTGCTGTAGATAAGTCAGTTGAAGCTGCTGCTGTGGCATCTACTGCTATCGCCAAAGATAGTGACAAATCTGTAGAAGCTATCAAGAAAGATCTATCTGATGCCACGCTCAAAACCAAAGAGGTCATAGCAGGTGCTGTAGATAAGTCAGTTGAAGCTGCTGCTACAGCATCTACTGCTATCTCAAAACAAATTGACCAAGCTGTAGAGGCTATCAAGAGAGACTCATCTGAAGCTACACTCAAGAGTGAAGAGGTCACAGCCGGTGCAGTGGACAAAACAGTTGAAGCTGCTGCAGTGGATACTACTGCTATCGCCAAAGAGGGTGACAAGGTCAAAAAAGAGTTATCTGATGAAGTTGACAGTGTCAAATAGTATATAGTATTTGGTCATATTAAGATATTGCCAACTGAACTCATCAGTTGGTATAAGACTACACAATCTACACACTTTTCTCTGTCACTATACGATATCATATCTCAAGGAGAAATTATGAAATTTCATAAAAATTTTTTGACTTTTACATCTGTAGCTATACTCTTTTTTTTCTATACTAGCACTTCTCTTTTCGCTTATGAGAGTAGAGCTATCTATCCAGAATCTGAAGATATCAGCTACAATCTTGACCTAGATGCTGTCGCTTCACTCTTTGGGACATCAAGCAATTTGGAGGATTTTGAATGGAAACTCAACGATCCTAGCAGGCAGATATCAAACCTCGATCTAAATGGTGATAACCGAGTAGACTATCTAAGGGTTATAGAGACTACTAAAAACTGGATACATCTGATCGTCATACAAGCTATCATAGGTCCCGATCTCTACCAAGATGTTGCTACTATAGAGGTCAGCAGAGATAGATATAGGCGAACTTCTATACAGATCATAGGAGATCCATATCTATACGGAAGAGACTATATAATAGAACCATCTTATCTCTATGTGCCTCTGATCTACGCTGTTTTTTGGGGTAGTAGATATTATCGCCCATACTACTCTCACTATCGTTGGGGGTACTATCCTACCCGTTATCGTGCCTGGAGACCTCGCTCGATACCATACTATCGTAGACATATCCATAACCATATAGATAGTCGAAATCGCTATAGATACAGATCTACTGCTCGCAGAAACAGTCACACCAAGCAGATGTACAGGCAAATCAGAAAAAATGACTATGCACGCAAATATCCAAATAGATCCCATGCCAAGCGGAAACTGCGTAGGAGTACTCACAGAAAGCATCAAAACAGTAGAGCAGTAGATCAAAATAGATACAATTATAAAAACCGACCAAGATCAGAAAAACCAAACAGAAAGAGTCATCAAAGAGAGATCCGTCGAGAACCTAAAAAATACAAAAGAGAGAGAACAAGAGAGAGAACAGAGAGTCGTCAACATAGAGCAGACAGAACGAACAGAGCCTACGATAGAACGCGCCAAGAGAAGAGAGTACAAAAACAAAATATCCAAAAGCAAAATAGAGAGAGACGCCATCAAAATCGTCAAAACATCCAGAAGCGATCACTCTACAAAAACAGTGAAAGAGGGGCACAAAGACGACCTATCAAAAAGGAGACAACCAGAAGAGGAGATATAGAGAGACGATAAATCGTCCCTTTTTACCCCCACTACAGTATATTTTAGATAATATACTGTTTCGATATTTATCAATCCAAAACTCATTTGTTTAAGGAGCATACCCTATGTCTTGCCACAAAAAAGCCTACATCACAACACCCATCTACTATGTCAATGATATCGCTCATATAGGTCATGCTTATACGACTATCATCGCTGATACACTCGCTCGCTACTCTCGCATGAGTGGCTTGGATACACTCTTTTTGACCGGAACGGATGAACATGGTCAAAAGATCGAACACTCAGCACTAGATAGAGGCAAAACACCTCAAGAGTATGCCGATGAGATCTCTGCTACTTTCAAAAATCTTTGGGATGATTTTGATATCTCTTATGATATATTTATCCGTACTACAGATGAGGATCATAAGAGAGGAGTACAAAAAGCCTTTTCTGGGATGATGGAAAAAGGAGATATCTATAAAGATGTCTACAAGGGACACTACTGTATCTCTTGTGAAACTTTCTTTCCCAAGACTCAGCTTGTAGATGATGAATTTTGTCCTGAGTGCGGACGAGCCACCTCTGTGGTAGAGGAGGAGAGCTACTTCTTCAGGCTATCACAATACCAAGATAAGCTGCTAGCCTGGTATGAAGAGAATCCTGACTGTATCCTGCCAAAAAGCAAGAGAAATGAGGTGATCCGTTTTGTAGAGAGTGGACTAGATGACCTCTCTATCACCCGTACCAGCTTTGACTGGGGAGTCAAACTCCCAGCAGAGCTAAATGATCCCAAACATGTCATGTATGTCTGGCTTGATGCTCTGATGAACTACCTCACAGCCCTAGGTTATGGCGGTGATGAGAAAAATATAGACTTTTGGCCGGCACGAGTACATCTCATAGGCAAAGATATCCTCCGTTTTCATGCTATCTACTGGCCTGCATTTTTGATGAGTCTCGACTTGCCACTGCCAAAACATATCGCTGCTCATGGATGGTGGACTAGAGATGGTGCAAAGATGAGCAAATCAAAAGGTAATGTAGTCAATCCAAAAGAGGTTGCTGATGCCTATGGGTTGGATAATTTCCGCTATTTTATGCTCAGAGAGGTACCTTTCGGCGGTGATGGTGACTTCAGTCAAAAAGCATTGATCGATCGGATCAACTCTGATCTTGGTAATGACTTGGGCAATCTTCTCAACCGTCTCATAGGTATGAGCGGCAAATATTTTGCTGGTCGTGTAGATAGCAGTTGTGTAGGTGACTACTATCAATCAGAACTAAATGAGGTCAATGACTCTATCCAAAAACTAGAACCATTTCTGTTTGAGATGCAACTACACAGATATCTCGAAGAGCTCTGGAGACCGCTTAGTGTTGCCAACAAGGCTATCGATAAATACCAGCCTTGGACATTGATGAAAGAGGGCAAGGAGAAGGAGGCGATGGCACTCAATGGACTCATCGCTACGATCCTAGCCAAGGTTTCGATCATGCTCTACCCTGTAATGCCACAGACATCAACCAAGATCGCTTCTGCACTAGGGTTTGATATATCTCAATATAGCTGGAGTCGCCTGATCATCAAAGACCAAGAGCTTAGTGAGTTTACCATAGAGAAGATCCCTCCTCTCTTTCCTCGCATAGAAGAGGCACTGCTAGCTCATGTCGAACCCCAAAACAAAACAGCCAAAAAGGCAGAGAAAGCAAAAGAGAGTCCAAAAGATGAGAAAGATGAAGGTGTCGCTCTGATAGGCATAGATCAGTTTTTCCAGACATCACTCAAGATCGGTACAGTTATCAAAGCAGAAGAGGTTCCAAAAAGCAAAAGACTCCTACTCTTGCAGGTAGATATCGGAGAGGATCAGCCACGACAAGTAGTTGCCGGTATCAAAGAGTGGTACAGTGCAGATTCACTACTAGAGACACAGGTATGTGTAGTTGCCAATCTTAAACCAGCCAAACTGATGGGGATGAGAAGTGAAGGGATGCTGCTAGCAGCAAAAGATAGTAGCGGGTTGAGCCTGATCCGTCCAGAAGCACCCAAAACTAACGGCACATCGATAGGTTGATGATGACAATAGATGCACTGCTAAGCCTGACCGATGGCACACTTCAAAACAAACCAACTATTCATACCATAGAGGGAGCTACTGTCTTCCCATCCAAGGTAGAGCATGGAGATCTCTTCTTCTCTTCCAATCCTGACGAGATCAAGAGTGCCTTGGAGAGTGGTGCTTATGCCATCATCTATGATGATGATAGCATTACTATAGACGATCTTGAAGTAGCTTGGATCAAGGTGCACTCCATACAAGATGCAGCATTTAAACTTCTGAGATATGTGATCTTGGAAAAAGATGCAGCATTTTATCTACTATCAGAGCATGAGAGTAGTTTTCTTAAAATGATACTTCTGCAAAAGAGCAATATTTCATTCATCTCAGGTGAGTGGAAAAAGGCCTTTGAGCAGATATTGAACTCATCACAAAAGCTTTTTGTAGGTAGCGATGAAAGACTCATGAAACATATCAAACCTGATATAAAACACCTCGAACGAGAGGTAGATGGGTATCCTATCAACGATACACTATTTAAGACCACCTTCAAAGTCGGTGGTTTTGTCTATCAAGATAAAGAGCTTATCCCTTTTCATCTAGAGTATCTATTGAGAGTTGTTGATTTTTGTGAAGCAAATGAGCTGCCTTACTCCATAGATCGTGTCAAATATACCAAACATTTCGTCCCTGTGTTTATAGATGCCAAACTCAATGCCACCCACTCATCCAAGAGTGACAAAGTAGTGATATTTGCAGATAACCTTAAAGATATCAACCAAGCTAGAGAGTATATCAAATACAATGGTACTTGGGTCAAAAGCATTGTTCTCACTCCGCCAAAAGTCAAGGTAGAGAATCTCACTCGTCCATTTTGGTTTGAGACTGAAGAGGAGGTGAGGGAGACACTCAGCAGTGTACACTTCAACTATGCTTTCATATATACACTAGATAGGAGTATCCTCAACCAGATCAAAGAGGAGTATTCACTTTTTTAAAAAATGACTCCTCCTGTTACCCCATCAACCATACTCATCTTTTTTTATACTTTTGGAGCGGTGATAATACCTCTGATGAGTTGGATAGTGGTGATATGGATAAAAAACGATACTCTCCAATTGGGGTAGCCTTAGTCAAACCGCTTTTTATAGCTACAGTGTTGACACAATTTTTCTACCGCTATACCCTCCCTAAATCCATCTATCATCGACTGAGATCTATTGCTGCTGAGTATCTCATCAAGGCTCTGTCGATGAAGATCTCCCAACTCTATCACACCATCGCAGTCTAGACAACAAGGGACTGCTATGCCACTGGCCAATATAGCTATATGAGAGTTCAAGCCCTGACAGTTACCATCTCCATAGTGTGGGTTGCTTAGAGATGGCCACTCAAAATAGTGATCAAAATGCAGAAGGACTTTACGATTCAAACGAATCGATTTGGGTCTCTCTGACTCTATCTCGTCAGAGTTTAGATGGACCGCAAAAGCATCTGATAGAGAGTCAAATAGCTCTTGGTTAAATAACCTCTCACTCATCACCTCATCCAGATTCCAGATACGCAGATTGATAAAGAGCTCATTTTTTTCTTTTATCTTCTCTTGAGATAGCGAGATAATAGGATCAAGGTATTGCTTCAGAGTCAGAGAGGTATCATTTTTATTGTAACTATTTAGAGATATATTGATCTGTTTTACAGCAGGATGAAATAGTGTTTGATAGCTATGTTTTTTCAGATAGTATCCACTTGTTGTCAAAACAGCTTTCATCCCATGGCGATCTAAGATATCAAGATAGTCACTCAGGTTAGAGAGTATCATAGGGTCACCAACCACATGACATGCTATCTCTTTGGTATAGCTTTTCGCCTGTTTGACAATAGAGTCAAAAAATTCTGTTGACATGGTGTGGGTCGGAAGCTCTTTAGTAGGGCAAAAAGAGCAGCTCAAACCACAAATATTGGTCAGCTCAATATAGATGCGGTGAAACTTCATCTATACTAATCATCACTCTCTTGCATACATTTAGAGAGATCATCAAAATTTTGACTTCTGCGAATACATGGCATTTTACGCTTCATATCCAATATCTCCCTCTCTAGCTCATCGAGAGTATCCTCTTTTGTGATCTTGGTCCATAGTGCAATCTCTCTATCTCTGTTCTTTTCACCACTTATCTTCTCCTCTACCTCTAATAGTTTGGAGAGGCAGAGATTGGCAACATCTAAATCATCTGCATTTTCCAGACAGACACGAGACTCTTGTATCTCACTCAACAGCTCCGGCAATAGATCTTTTTGTTTCCGGAACATCCCCTCTGTCAATACTTCATCATTTTTCAGCTCTGCTGCTATAGTACTGTCAGAGACCTCTGCCTTGACTGATTTATCTATTTTCTGTATATTTTGTATATGTGTCTCTTTGCCCTCCTTCATTATAAAACCTTTTTTGGTACCCTCTTTAAATTCTGGCAAAATAAAAGAAGCTTCTGAAATATTATTATCAAAATCGATTGAAGTTGCTACCTTGGTCACAGGTACACCAGAGACCAATGATTCAACTTTAAGTGGTATACCTTTGTAAAAACACCATTTTTTTCCTTTGTAGAGCCATCTATTGCACCTATAACCCAAAACTGATGAGGTACCCATCATTTTGCCCTTGGCTTTCATATCTTCTATCTCTCTCTTGTAGAGATCTTCTCCTGATGCAATAGCAGCTTTTATGATAGGATCTTCAGTGGCTTCAATCTTTTTATTTTTAAAATCTACACGGTAAACAACACCTTGATCTTCATAATGGAGAGTACGAATGATATTTGTATTTTTGACAGATCCAGTAGTTAATTCTGTATATTTCTCTTTGTAGAGCTTGCGGGCACCCCACTCTGCGAAGATCAGTGTTGATTTTCCATCAATCTCATGATAACTATTTCCAGATATCCTGTCACCACCTTCTATCTCATAATGCACAATAGCCGACTCCACATCAAAACTTTTGAAGAGACTGCCTGCTTGACTATAGGTCAGCAGTAGACCAACCAATGTCAACATATATAATACTCTTTTGTATAGTAACATTATTTTTCCTTACTCCAACATACTTTTGAGGATTCTCTTCCCAGCATCTTTCTGTGCTTCATCTATTTCAGGTAAATTTTTCATACCATCTACAGCATCTTTAGGTAGTACAAAGAGATTGTCAGGAAGCTCCTCACTGCTTAATTTGACAAATCTAATCCCCTCTGCCAAGAGTAGTGCATATCCATCAGTTACCAGCATCATGGACTCCATGTCATGATCTATCTCCATCCCATAAGGCCCTTCACCAAACTGCTTCAGTATATCAAAAGAGATTTTCATAGCATCAACTACATCTCTGTTGTTGGTCACGACAATCTCCTCTTTGTACCTCCTGCCATCCTCTTCTGACTCTACTTCCCACACTTCTCCTCTGATACCGGATACTACTTGAGGGGCACCTCTGTTTAGGATGGTAAAGAAAGGCTTCTCTTCTGGTGCATTCTGCTCTCTGGAAACATTGAGTTCATCCTCTAATTTGGAAGTTGCACCATCTATCTTGTCCATATCCATATAGGTCAACTGTCCATTCTCTTTGAGTACTGTGTAGTGTCTGCCATCTATGAGATACTGACCCTCTGCGTTAGTACTATTTTGATCTTCCTTCTTGTAAAATGAGAGTTTTACATGATTGGCATCTTTATACTCTATAACCTCATATAGTTTACCATCAAGACCACTATCCATCTCATAAGTCATCGTGAAATCTGCTAAGAGCAGTGTAGTCATCAAACCCGTTAAAACTATCTTTTTCATCAATACCATCCACTTTGCAAATTTTATATACATTTATATGTCTATATTGTACACAAAAAGCTAAAACCTATGCTTTAGAATCACTACTATTCTACATTAATCTATCTAGGTTTATATAAAAGATTGCTATAATAAGTATAAATATGTATATGTAAGGATTAAGTGAGTATGTTTTTCAACCAAGATAATTGCCCTGGATGTATGCAAAAAGGGAGTAAGATTCAAAGTGATACGATGATCCATCATGTCAAAGATATCAGCAAGATGGGTAACAATGGCTACTCTTTTTGCCATTCACCAGAGTGCAATGTCGTCTACTTTAAGGATGAAGAGGTATTTACTACTGACATGATCAACAAGGAGATCGGACTCAAAGATAGTGCATCAGAGAGAGGAGTCATCTGCTTTTGCTACAACTATTTCAAATCAGAGCTTTATGAGCCTTCGCTTATCGATAAGATCAATATCAGAATAGACAATTATGGTAGCCGCTGTGACCTCAGAAATCCTGCCGGAAGATGTTGTCTCAAAGATATCAAAAGAGTACAGACAGAGAATAGAGGGAATAGGTTTAATAATAATTTCAGAGTTAAATAGGATATATCTATTCTTGGTAACTTCCTAAATATCCTACAGAGTGACTCGTCTTGACATACTTCATACTCTTTTCTGTCTCCCTGCTGGCTGCTACCATTCTTCCCATATCAAGCGAAGCAACCTTACTCTACTATCTCAATGAAGGCAAATCAGCCTGGATACTCTTGATAGTCGCAGGAACAGGAAATGTATTAGGATCTATCATCAACTATCTGATAGGCAAAAGAGGGGTAGATTATCTGATCGATCACAAGAAGATCACAGCAGATAGGATAGAGAAGAGCGAACTGTTTTTCAGAAAATATGGTATCTTTGCCCTTCTGCTCTCATGGGTACCTATCATCGGAGATCCTTTGACATTTGTTGCAGGTATGCTACATTATGATTTCAAGAAGTTTGTGCTGATTGTTTCGATAGCAAAGTTTGGACGGTATCTTATAGTTATCTCTCTATTTATTTAACCCTCCCATTTTTTTGAGTAGTACTCTCTTGATCATCTTTATAAAACCTCTAGGAGATAGTATCTCTATATTTGGCAACCACTTTATGATTAGCTCCTCTAGCTCTCGTAGGTTACTTACGGTATAGTGTACCTCTATATCTCCATTGTCATAAGTACGGATCACCTCTTGACTAGGTAGATATTTTTTAAAGAGGAAAAAGCGTCTCACTCTCTTGTCTACCCTAAGCCTCACTACTATCTCCTCCTTGCCAAAAGCAGCAAATGGAGTCTGAATACGGGTGATAAAACTACTCATATCTCTATATATATAAAATACATTTTTGGTACTCACAACCTCCTCTATCATCGAGATACGCAGAAACTCAAAGCAATCTTTAGAGATATTCTCACCTACTAGATAGAAGTTTTCATTGAGAAATAGTATCTTGTAGGGGTGAAATCTTCGCTGGGTTTTGATGCGTTCAGTCATATATACTATCTTTATCTCTTTTTTGAACCTGATAGAGTGCTCTAGCTTTTTAAGTACCTCTCTGTTTTGCATATTTTCAAATGGACGGGACTTGAAGTCGTAAACCTCTAGAGATGTTTTGATAAGTCCCTTGGTCTTCTCAGATATCAGACTCTGCTTATCTGTCATACCAAAAAGATTGACTATATTTGCCAGAGTCATCAGATCTGTAGCACTCAACACATCCTCTAGCAGTACCCTCCTATACCCCTGATAACACTCCCCATCTTTAGTCATAAAATCCCCAAACAGCTCACGAATCAGTTCAAAATCCCTACGAATAGTCCTATCACTCACCTCATAAGCAGTAGCTAAATTGGTCACGCAGAGTTTTTTGCCATCATTGAGGTCTTTTAGTATCTCTATGGTGCGGTATAGGCTGGATTTTTGGCTCATAGTTTATCTTTATTACAAAAAAGGATTGTGCAATCTATCTATGAAAAAATCAAAATCACTCTCTTCTCTAATCTCTTGTTGCCACTTCTCAGGGTCTTTGATGCGACCATTTAAGATATCAAAAGCATAATTTTGACTGTTGGGTGATTTATCCTCCCGAATGACTTCAATTTGATTATTTGGAAAATCTTGAAGTAGTTTTATAATCTTGTTTATATATTCATCGTTGGCTTTGATCGTTAGTGTCTCTGTCATCATATCACTCCTTCTATCTTTTAAACTATTTTAGCATATATTTTATTTTTTATCTATTTTTCACAAGTACTGTCAAGCCTCTTCAAACCCACTCCCCACAAATACCTTCACCGCTTCCCCTCTGCTGACTGTTTTTCCCTCTCTCCAGAGTTTTTGTCTATTGTGAGAAATACTCTGTTGTTTCAATAGTTGTACTTTGTGGAGAAGTCTGCTTAGGGCTATTTTTTTGTTTTGGTGTTGGCTTCGCTCTTCGTAGCTGATGGCTTCTACTCCCGATGGTGGATAGATGGCTCGTACTCCGCTACAGGTAGTGTTGACATGTTGACCGCCTTTTTTAGGGCTTTTCATCGTTTGGTAGATGATCTTTTGTCTATCTATCTGATGAGTATGGGTCTGGCTGTAACAAGATAGAGAGAAGTACCAGTTTTTGCGTTTGTGTTTGGGGCGAAAGGGGCTTTGGGATCTCCAGAGGAGTGTCCCAGCTAGGGCGAGGATTCTGCTATCATCGCTTTGTAGGAGTATAGAGCGGTAACATCTGGTACAACTACCCTCATCCAGCTCTATCACTTCAAATGCAAACTCTCCATCTATCCATCGCAGAAAATGCCACAATGCCCTACAGACCTCATCTACTCCATTGCCACTACTGATATGTACCAGCATCACGACTCCTTGTAGGTGAGAATAGGACGAAACGAGGCGATGACTCTAGCCAAACCAGCCTCTACCAAATCATCTATAACCACATCTATATTTTTATAGGCTTGTGGTGCCTCTTCGTATAGGAGTTTGCTATCCGAACAGATGACACGAGAGCCTATAGAGCTGCGTTTTAGATGCTTCTTGGTATATCTGTTGCGTAGTTTGGCTTCAGCACTGCTCCGCTCCCACTTTCTGCCTGCACCGTGAGCTAGAGAGTAGTTGGAGAGTGATGTGGTATCTGTAGGCATCACTAGATAGCTGAGGCTTCCACGACTCCCTGCGATGATGACTGCTCCACTATCTGTCGGCGTGGCTCCTTTACGGTGAAGCCAGTTATCATCTTGCTTGATGATAGAGTTGTGTGCTGTGTCACTGATAGGTTTTGGCATCACATCTAACCGGATAGCTTTTAGTAGCTTGCGGGCTATCTCTGCTCGACTATGTTTGGCATACAGTATCGCTTGGTTGTGTTTTTGGAGATACTCCTGTGCCTTTGAACTCTGAGCATCCATCCCCTCGCTTGGCTCATAGCCCCCTGCTACAGAGTCGAAGACCATCTGCCCAAACGCACGAGAACCACTATGTATCAAAACATACAAAGAGCTATCATTTAACTCCAACTTCTCAAATATCTCCCTATCTATGACCTCATCTACGAGGTGTAGCTCTGCAAAGTGGTTACCTTTGCCTATACTCCCTAGATGATAACCTAGCCGTGGCATATCAACCTCTATATCATCTAGTGACTCTAGCCGTGAGAGTTGCTTGACAAACTTATCTACCTTTATCTTGCGAGGCTTTACACTCACCTCAAAGAGACTCATCCCACACCCTATATCTCCACCGATAAGATGTGGATATATTCTATCCCTGACCACTATTGCCATCCCATTTGGCACATACCCCACACTCAGATCAGGAAGCCCCACAATATGCTGAACCCCTCTAAAATGTGTTATCTTCTCTAGTGTCTCTACACTTCGTGAGTCAATCCAGTTACTCTTTGAAGCGATAATCTTTAACTTGTCCATATAGTCTCCATGGTTTTGTTTTGTCTATTTGTATTCTCTGGTTTAGTTGTTTTTGTTTTTTGATATGTCTCATTGGAACTCCTTATTTTATATGGAAGATGATACAATATTTTGGTGACATATTTTGTCCAGTAGAAAATTGTTAAATATTATTGGAAAGTTTATCTCCTTGGGGTAGCCTAAGTTAGATTTGGTATTAGATGGTGTAGATAGTACAAAATACCCTATGGACATTTAATCAGATGCATCATATAGCACCCTTTGGCTTTTACTCTTGCTCTAAGATACTCCTGCGGATCAATCCACAAACTCTTTTGACATCTTCTCTGCTCATCTTGGTTCCGCTAGGTAGACATAGACCACGATAGAAAAGATCTCTACTTGTGCCATTGGAAACACTCAGTGAATCTTTAAAAAGAGGTTGCATATGCATAGGCTTCCATAGTGGTCTACTTTCGCAGCCATCTAGCTTGAGTCTATCTATGATATCATCTATGTTTACACCATCTCTAAAGAGCAGTGTCGTTAGCCATCTGTTGCCATGACTTTTGGCTAGTTCTGGCATCCACTCCACATCAAGATCCTTGAGTTCATCTCTATACCACTCAAATATCTCTCTCTTCTTCTCTACCCTCTCCTCTATAACTTCCATCTGCCCTACACCTATAGCAGCAAGGAGATTACTCATACGGTAGTTGTACCCATACTCTAGATACTCATAGTGCAGCATATCCTCTTTGGCCTGTGTACTGTAAAACTTGGCTTTAGCTATCCACTCTGCATTGTCACTCACTAGCATACCACCGCCACTAGTCGTCACTATTTTGTTGCCATTAAATGAGTAGATGCCAAAATCCCCAAATGTTCCTGTATGCTTGCCACCATATGTAGCACCCAGCGACTCTGCTGCATCTTCTATGAGATAGACACCATACTCTCTGCAGATTGATGCTATCTGCTCTATCTCTGCTGATTGTCCATATATATGAGTCAGGATCAAAGCTTTTGGTCTCTTTGTGGCAGTTTTCAAGTACTCTTTGAGAAGTTTAGGGTCAAGGTTCCAACTCTCTCTTTCGCTATCTATGAAGATTGGATTGGCATGTTGGTATAGGATAGGAGATACAGAACCTATGAAAGTAAAAGTAGATGCCAAGACATCATCATCTTTGCCTATCCCCAAAACCCTCAAAGCCAAGTGGATAGCAGCAGTGCCACAAGTCACAGCCAATGCATTTTTGGTACCAGTATAGTTGCAGATAGATGCTTCAAATCTATCTACGAACTCACCACCAGGAGCGATATAGTTACTCTCAAATACTTCATCTATATATTTGTGTTCATTGTTACTCATATGTGGAGGAGATAGGAAAAGTTTTTTATGCATTAATTGTTCTCTTTATAGATATGTTATTTGCATTCTAGCAAAGAATGACTTAGTAGCTGGATATTCCAACAAAACAGACGATTTGTACCACTGCAATAGAGTTGTCACTCATCAATATGCAATGCTTTCTTTATATTGATAGCCCTAGCTATTAGATATAGAAACAATATACTAACTAGAAACAAAACTAACTCTAATGAGGGGTTATTCATAGCTAGCCAAGCAAGGATAAAAAGAGTAGTATTGATGATCACAGAGTAGATTACAACTCTGCTATGACTCCATCCACTCTGGGTGAGTTTCTGGTAAGCATGTTTTCTATGTGCCTTTAAGAGATGCTCCCTATTTCTATATCGCCTGTAGAGCGTAAAGGTAGCATCAAACCAAAATAGAGCAAATAGTATTAACCAGATGATGATTGAGGTGCCATGATTTTGGTAATATATGGCAAAGATGGCGATATTGTATCCTAGAAGTGTACTCCCTGCATCCCCCATAAAGATCTTCGCCTTATGCCAGTTCCAAACCAAAAATCCCAAGACGGAAGCGACGAATACCAAAAAGTGGACTTCACCGAAGAGTAGATAGCCAGCGATGCCCAAGAAGACGGCTTCACTTCCTGCATATCCGTCTATGCCGTCGAGAAAATTATAGAGGTTGATGAACCAGATGATGGCGATGACGGCTATGGTGTTGGTGATGATCTGATTTTCTATCGTGAAGAGTCCAAAGTCGAGTACGTTCAAGCCGCCTAAAAACCAGAGCCCCGCCAGCGCTGAAAAAAGCTGCGCCGCAATCCTCACCTTCGGTCTCAGTTCATACAGATCATCCAGATAACTGACCAGTGCGATCACCGCTCCGGCCATCAAGGCATAAAATAGGTCTGATGAGATCTGATCAACAGCGAACAGATAGCCAATGCCGGCAAACCAAGTCACAGCGATGGCCGTACCCCCGCCATGAGGCGTAGGTGCCGCATGCGAACTCCTGTCATTGGGGATATCCATCAGCGACTTTTTGATGGCATAGTTTTTTACCAAGTATGTTAACCCGAATGACAATATAAACAATACTATATAAACATTCAACATTTAAAATTTACCATTTAACATTAGCTTGATCCCCTCTTGCGTACTTACCCTGTTCTCAAAGCCAAGCATCTTTTTTGTCCAGCTGTTATCTACTTCCAGACTCTCATAAAGCCGCTTGTAAAATGATGGCTTGACTGATTTCAACAGCTGCGGAAAGAGCGGAAGAGCGAGCAGCGTTACTCTCCTGCCTCTCACCTTGGCGATGATCTTTATCAGCTCCGTTGTAGAGACCGGCTGATCATCACCGGCCAGAAAAGTGCCTCCTGTTTTACTTTCACATAGCCTCTCGATCATATCGCAGAGATTGCCGATGTAGACCATGCTTCGCCTATTGTCGATGCCGCCGAAAGGCAGGACGGGCACTTTATCTACCAGTTTTACCAGGTTGAGGATGTTTGCCTTCACCCCTTTGCCGTAGACGATAGGGGTACGGAGTATAGAAACGATAAAGTCATCATCTTCCATCTCCCTGAGCCGGTTTTCGGCTTCGAGTTTACTAATGCCGTAATCATCCAGGGGCTTGCATTTCGTTGTTTCCGTATATGACCCATCAGTCTCTTCACCATAGACTTTGACACTGCTCATAAAGATAAGCTGCTTCACGCCGCTCTGCTTCGCTTTCTGCGCTAATGCCAGCGTATTGTCCACATTGACCCTCTGGTACTCCTCTTTTGCCGCTCCGCCCATTTGGTGTACCAGCGCCGAAAGATGCACGACGGTATCGATCTGTGTAAGATCCAGGCTATCCAGTTCATCCTTTAAAAAAGAGAAAGTCTCTATATTATACCTGTCGCTGTAGTTGCTTTGAAAATAGCTGCCTATGAAGCCGGAGCTTCCTGTGAGTAGAAGTTTCATTTTTTAAAAAGCTCCAATATTTTTTTCGGGTACTTGGAGTAGATCTTCGCCAGACTCGTCCTGATCCCATTTTCATGGCAGGCGCGCAAGATCTCTTTATTTAAGATCCAGTTGCTTTTCAAATTGCTTGTGCTCACTCCCCCCATTCTCATCACCGTTAAAACAGCATCGATATAGCTGTATGAGAGGCTGTTTTTATGCAGGAATCTTATAAGCAGCTCATAATCCGCTGCAATTATATAGTCGGTCTTATAGAGGCCGAATCTGTCATAGAACTCTTTTTTTACGAAAAATGTCGGATGTGCCGGCATCCAGCCATAAGCAAATTTTGACGGTTTGAATTTTTTGGAAGAGTATCGTCTGACATACTTATTAAGATTATCAGGTTTCACATAGACCAAATCGGCGAAAACAGAATCTACCTTCTTTTCTTCAAACTCTTTTACAACTCTAGAGATCACCTCATCAT